>JBAZGW010000037.1:0-13305 GCA_041652635.1 Candidatus Omnitrophota bacterium | reverse complement strand
TGCCGTTGACATCGCAGGTCGCGGCGGTCACTGTAGGAACCGTCAGACTGCTGGCATTGGAATCGATCACCACGCTGATCGCGTTGGTCACCCCGGTCCTTTTGCCTATGGTGTCTATGCCGTAGAAGGCGAACTTCATCGTCTTGGCGTCGAATTCACTGCCCAACTGCATAGTCACGGTCTTGCCGTCGGCGCTTAATACCCCGGTGGTCAGCTCCCAATAGTAGGTCTTGCCGTCATAGGTCACCTGCGCCCAGAAGTTCTGCAGGTCAGACGGTTTGAAGGCACTGCTTAAGGTAAAGGTCACGTTGCCGTTGACATCGCAGGTCGCGGCGGTCACTGTAGGAACCGTCAATGGGCTGGCTGCGGAGTTGATCACCACGCTAATCTCATTAGTCAAAGAAGTCTGTTTACCGGATGTATCTATACCGAAAAAGGCAAATGTCATAGTTTTACCGTCAAACTCGCTTCCCAACTGTAAAGTAACCGTCTTGCCATCGACGCTCAACACACCTGTGCCCAACTCCCAATAATAAGTTTTTCCGCCATAAGTAACTTTAGCCCAGAAATTGTTCAGATTAGCCGGAGTGAATGCCCCATCGGCAAGATTAAACACAACCTTCCCATTAGGATCGCTTAAAGCACTTACGCTTATTTGCGAATCAGAAGATACGGATTGAACCGAAGAAGTGGACGCAGGGTTATTAGCGGATAAAGTTGTTGTAGTGTTCGAATTGATAGTAGTAGTTGTTGTGACGGAATTTACGGTTGAATTCAAGACACTAACAGCGTTTTTCGTTTCAACCTGCAGTTGTCTCAATATTGATAGGTATTTTGCATATACCTCTTTCTTCTCCTGGCTGGTTTGCGCGTTCGATAAATTTTCTTTATACTCGGACTGAGCCGCGTTTTTCTTATGCCGGATATCCTTCAACGTGCTCCCGAATTTCGTGAAAGCCGAGCGCAACGCGGCATTTTCACTATCATCCTTTCGCGACTGTTCAGAAGGATCAAGCAGTTGAGAAGGTTTCTTGAACGATCTATGCTTTGATGCCGGGATCACTTTATTCTCAGAAGCGCCGGTCTCATCTTGGGAAGACGCGCTATCGGAAGCAAAACCCGGCAAATTAGAAATCCCCAAAGAAATAACAGCTAATAGAACAACAAATACTCTCACTTTATTAATTTTCATCGGTCACCCCAATTAGGCAGGATTAAAGAAAAGCAAGCAACAGAAATATTGGTTATTAAAATGTTTCTAAAAGTTATTCTAAGCCAAAACTTCTATTCTGTCAAATAGTTATTACATATTACTTAATGGTGCGGCAGGCTCTGCGCTATGAAGGTATAAAGCGAAAACTATAATTATAATCGTGTAGTTTTTGCTCTATATGGAGAGTTCACCACATAGATCATAATACTACTCAAAAATCCGGCTTTGTGTTCTTTATAAAATATAGGCGCGGTCTTTGATCAAAGGCGAACTTTCTATTTCCTTACTTATTTCTTTAGGAATACCGGGTTTCTTAAGTTTATAATACATATAGTTCTTGTAGCCTTCCACTCCCGGCTGGTCAAAAGCGTTTATATTCAATAATTCGCCTTCAAAGGCGGTTGCCATCTCAAAGAAAAACAACAACGCCCCCCAGGTATAAGCGTCGGCCTTGGGAAGGGTAATGGTACAATTAGGCCTTTGTTCCTTGACCAAAGCCCATTCCGTCGCCTCCTGAGCAAGATGTATCAATCCCGAATAAGTCTTCCCTGAAAGAAAATCCCCGGTCCCGGAAACGCGCAGATCGAAAGCGAACTTTTCCAGGCGGATAAAAGTGACCGTTTTATCGTTTTCACCTTCAATATTGTTCTGCTGAATAGAATGCAGGTCGTTAGTCCCCCTGGCAGCCACCGGAGTACGCCCGGCATTGACCACCCTGGAAAGATCACGCAGCCATTGTTCCGGCTTGCCATCCTTAACCACTACTTTACGGGCATACTTTTTCCCCGTGCTCTCCGCCAAAAGCTGGCAATACCAATCGGCGGTAGCGCGCAGGCTCTCCGAAAAAGGCAGTAATATGGAAATATTCTTTCCTTTACCGCGATAGAGAATAGTCTGTAACAAAGCGTACATATAAGCCGGATTCGCTGACGGTTCAGGCACAGAACAACGCGTGTACATATCCGCCGCTCCGGCGAGTAATTGTTTGAGGGAAACTCCTATTAAGGCCAGATGCAGTAATCCCATATTAAATTCGGAATAACGCCCACCCACTCCGTGCAATAAAGGAAAATTACGGAAGCTTAACGGGTCTTTTGCCGCGGCGATGTTCACTTTCGCCCTTAGGGAGCCTCCGCTGGGGTCGGTTATCGCGGCGATCTGCCTGCCGTAGTTCTTTCCGCAAGATCTCTTCATCCAGTTCTCCACCACGGCAAACCCGGCTTTAGTTTCGGTGGTCTCTCCCGACTTGGAGATGACGACGACGAAAGTTTTCTTCGGGTTTAATTCCGCCAGAAGCACGGAAAGCGTGTCCGGATCGAGATTATTGCCTTCAAAATAGACCCTCGGACTGCCTTTGCGTACCCCTAAAAACTCATTGTAATATGGAGAGCAAAGCGCGTCCTGCGCGGCCTTCAACCCTAAATAAGACCCGCCTATGCCGAGAAAAACGATATTTTCATATTTAGCGGATATCTCGCCGGCAAATGCCTCGACTTCCCGCAATACTACTTTATTCTGAAAAGGCAGCATCACCCATTCCAAACCTAAATTGACCCTACTTGCTTTATCCGCCAGCACCCGGCAGAGATGCTCATGAGCCTTTCTGGCTTCCGGCAGCATAGCTTTCAATTCCTGCGGTGCGACACCGTGATCCTTGCCTACGTTGAAGCTCATAAAATTATTAAAATCAAAATTTATCTCTTTTTTCATATTAAACGGCTCCGGTTATGTCTGTCTTAGAGGTTTTCACGCCGCGCGACTGCAATTCCAAAAGCTTTTTCCGCGAACATCCCTTACAAAGGAACACCGGTTTGGCGTTGGAACGGTCATAATTCACTGTCCGCACCAGTCTCCACAGATTCTCTTCTTTCCCGCAATTATCGCACTTACCTTTCTCCTTTACCTGCCAAACCTCGATAGCTGCTGAAGTAAAGATGAATTTATCCACCCAGAAAAATATCACGCCGCCGATAAGGTTGGCGATCACTGTCGAAACAATGCCCGTTCCCATATTCTTGACCACCAGCCAAAGGATAGGCGTGCTTAATTGCCATCTAAGCAAATAAAGCCAAAATCGTTTCATCGTTACTCCTCCTAACTGACACATACCTTGCTTTATTCGACGCGCAAGTAAATTAAGTCCGCATCCGATTGAAGATCGACCGAGTGGCCGGCCATTTTAATCCGCCGCGAAAAGTGTGGATCTGGCATATAAAGATGGAATATCTTATGCCCGGATGGGAATCCTTGTCAACCAAAATCTACCCGAGAACTACCGCGAGTACCTTCTCAAGGACATCTTTAACGCTGATCCCGCCCATACAGGACGGGACACCTTTATCGTCCAGTAAACAATTGTCCGTCGGCTTCACACAAGGCGCGCAAGCAGGCGGTTGGCGGCTTTTTACCCGCAAAGCGGGAGAAAGATACGGATAATAACAATCCGTATTGGTCGGCCCGCTTAAAGTAACGCACGGTATCCCCAAACTGTCGGCGATATACGCCAATCCGCTGTCGCAGGAAATGAATACCCTGCACCTGGCGATCAAAGCCGCCGACCGGCGCAGAGAACACCTGTCTACTGCGGAGATAATACGGTTAGACAACCGCTTCAGCGTTGCCTCTGAAAAAGCATCCCCTGCGGCCTTTCCGAATAAAACAGGGAACATTCCGTGTTTGCCGGAAAGGACCTCCGCGAGTTCATTCCACTTCTCCGCCGGCCAGCATTTAAGCCCCCAATTGGCGAAAGGAGATAACCCCACCAAACAGGCGCCGGGCGGGATACGCCGCTCCAAAAGAAAATTCTCCGCGAAACGCGTTTCCTCAGCGGAGAAAGCGAAATCAACCGCCTGATGAACGGCAGGCACGCCATGCCGGTTCAACAGATCCATATAAACGGCGATCATATGCCTGTCCCTGCCGATATCTTTTTTGCTAACCCGCCAGACCTTGCGCGCGCCCAAGAAAATGAACATCAGGCTCGCCTTAAGCACCACTACCAGATCGAACCTGCGCCTGCGCAGTGACAAAACCAGCGCAAACTGTCTAATAAACCCTTTATCCCTGCCGTGACGGTCAAAAACCAGAACCTCGTCTATGCCGCGGCAGCCGCGCGCAAAACTTTCCAGCCGGGGAGACGTCAGAAGTGATATCTTGGCCCCGGGAAAAGCCCGGGACAACGGCGCGACCACGCTCAAGTCACTGCAAATATCGCCTATATTCGAATGCCCTAAAACAAGTATTCGCTTTGCCTGCATAGATTTACTTCCCCAGCAAATCCTTGAGTCCCTTAGCGGCTCCGCCGACAACATCCTTGACCCCGCTGCCGATACCTTCCGCTGTCCCGGAGACTGTATCCTTGACGGCGCCGGCGGCTTTCTTCCCCGTATCTTCAACAGTCCCTTTTACTCCCTGAAATATCTCTTTTCCTTCCTGGCCCATAAACGCGGAGAAGATATCCGAACCGATCTTCGCCGGATTGTCCACATTACGATAAGACTGGTCAAAGTTAAGGTTAATATCATACTTGACCTTCTTCCCGGACATTGAATATCCGTTATAAACTATCCTGCCGATCTTCAATTCCAGCAAATCAATACGCCACTGAGGAGGTTTCCCGCTTCCTTGGGGAATCAATGATTCCAGCGGTTTCGTGTTTGACACCCCGTTCTTATCGCGCGTGAGGATCATTTCTTTCAAATTAACCCTCATCTTCGGAAAGAACAGCCGGTTATTCAGGATGTCCACCGGGCTGTATTCGACATAAAACTCCGGCAGGTCGATCATCGTTTCATCCTTGGCAATGGCGGGATTGCGGACGGTCAAGCCGGCGACACGCAGATACGGTTTAAAGATCCCGATATTGACCCGCGATACCTCCCCCTTCAACCCTGCCGCGGAAAGCGCGTAGGTAAGCGCTGTTTTAGCGATGATATTCCTGAACAAAAGCATTACCGCCGTCAGCAACACGACCGACAGTAATACTGATAAAAACAATTTCTTAAGGATTTTCATGTCCCGCCTCCTTTTCTAACTTTATATGCCCGGTTAGACCCCCGACGCGGCCGCCTCAAGTATCTTTACGCACAATTGGACTGCCGAATTGACGTCATCCATACTGAACACGCTCGTCGAAGAATGAATATATCTGGAAGGGACGCTCAAGACCCCGGTGGGGATCCCCTCCCTGTTCATATATATCATAGCACCGTCGGTCATCCCGCCTTCCACCACATCCAGTTGATATTTTATGCCATTATTCCTGGCCGCGTTTATGCAAAGATTACGCACATTTTCGCCGACTATCAACCCTCTTCCGGCAGCCTCGATAATGGTGATCGCCGCTCCGGCGCCGAGTTTCAGGCTTGTCTCTCTCTCCTGTATATTAGGCGTATCCCCGGAGACGGTGGTATCCAGGGCAAGGGCGAAATCCGGGTTGATCCGGAAAGATGCCGTGCGCGCTCCCTTCAATCCGACTTCCTCCTGAACGGTAGCCACCGCGTAGATCTCGGCGTCCACTTTTACTTTCTCCATCGCTTTCAAAAGCACATAACACCCCACCCGGTCGTCCACGGCTTTGCCGTAACATAAAGCATTCCCCAGCGTCCCGGAATTCGGCTCAAAAACCACCTGGTCGGCCACCGCGACTTTCTTTTCCGCTTCCTCGCGGGAAACACAGCCTATATCGATGAACATCTCCTCGTAACTCACCGGTTTTTTGCGTTCCTCGTCCTTCTGCAAATGCGGCGGTTTCGAACCGATGATCCCCTTCACGTCGCCGCCGGCGCCTTTGACTATCACCCGCTGACTGACAAGCACCCTGTCGTCTATACCGCCGATCTTTATGAAATTCAAATAACCTTCTTTGGTTATATGCTTGACCAAAAGGCCCACCTCATCCATATGCGCCGCCAGCAGCAATTTCTTTTTTCCGCTGCCTTTTCTGGCGATCACGTTGCCCAACCCGTCAAGGAAGCATTCTTCACAGCTGCGTCCCAGTTCTTCTTTCATAATAAGCGCGACTTCTTTTTCGTATCCGGATATGCCTGGAGCCTCAAGCAGTTTTTTCAACAACGCGTCCATTATCTGATACTCCTTTCATAATTAGAGATCGCGAAAAATAACGTTAAAAATCATCCATATCCACGGTCTTGAGTCCGTCTATTCCCTTGGCCTCGAAATAATCCTCGTATTTATTTATGAACTCATACAGTTTTTCAAAACGCTCATGCTGATCCATCTTCTTTATCGCCTCTTCGCCGAACTTGGCTATAAAATCGCGGTTCGCCATTTTATCAACCAGCCCCTCCCAAAAAGTCTCTTCATCATACCCTTTCTTGTAGCCTTCCATTTCCGCGCTTTCCTCGAATTCCGTCCTGGGAAAATACTCCCCGCAGGAAGAGTCGAACTCCACATAATCTTCCAGGCCGTTCTTGGCGGCCTGCGCGTATATCAACTGCTCGAGCTCGTCGAATTTCTTGACGCGTTCGCTTTGCAAATGCACGCCGTTTATCATCCAATTTCCCATATAAACGACTTTAACGAGATCGGCCAGCTGCTCTTTAGTCAATTCAACCTGCATATATACCTCCTATCACGATAAGGTTATCCCCTGCTCCTGAACGAAGATCAATTGCCTCTCTCCGCCGATCTAAGCCGCGAAAATAATTCATTGTATGGAAAACATTTACCCGGGCATTCCGTCTTTGCTCCGGGGACCTGCCCATGCCCCATAATGTTCTTCAACGGTATTGAATAATATTTCCGCAAAACATTAACGGTATACACCAGCGAATCCATCTGTTCTTCTCCGAGGCTTTCCCGGCTGAAGTTACCGACCAGACAGACCCCGATTCCGCGCGAATTCATATTCGAGGCTTTACAATGGGCGCCGTCCATCTGTTTGAGCCAGCGCGGCGACACTTCTATCTGCCCGTCTTTCTTACCGCGCGTTCCGTTGGCTATCAAAAAATCATACCCCAAACCGTTATCGAATCCCCGGCGTAAATGCATCTGGAACAACGAAAGCGCGTTGTCTTCCTCCGTGGCGCTGTGATGGATTATGATATATCTCCACTTGCGCGTGGGATACAAAGGTATTACCGGTTTAAGCGGCGCCGCCCGCGGAACAAACAAACGCTGCCCCATCTTCAGGACCGGCTTGGCGGAAAGGTCATTCGCGGCAGTTATATCGTTCATACGCACATCGTACATTTTACTGATGCGCCAAAGAGTTTCCCCGGGGCCTACAATATGGGTAATATCATGCCTGGGAAGATACAACGGCTTAGTGGGAATTTCCGGCGTCCCTCTCCCCGAAGGATATTGCTGCACTCTCGCGCAGGAAGCCAGGAACAACGCGCTCAAGAAAAGGCACAAAAAGGCAGGCCCCCGCCTTAATAGGGACTTTCCTCCAAGGGAAAACCAACCTTTTCTTTCCCGGCTGTTCATCAACGAATGCCCGCCTCTCTTTTCAGCGCAGAAAGAGGAACGCCAAGGTCGCGGACAACTATTTTTCCGCAGACAGAAGGCCCCCGCCCCCGAAGCATTCCGCGTTTGGGGGCCGGGAACGTAACCGTTACCGCGGCCTTCACGCAAACGCCCATTATTTCTCCGCTATCGGCGTTGAGTCCGGAAGGTATATCCACGGAAAGAACGGGAACGCCGGCGCAGTTTATGATCCCGGCCATCGCGGCGTAGTCACCGCTAAGCGATCCCGCGGCTCCGATGCCCAACAGCGCGTCAATGACCAATCCGCTTGAACGTGCTTTCCTCAGCATATATCCGGATCCCTTTTCGCCGGCTCCAAACACGGAACAGCCTCCTATCCTGCGCAATACCGACAGGTTCTCCGCGGCATCGCCGCGCAGCTCATCCATTCTTGAAGCCATAAAAACAGTTACCTGTTTTCCCGCGGAAACTAATTGCCTGGCCGCGGCAAATCCGTCGCCGCCGTTATTTCCTTTACCGCAAAATACGCATACCGGGCGGCTTTCCTTCTTAAGCATGGACAAAGCCTGCAGGCGGATCCCCACCGCGGCATTCTCCATTAATATTAACGGCGGAACGCCCAATTCACCACAGGCAAACAGATCCATCTTTCTTGCCTGAGCTGAACTAACAGGCCTTACGCCTCTACTCGTATTCCTGGCCCGCCTAATCAACATCCCCGCCCGGCTTTAAAAAACAGTTCATTTCCTGACCATTGTATCAATAACCATCTGCGAAACCCCCTGGGTTCTCAAAGAAACGATTTCTTCCGCGGAAAAGCTGTATCGCGAACCGCTAAGCAGGATTTTATCGATTACCACTTTATCATCCACTCCCTGTTTAACCATAGCGACTATCTGCGCGGTAGTGATCTGATTGGGATTGGCTGAAGGATTATTGACTGTTACTGCCTGTTGAACCTCGGCCGCCGGCTGTTGTTCCCGCGTAACCGCCGGTTCCGGTTGTTTCTCGATCCGGCTCCCTACCGCGGCACCGGCGGCGGATCCGGCTACCGCGCCTATAAGCGCGCCTTCCGCGCCATGATTACTCTGGTGCCCGATAATGCCTCCGGCCGCCGCTCCTAATACTCCTCCGATAAGCGTTCCTTCAACGAGCCTTGTCTTATTGGAAGCGCATCCGCAGACAAGGACAATAACCGATATGACCGGCAGCAATATCTTAAAACGCATTTTATCTCTCCTTTCAGGATCAAACATCCTGAGATTGATCCGTGTAACTTTATGAATGTCGGCATTCCGCTCCGGAAAACCGCCGGCGCTTGTCCTTAGCCATTCGGCAAACTCATTGGATCAGCCGCAGGGCTTCATTTATCAAGACTTATGCAGATAAACCTGCATTTCCCGGTCCGTTCATCGGAAGCGAGAATATTATCCGGATCTATACGCAAAGCTTTCGCTAAAAACTCTTCGTATTTATTCTTATCGCCCATTGCCCGGTATGCCTGCGCGAGCCGGACGTAAGCGTCGGCGAAGAATGGGTCGGCGTTGACCGCCCTCCGTAGATATTCAAGCGCCTTCCCGCGGTTTCCGCCCGCGACCCCGGGGGCGAGGAAATAAAAACTCCCGAGGCCGAATAGAACAGCCGGAGAATCCGGCTGCAATGATCCGGCTTTCTTAAGATCGGGAAATACCGCCGTACCGTTGACTATCTTGGAAACCGGGCCGCCGTAATGCGCCATCATCCCTTTGCCGCCGGCGACCAACAAATACGCCCTGACATAATTACTTAAGTCCACATTGTCCCTGCCCAAGCTTATGACTTTATCGGCCAGAGTTATCGAGCCTTTAAAATCCATCAAGGTATATTTTATGTAAGCCAGGCTGTTATATGCGGGGGCATAATCGGGGGCGTCCTTGATCAACGCTTCCAGCATCATCCGGTTTTCCAGGATATTATGCCAGCGGCGCAGAACTTCGGCTTTTCCCCAAAGAAACTCCGGGGCTTTCGGATCCAGCGCGCGCAATTTATCGAACACTTTGCCGGCTTTCGCGTCTTTATGCTCATTCAGATAAACAAGCCCGAGGATATACTGATCTTCGGCGCGGGCCCCGCTTACCGAAGCGATATGTTCCGCTTCGGCCGGATCCAATCCATCGGCCCGCGTATGAAGAAACTTTCAGTCATACGCTACAGACTGATTAAAAAGACTTAAAAAATACCGGCGCAGCAAAAACAAATGCTGATCGCGGCCGTTTTGCGCATATTTATTTCTTTGACTGCTGCTCTTGCGTCCCGGATCCGTCCACTTCCCCGCCCGGGATCAATATGCCGCCGGAGACGATCAAACGCATACCCTCCTCAACCGTAATATCCAAAGACTGAAGCCCTGACCGTGGGACAAACACGACATAACCGGTAAAAGGATTCGGCGTGCTGGCCACGTATACGGCGACAAGGTCTGAACCAGAGGCCACGTTGCCTTTATCGAAATGTTCTCCGGTGACAAACCCTATCGTCCATATGCCTTTTGAAGGATACTCAAATAGGACCACTTTATTGAACGACGGCCTCTCCCGGGAGGCAACGTAATGGATAATATGTTTTATGGGAGAATATATCTGCCTGATAAAAGAGAACCTCATCAGCCAGCGTTCGGAAATATGCAACAGGCGTTTACCGAGGAAATTAGTGGCGAGAAACCCCGTAAAGAAGATCACCGATAAGCCTATGATCAAGCCTAACCCCGGCATGGTAAGACCCAAGTAACGCTTCAGGACCGAATTGATCAACGTACCGCAGGCCCCGTCGATAAAAACAAAAATGGCGAACAAAAGGTAAAAAGTGATAAAAAGCGGCAGGACGATCAACAGCCCTGTAATAAAGTACCTTTTGAAATTAGACATGGAGTTATATCATAGGAACCGGATGGTCAAGCTGTTATATCGTATATTATATAATTCTATGGCCGCCGGCCGCA
This sequence comes from Candidatus Omnitrophota bacterium, assembly GCA_041652635.1. Classification (GTDB taxonomy): domain Bacteria; phylum Omnitrophota; class Gorgyraeia; order Gygaellales; family Profunditerraquicolaceae; genus Undivivens. The sequence continues at coordinate 2,665 of JBAZGW010000037.1, read as the reverse complement.
TATGTCAACGGGAATTATGCGCGGTAAACATCGGCGCGCACGGATATTCATTCACGCTCAAGGCTTTTCAAGACGCCTTCTGTTTTCTTCAGCTTTTTGTATAGAAAAGAACGCAGAGATTTCAAGACCTTTAGAATGTCCTCATCCTCTATTTTGTAATAAGTCGACAGCCCCTGCTGACGGCATCCAAGTATCCCGTTCTCCTTCAAAAGGGTCAATTGACGAGAGAGCGCCGGCTGCGAAAGGCGCATAACCTTCGCGATACCTCCCACATTTTGTTCGCCTTTTTGCAGGATCTCTATTATCTGTAACCTTACCGGATGCGCTAACGCTTTAATGAAATCCGCCTGTATCTGATACGCCGATTCTTCCATAACACTACCTCACTTTTCATCTATCATCTTTGCTCGCCGCCGAAATTATATACCTTGCCGCTGCTTTGTCAAGGCAAATTGGTCTTTATGAGGCCATCCCGCGCAAAAGGACCGGCCGCCGGTCATTTCTGCAGGAACACCGTCTGCGTCGGATAAGCGAATTCTATCTTTTTCTCTGAGAACTCACGCATCACCGCGAAATTGATCTGCTGCTGTATATCCATATATTTATTGTAGTCGCCTCCGATAACATGATAAACGATCTCAAAATCCAGGCTAAAATTCCCGAAAGACAAAAAATGCGCCCTTTCAAAGATAGCCCCCTCGACACCTTTTATTATCCGCTCGATCATCAAAGGTATTTCTTTCATCTGCTGCAAAGGGGTCTGGTAAACCACTCCCAGTTTAAACAGAACCCGGCGTTTTTCCATCAACTTGTAATTGCGCACGCGGGAATCGGTCAGGTCGGAATTGGAAAAAATGAGCATCTCGCCGCTTAAACTGCGTATACGCGTGGTCTTTATCCCGATATGCTCGATACTGCCCATAAAGTCGCCGACGATAATAAAATCGCCGACGATGAACGGCTGGTCGAACAATATGCAAAAATAACTAAAGAGGTCCCTCAGCACCGCCTGTGCTGCCAGAGCTACGGCAACGCCGCCTATTCCCAGGCCGGCAATGACCGCGGAAACCTTAAAGCCGAGATTATCCAGAAAGAATATCGCCGCGCATCCCCAGATGATGAACTTCACCACCGTCAATATCCCCTGCAGGCTTTTTCCCAACGTTTCATCATTACCGCGGTTGCGCTGATAAACGCTGAACCCATAAACCACCAGAGAGATCAAGAACTTCACAAAAAAATAGACGCTGACGGCCAAAGCGGCATAATTCAGTATCTTATCAACGCTTTCCGGAAAAATAAGGCTTTTCAAAGCGGAGTATCCCACCGCGCAATACAATAGCGGCAGCACGATATTCTCCAGGATGTCGACAATGAAGTCGTCAATGGTCGCGCTGGTCTTCTCGGTGAATTTCTTGATCTTGCTTATGATCCGACGTATGAATACCTTCAGGACAAACGTCCCCGAACCAAAAATGACGAAGGTCAGCAGATAACGCGAGATACTGTTCCCAAATATTTCTCTGGATAAAAACTCCTGGATCTGTTGGCTCATAGCGCTACTCCTTTCCACCAAAGTCTGAATTTCCGATCATATCCCGGCCCCCATTCGGCCATTCCGAAGGATAATTTCGACACAACAAACACATTCGCGCTGAACCGCAAACGGGACTACGGAAGCAACGGCAAGCTAACGGAATACTGAGAGTCTCTTCATTGAGACGTGATCACGAGGGTCAAGACCGAAGACTACAAAGAAGCGTCAACCTTGTTGAAGAAGCTGTTGAAATTCCCCGCGTAAACCGTAAACAAAACGCATGGTCATCATCATCGCGAGATAACTCAAAACAAGAATAGCGATAGTCAAAATGATCTTTATTCTCCTGGAGAATTCCGGACTAAGCCAGATCAACGGCAAAACCAAGGGCCCTACGGAAAGAAAGATCAGCAGTAATACCGATTTTTTGAAATACCATTTCCTTTGCGTAGCTTCCATAGCCTGGCCCTTCGGGAATTAGGAGAATAAAGCGATCTCGGACAATATTCCGATAAAATTCATTATAAGGCTTTCAGCGTCATCCCACAAGCTAATAAATTATTCAATTCAAATGAATACTTTCCGGACTAAAGAGGCCGGGTCATATAGGGATTTTTATGTATTTCTCGTCTTTGCGAGGAGAGAAGCGGCGAAGCAATCTCGTCGAGACATGAGATTACAACGCCTCTTCGAGGCTCGCAATGGATGTAAAGGTGTCATTTGACCCAATCTGTTTAGCCCGGGGTTTCTTTCCTGAATTATTACCCGCCACAAAAATTGGCGAGGCTTAGCCCGCCGTAAAATACCGGCAACGGCTATGATAACGCAGCCCGTATCGGTTTTCGGTTACGGTAACGTCGGAGACCGTAACCGTTACCGATAGACGATATTAATACTCGTCATTCGGGAATTCTGCGCTCCGATTAATCCATCTGCCTTTAGCGTTCGCTCCCTGCGACGCAACACGCGACACTCAATACCCGGATTAACCGATACTCAATACGCACGGCCATTTACCCCGAGCTCTAAAGGGCGCGGAATAGACATCGTACCCCCCTTGAGTAATAAAATCAAGTTTTTGATTAAGCAAGGCATCGAGATCGACAGGTGGGAGCATAAGGGCTTCTT
>JBAZGW010000036.1:0-13397 GCA_041652635.1 Candidatus Omnitrophota bacterium | reverse complement strand
CCGACGTCAAGGAACAAACCGCGTATTATTCTTTCGAACGGCCCGATACCGAAAGAACCGGTGGCGATCAGGATCGTGAATTCCCCTCCCCGGCAATAACCGCCGATGGAAGGCGCGCAGCGCTGCATTCCGTAATCGATGAATTCCTCGCCTACCGGGATACCGCTGACCAGGATACGTTCCCGCGCCACCCCCAATGACAAAAGTTCAGCGCGGGTATGCCCCGAAGCGGCGAAATAGAGATCCGTGCCTCCGGATACCCATAAAGGATGAACGCCGAAATCGGTAATTACCGTGAATATCCCCGCCTTCAGCCTGCCCGCGTTCTTCAATCGCGCGGCTATTTCCGAACAAAGAAAATGCGTGTTGATCACCGCGTCCGGTGATTCGCGCAAGAGATACCTGCTGAAACCGGCAGTGGCAAATCTGTTGGCCGCGCGCATAGGGCCGGCCGGTAAAGCGAGAAACCTTCGCCTGCTCGCGGTCAGCGCGAAAATAAGACTCCACAAGAACGGGAAGTATTTAACCAAAAGGATATACCCGTAACTATAAAACAGCCGGAACCAGGCCGCGCTCATCGTCAATACATCCACTTTGCGCACGTCGCAGCCCGGATAATGCCGCTTTAGATAATTGAACAGGGCCTCCGCGGCTTTGCGGTGCCCCGCTCCGGCCGAAGCATAGGCAATAATAATCTTCTTCTTTCCGCGGTCCGCTTCACATTCAGATCTATTCCGAGATACCGATTTGCCGTCATTCTGAGGCTGAGGACTACGTAAAAAACACATTAGGGGACTGCCGCGAAACGCCGTTTTTGTCATCCTGAGGAAGGCCGGCAGCCGGCCGAAGGATCTGATCAACTTCAAGATTCTTCGCTTTGCCCCTCGGGCTGTGCTCAGAATGACACAAATTTGCGTATTTCGCAATAATTCAGGGCACTGACTATCCCCGGAAATAATGCCGAGAATAATATCCGCGGCGGCATTGACGCCTTCCGCGGTATAATGCGGCAGGGTCTGCCACAAGGAACGATTCCGTTCTTGTTCCCTGCCGGAAAAAACCAGCACCGTGGTCAATCCGGACTGCCTGCCGGTCTGTATGTCTATTATGCTGTCGCCCACGAAAAAACTGCCTTTTAGATCTATTTCCACCCCGGCCGCCAGGGAATCCCGGACTGCCTGCTCGACCAGCCCGGTCTTCGGCTTACGGCAGGAACAGCAATCCTCCTGAAGATGCGTGCAGTAATAAACTCCGTCTATAGAAGCCCCTTTTTTCTCCAGTTCCCGGCGCATACGCGCGGTGATCCCCTCCAGCGCCTCTTTACTGTAGATCCCCTTGGAAACCCCGGCCTGGTTGGAAGCGACGAACACGGCGAACCCGGCCTCTTTCAATTTACGCACTGCCTCGGCGGCTCCTTCAAGCAGAAAGAATCCGGCTGTCGAAGTCACATACTTAAGATCACCGGGATATTGATTGATCACCCCGTCGCGGTCTAAGAATACTGCGGGTTTTTTAATCATATAAATAACAGGTTCTGGATACCGGATAATTTAATTCTATCAAGAAAGACGAAGCACGAAGGATGAAACAAGAAAAAACCGATAAAGAACATCATCTGTACTTCCTTTTCTGTCTCATGCTTCATGCCTCGTGCTTCATCCCTCGGTACTATCAACGGAACATCCCTATATTCTCTTTAGTCCACTTGAATAATCTTGCTATGCCGTCGTCGACTCCCACCCGCGGCTTCCATCCCAGCATACGCGCGGCCTTGGAAGTATCGGAGATATAAACCTTCTGGTCCGACTGGCGCCAGGGAGCGAAGCGCGTCTTGATCCGTCTGCCTGAAAGCCGCTCCAATTTAAAAAGCATTTCCCGCAGGGAAACGGTATTATCTTTTCCGCCGCCGATGTTATACACCTCCCCGCGCATATTTTTACCCGGAGAAGCCAGGCATTTATCGAAAGCCTCGGACAGGTCCGCGGCATACAACAGATCACGCACCTGTCTGCCGTCGCCGTAAATGGTGACGCCCCGGCCAAGCAAAGCGGCGGCGGCGAACCAGGCGACCCATCCCTGCTCCTCGAAACCGAACTGACGCGTGCCGTAAATACAGCTCATTCTGAAAACCGCGGTGTTCAGGCCGAAGATCCTGCCATACTCCTGCACGTAGATGTCGGCGCAGAGTTTAGAAGCCCCGTAAGGCGTATGCCCGGTGTTATCCACCGGCATAATTTCCGTAACTCCCTTGGGCTGTTCACGGTAAACATACCGTGAAGCGGTCTTACGCGAAGGTATCCCGTCCACATTCTCGCCGTAGACCTTATTGGTGGAACAAAAAATAACCCCTGCGCGCGGGCTGTATTTCCTGACCGCTTCCAGCAAAGACAGGGTCCCGGCCGCGTTCACCGAAAAATCTTCTTCCGGCATCCTGATGGAAGAAGGCACTCCGGGCTGTCCGGCGGCGTGGATCACCGCGTCCACTCCCCCGGATAAAGTTTTTTTAAGGAGCGCGTGGTCCCTGATATCCCCGATTATTCTGCGGACATTGGAAAAGCGCCGGAGGTATTCCCAGTTAAATTCCACCGATCTGCGCTTACAGCCGAACAGGCTGGAACGGCAAAGATTGTCGAGCACCATCACCCGGCTGTTCTTTTTCGCGGCGAAATATTCGGCGGCGTGGCTGCCGGCCATCCCGGCTCCGCCGGTTATCAAAATCTTCATTTATCTCCCCTGCGGGAGGCGGACTTAACCATCTCCACATATTTTAAATAACTCAAAAACTGGTAGAAGCTATCGGTGAAAGCGATCACGAAACCGTAGAACCCGTCCAGAAAGCCTTTTTTGCCGATATAACGGCGAAAAAACCTGTCGATCGTCCTGTAGAGAAAATGGAACAGCCGCATTTTTTTGCCTGAACGCAGCCATTTCCTGGCTTCCAGGGTAGTCTGTCCGTTATTGGAAGCGATCAATTCCGCTATGTCGCGGTAACTGCGATGGACGATCTCGCTCTTCAGGATGCCGGTCTTTCCTTCTATGAAAACGCGCGGATGCACCTCGGCCTCTTCATAACGGAACTTATCCTTCAAGAACATCCTCACTTTATACGCCGGATACCAGCCTCCGTGACGCACCCAGTAATCGCCGATAAAATTACGTAAAGGGACATTGTAAGCGCTGCACGGCAATTCCCCGCCGCCGGAAAGCAACCCGGAAAGTTCTTCTTTCAACTCCGGGGTAAAACTCTCATCGGCATCCAGGCTGAACACCCAGCGGTTGCGCGCTTGTGAGTAAGCCCAATTACGGAATTTACCCTCGATATCCCATTTTGCCCGTATTACCCGGCCGTGGCGGGCGGCTATTTCCGGGGTTTTATCCGTGCTGTAATCGTCGATGATCAACACCTCGTCGGCCCAGCCGGATACGCTCGCCAGGCATTCCTCGATACAAAATTCCTCATTCTTGGCTATCACAACCACGGATAAAGGGACCTTACCTGGCATCTGACCTCCTGGTATTATCTTTTAGTATTAGAAATTAATTCCACCGCCGCAAGAACCTCTCCGACATCCACGGTGCCCAGACACTCTTTAACGCAATTCCGCTTCTGAAGCCTGAAGCCTTTATAACACGGCCGGCAGGACAGCTCTTTTTTTATCACCACGTGCCTGCCGCCGGCAGGGAACGGCCCGTATACCGCTTCATCCACCGGCCCGAATATGGAGACGCTCGGCGCGCCTGCCGCCACTGAGACGTGCATCGGCCCCCCGTCATTGGTCACCATTACGTCCATCAGAGATATAACGGCGGCAAAACCAGGCAAGGAAGTCTCGCCGGTAATATCAGCATTTATCTCCGGAGCGGCCGCGGCCACAGCGGCGGAAACTTCTTTTTCCGCCGGGTCACCCAGCAAGACCACCTGCATTTTAAGCTCACGGCGTATCCTTGAAGTCAAGGCCGCGAATTTTTCCGCCGGCCAGTGCCTGGCCGCCGCGTCCGGGCCCCAACTCGCCCCTCCGCCCGGGGCTATACCGGCGACCGGCAGAGAAAGATCAATGCCGAGAGAGCGCAGTAATGCCCGCGCCCGTTCTTTCTCCTGTTCAGAAATGAACAATTCAGGCGCACCGGGAGAGCTATTTATCCCCAGTTCCCTCAACACCCTGAAATAACTTTCGATGATATGCTCTCCGCCAAAAGCCTCAAGTTTCACTTTTTTTGTCAGGAAACGCCCCCTGCCGCGGTAGTCGAGCCCCGCGCGCACGGGTATCCCGGCCAGCATACTTAAATTCGTATAGCGCCAGTCCAATGAAAGATCTACGGAAGTATCAAAGGCGCCTTTTCGCAATGCCCAGAGAAGTCCGGCGGTTTCTTTCATACCGGCAAAGGCCGAGCGGGAAGATATTTTCTTGATATCGCCGCGCGATACCGGGAACAAAACCTGGACGCGCGGGTCGCCAAGGAAAAGTTCCGAAGACCTCTCACTGCACCAGAACCCCGCATAAGCGTCCGGTACCGCCCGCCTGACGGCATCCAGCAAAGGCAGGGTGCAGATAACATCGCCTATGCCGAAGGGATTAATGAAAAGTATCCTGCGCATTTAATATGCCTTTCACGGCGGCAAAGACTTCTTCGACGCTTATATTTGAAAGAGAATTCTTTTCCAATACCGTATGCCCCGCGCCGAGAGGCCCCCAGCGCCGGGGAGCTTTTCCCGGTATATCATTACGGAAGATAGCCGCTACCCGCGTGCCTGAGGCGGCCGCCAAATGCATCGGGCCGCTGTCCCCGGAAACCAACAGCCTGGAAAAAGAAAGTATTTTCAGTAATTGCGGCAGGGTAGTTTTCCCTGTAAGGTTAACGATGTTTCTACCGTCAAGCGCGGAATAAAACTCCGGGTAGGAGCGGCTCTCCGCCGGCCCGCCGGCCATTACCAGGTTTACCCCGAGATCCCCGGATATCAACCGCGCCAGGCGCAGAAAACGTTCATGCGGCCATTGCTTGACGCTGTCGCTGGTCCAGGGATGCATAACGACAAACCCGTCTTTAAAAAAAGATGCCGGGAGCAAAGAAGTTATATCTTCTCCGGTTTCAAGCCGATGATCATCCGGGGCCTCCTGTCCTGCTCCGGCCAACGCCGCCAGTTCCAGATTGCTCTGTTTTTCATGCTTAAGGCCCAAATCACGGGTATCCCGGACCGTTCCGGTAAGAAGAAAACCCCATTTCCGGCAGTAACCTAACCTGCGGGGTATCCCTGCCAGGAATACCGCCAGATGAAGTTCTTTTGTGGGATTGAAAATAAGACTGATGTCGAACTCTTCTTTTTTCAGCCGCCGGGAAAAAGACAACAGTTCTATCGGGGAATGCCGCCTGTTCTCGAAAGGGATAACCGCGGCGTTATCAGGAACAAGGAGGCGCGCTAATCCGGCAACGCGCGGATCACAGGCGATATACAGGCGCGCCCCGGGATAAGCCCGCCGCAATGAACGGAAAGCGGGAATATTCAGCAGGAACTCACCGAAGCGGTCCGTGCGGCAGACAAGGATCTTCCGCGCCGGCTTTCGCGCTCCGGATCCTTTTTTATCGGCTCTCGTCCTTACTGCTTCGTCCGTCATTGCTCGTCCCTCTCGACTCGCCGCTAATTAATTACTGTCCCCGGGATTTTACATTGGATCAAATCTCGATTCTCGACTTTCGAGTGCTCTGTGCACAGCGCACTACCATATCCTGTATCTGACGATACTGCACAATACTCCTATTCCGTCCCAAAAACTTATTTTCTTGCCTTCCGAATATTTCCTCGGAGTATAAGACACGGGTATCTCTTTTATTTTTAGTCCGCTCCTTATCGCTCTGGCTAAGAATTCTATTTCGATATCGAAACCGCGCGCCTTTAACCCCAGTTTCTGAATAACCCCGCGGTTTGCCAGTTTATAACAGGTAAAGCAATCGCGGATCTTCGTGCCGAATAAAGCATTGAGCATACCCGTCAACGTTTTATTACCGCAGCGCTGAATAAATTCTCCTTTCCAGCCGGAATAAAAACGGTTGCCAAGCACCAGATCTGAGCCGCCTTTTTGTATCTCTCCGATCAACTTCATATAGTCTGCCGGATCATATTCCAGATCCGCGTCCTGGATGATCACTAAATCACCGCCGGCATTGGCGAGCCCGGTCAGGATAGCGGCCCCTTTGCCCCTATTGGAAGTATGATGGATCAATTTCAAATTCGGCACCCGCTGTGTCCTTAAAATAGCGCCTGTCTCATCGGTAGACCCGTCATCCACAATTATCAATTCCTTTTCCAGCGGAATAGCGTCTATTTTACTGATAATATCGGCGATCGTGCGGGATTCATTAAAAACAGGGACTATGATTGAAAGAAACGGCATAATGATTCATCCTTATCTGCGTGTTTGTTCCCCCGCGGTGGGGCTTACCGTCTTATTCTCTGCAGGTTTAAAACGGAAATACAGATAAATAAGCACCAACAGGGACAACAATGTTGTTATATTCGCCGCGATGATGATGATATCCCGGCGGTATATTCCGTAAATTGTCCAAAGTGACACTCCCGAAGCGAACTGCAGCAAAGTAACGATACTGACGCCCTTTGCCGAACGGTCCACCGCGGTCTTGATGATCTGCGGCACAAAAGAAAACATAGTCAGAAAAGCCGCCGCCGCCCCTATTATTTGCCAGAACATCATTAAAACTCCATTCTAATCAAATAACCGAGGGACGAAGCATGAGGGAAGAAGCATGAGAAAAAAAACATAAAACAGCACTTTTTATTCTTCCGCTTTTACGTGCTTCATCCTTCGTGCTTCAATTTTTCCTAAAACTTAAACTCCACCCCGGCATTGACGGCCTTTTCGTCATTTTTCAGGACAAACTCCGCGAACATCCTTACCGTATTGTCCGCGGCCATCGATGCGCGGGAACAAAGCAAAGAGATCCCGGAGAATTTTCCTTCAAGAGTCTTAAGCCTGAAAGCAAGCGAATCTCCCCGTTTGTTCTTGAACCCGGCGTCAAAATAAATCCTTTCTTTACTGCCCGGACCGTAACGCATCTCGAAAGCGAGGTTAAAGCGCCTGCCGAATTTCCATTGTCCATACAAGGAAATATCCCGCCCCTTAGAGACGCCGGCGCCGAGGCGGTATTTTATCTTACCGTCGGCAGGATAAAGGCTGGGAGTCTGCAGGCAGACCTTGAACGCGAATCCCTCCCCGGATGAACGGCAAAGAGAATACACTATCCTGTTCCGGGAGTATATTTGCCAGTATCCGCTGAAAGTAACCGTGATCTTTTCCCTGAGGCCGGTTCTTTTAAGCGTCTCTCTTGTGTATGTATAAACTATCTCCTGGTTGGAGCCCACCTCCCAGGAAGCGCGCAGGACCAGCCTGCCCAGAGAACCGCCCTTGCGCAATGTGAAAGCCAGCCTGTTGGAGGGATCCGCATCCCAATGGCCGTAGAGTTCAAAGACCTGCCATTCCACCATTCCGCTTTCATTGACGCCGGACGCCTCAAAAGCCAGGACACCCGCGCGCGCGGAAATTATCTTTCCTCTCAAAACTATCCTGCCGGAAGCATCGCCGTCATCCCGCAGGGAAAAAACCAGGTTATGTTTCTCGTCCAGGCTCCACTCCCCGTCGAAAGGGATACGGCCGCCATTAGAAAGGATATACGATAAACGGTTATCCTTCACCGAAAACCTGCCCGCCGGGACCGGCGCTAAAGCGCGCCGGCCTGAAACCAGACGATTATTTCCCGCAGTGGAATAAAAGGCATTTTTCCCGGCACCGCGTATTTTAACCTCTGGCATCGCGTAAAGGATCCTCTGTAACTACAGGTAAGGGCTGCGGTAACGAAACCCCCCATTAGACGGTTACGGTCAAGGTAACGTTTCAACTCTCGGTAACGGCAAGGGTAACGAGGCCCGTATCGGTTAAGGTCACGGTTACGGCTTAAAACCGAAAAACGTAAGACGATCGACGATACGTCAGCCACTAAAACTTTGGCGAGACTAAAATACGGGTATCGTAACCGTTACCGAATGACGATTTTTTATCTCGGCATTCGGGATTTCCGCGCTCCGATCAATATTAAACATCCTTCCGGTAAAAACCGGGTTCACTATCCCGTGATCTATCGGACGTTCTTTTAAACAGGCCTATCAAAAGAAAAACCAGAACAAAAGCGTTCAAACACATTATCTGTTGTATGCTTATCAAAGAAGAGTGAAAGATAACAAAAGCCGCGGCCTGGGCAACGGCCGATAAGATCAGAAACTTTATAAAACGAAAATCCCGCAAAGCTATAAAATAGATGATAAATACATAAACAACGGCAAAAAGGCTCATTGAAAGGCTGAAGAAGCGCCCAAGAAGAATAACGGAAGGACTGGAAGCGCCTGTCAGCAGCCTCAGGAAAAAACCGGGGAACAGGTTAAAAAGGCCCGCCCCGGCCACGCTTATCAAAACGGTCATTATTATGGATTTCCCCAAAATGATCCCGCTGTCGGCTTTTACAGCGGCCATACCGCTGGTCTTCGGCAGCATTACCAACGGCACCGCGGAAGGCAGAAAAAGGAATATCTTGCCCGCCATTTGGGCGAACGAATAGATACCGGCTTCAGCCGGGGGAAAAAACGACTTCACGAAGATCATATCGATCGTGACTAAGAAAGTGAAGAGAAAAAGGCTGAAGGAAACCGGCAGTAAATACGAAGAAAATATCTGGCGCAGAGAAGAGGACGCCTCCTTCCTGAGTTCAACGGAAGGCCTTTTATTTTTAAAAGAGAAAAGAGCAGCCTGAGCCACAAGTATGGTCGTCAAAAGCGAAAGACAGACCGACAACAAGACCCCCGGCACTCCTGCTCCCAGCGAAATTAAAAATACCACCGACGCCACTTTGACCAGCCCTGTCGCGCAATTGGCGGAACAGAACCAACCGAACATCTCCAGCCCCTGCAGCATACCCAACGCCACCGGGCTTATCCACGACAAACACACCATTATCGCCAGAAATCTTACAGGAGCCGGAGAAGCAAGCTGAAGTAACGACTGGAGCTGCGCCCCTGCCAGGAAGAAAAACACGAAGGTTACCGCTCCGGCAATAAAGGATAACCTCATATATTCTCGGAAGACCGCCCTTATGTGCGGCACCCCCAAGCCCCGCGCCCGCGCCGCCGCTGTCTGCGCGACCACCGCCGTCTGCAGAGTGCCCGCGGGTATGGCTATCAGGGAAAGCACGGCCAGCAAAGAATTAACCGCCGCGAAATCCTCCGCCGGAAGCTTATGCGCGGCGATCATCTGGTAAACCATATGAAAAGAATTGGCCACCAGCGTTCCCAGGAAAACCAGCATTATGCTCAAGAAAAAGGAACTGTTTATGGAAAGGAATAAAGACGAAGCCAAAGCGCGTATCGAAAAGCAAAACTTTTCCAGTTTCGGCATTTTTAGATTTATCTGATGATCCAGTCGGGTTTACCGCCGCGATACGCGATTACAACTGGAGTTTTAGAAAGCGCCGTTTGCCCACTTTAAGAATGCCCTCGGAGGACAACAACGCCTCTTCCGTGGATATGCGCTCACCGTTAAAACTTACCCCGCCCTGCTCAAGCAGGCGCCGGGCTTCATTCTTGGTATTTGCCAGCCCGCGGGCGATAATGATCTCGATAACCCGCTCTCCTCCCCGCGCCAGCTTATGCACCGGGACATCCTGCGGGACCTCCTTACGGCTGAAGACACGTCCGAACTCATCCGCGGCCGCCTCTCCCGCGTCATTTCCGTGATATTGCCCGGTGATCAACTTGGCCAGCCGCACTTTCGCGTCCTTAGGATGCATCAAACGCACTGAGTTCATATCCTCATCAGTGAGCAGTTCATAATACTTGAACATTAACTCGTCGGAAATAGACATCAGCTTGCCGAACATATCCCCGGCGGGTTCGTTGATGCCGATATAATTATCATAAGACTTGCTCATCTTCTGCACGCCGTCCGTGCCCTCAAGCAAAGGCATAGTTAATACCGCCTGGGGAACGATCCCGTAGTCTTTTTGCAGTTCCCTGCCGACCAGCAGGTTAAATATCTGATCACTGCCGCCAATTTCTATATCCGCCTTCAATTCCACGGAATCATACCCCTGCAGAAGAGGATACATTAATTCCAGGAGGGAAATATCCTGCCCGTTGGAATGCCTGTTGCGGAAATCAGCCCTTGCCAGCATTTGCGAAACGGTGGCGTGAGAGGTCAAGGACAACATATCGGCTATCCGCATCTTCTCGAACCAATGCGAATTAAATACGACCTCCAGCTTTTCCATATCCAGGACCCGGGATACCTGATTACAATAAGTAACGGAGTTCTGGTTTACTTCTTCTTTCGAGAGCTGCTTGCGCAGCTGCGAGCGGCCGGTGGGATCGCCTATCCTGGCGGTGAAATCGCCGATCAGGAATTTGACCCTGTGCCCAAGGTCCTGGAACTGCCTCAGCTTCCGCAGAAGGACCGTATGCCCGAGATGCAGGTCGGCGGCCGTGGGGTCAAAACCGGCCTTGACGATCAACGGCCTGCCTTCTTTTAGTTTCAGGCGCAGTTCTTCCTCGGAAAGGATATCCACCGCCCCGCGCTTGATGATCTTCAACTGCGCATTAATGTCCATCATATTCAAAAGAGTCCACGGTCAATAGTCCACAGTCCACGGATAAAAACAGACGAAAAGCGGTTATCTGATTTTAAAACTATGGCCCATGGACTATCGACTATGGACTTTTTCATAATTAGACTTTCGAGGTCAGGCCGATCTTGCCCTGCTCAATGTCCACCTTGATTATCTTAACCTGCAGTTTATCCCCCACCTTCAACTGGGAGGATATCTCCTTATCTATTTCATTGGCATAGACAAGCCCTTCAAGTTCCTCTTCTATTTTGACGAAAACGCCAAAATCGTTTATGGTCACGACTTCGGCTTCCAACACCAGCTCCAAAGGATACTTGGCGGCGATCTCCGGCCACGGATTATCCTGCAGCTGTTTAAGCCCTAAGGTAATACGATGGCTCTGTATATCAACGGAAAGAATGACCACATCCACTTTCTGCCCTTTTTTAAGAAGGTCCTGCGGATGGCTGATCCTCTTTGTCCAGGACATATCGGAGATATGGATCATACCTTCCAGATTCCCGTCCAGTTCAATGAACGCACCGTAATCGGTGAAACCCCGCACCTTTCCCTGTATCCTGGTGCCTGCCGGATACTTGCCCTCGGCGTCCATCCAGGGATTCTGTTCAAGGTGTTTTACGCTCAAGGATATCCTGCGCGCGTCACGGTCGACATTCAACACCTGGGTCTCCACCATATCGCCGACGGCGAACAGTTCACCGAGATTGGTGACCCGTTTTGACCAGGAAACCTCTGATACGTGGATCAGTCCTTCGATCCCTTTTTCCAGTTCCACGAACACGCCGTAAGGCAGAATATTCACTATCTTGCCCTTCAGCTTGTCTCCCGCCTTGTATTTGGTATCCACATCCTGCCATGGATCCGGGAACCTCTGCTTCAGTCCGAGAGAGACTTTATTCGCCTCTTTATCGAAGTTCAACACCATTACCTCTATCCTGTCGCCTATCGCGACGACTTCGGAAGGATGGCTGATCTTCGACCAGGACATATCGGTTATATGCAGCAGCCCGTCCACTCCGCCCAGGTCCACAAACGCGCCGAAATCGGTAATGGCCTTGACGGTCCCGGTATGTATGCCGCCGATCTTGATCTCCAGCCAGATCTTCGTCCTGGCTTCCTCTTTTTCCTTCTGCACGGCGTCGCGCCTGGAGAGGATTATGCTTCTGCGGAGATTATTGATCTTTATTATCTTGAACTTGAATTGCCTGCCGAGGATATCCTTCTCGAACATCCCCTTAAAAGCGGAAAGGGACGCGGGCAAAAATCCTTCTATCCCGTTAACATCCACCAGGAATCCGCCTTTGACTTTCCTGCTTACCGTGCCCTCTATGAGATCATTCTCTTTCGAGTTCTTGATTATCTTATCCCACCCCTGCATTCTGGTGACTTTCTCCCTGGAAAGCATCATTATGCCGTGGTCGTTCTCAAGTGACTCAATAAGGAAATCGAGTTCCTTGCCTATCTCCAGGTCGTCCGGGTTGAATTCATGCGCGGCGACCAGGCCTTCGGACTTGAACCCCACGTCCACGAAGACTTCCTTGCTCTTAATGGAAACGATCTTCCCGGTTATTATTTCGCCTTCTCTTATCAGCTTTATGCTCTCGTTATAGAGCTGTTCTAGATCAAGTTTAGTTTCCGTCATTTGTATTTCCCCTTGTTCTACCGCCGTTGCTTGTTAAACCGTATGCCCTAAAGCCGTGATTCCGGCCGGGCCCATTTACCCGTTTTTCTTTATGCATCCGATCACTTCTTCGATAAGCCATGAAGGAGTGGACGCACCGCTGATCACCCCGATACTGCGGGCTCCTTTGATTTTATCCGCAAGGTACCCGGCCGTTTTCTCGACCAGGTGCGTATTACCGTTCACCGAACCGCCGATCTCCACCAGCCTTCTGGTATTGGCGCTCGTCGCCGATCCAATCACCAAAAGCAGGTCCACCTGCGACGCCAGTTTCTTAGCTTCCTCCTGGCGCCCCGCGGTGTCCCGGCAAACGGTATTAAAAATATCCACCTCCTTTACCAACGGATTTTTCTTCAGGATCACGCCCACAATCCCAAAAAACCTGTCTTTCGACTGGGTAGTCTGGGAAATGATGCCTATTTTACCGGAGGAAAAAACGCCTTCCGGGACCTGTTCTTCGCTCTCGATTATCATACAACCGGGAGCCGAGTCCTTCAACGCTTTAATTTCCGCGTGCGCCGCTTCACCCACGATCACCACTTTGCGCTTACGCGCGCATAGGTCCGCGCAAATTTTCCGCACCGAAGCCACGTGCGGGCAAGTAACGTCCACCAGCGCGATGCGTCTCTTCGCGGCCAGGGCGATTATGCTTTCCGGCGTGCCGTGCGAAGGCAATATCAGGATAGACCGCGCCGGAATATTCGACACTGATTGCGCGGTTTTAAGCCCAAGCCCGGACAGGCGGCGCATTGCCTGCGGATTATGTATGACCGGCCCCAACGAATAAACTTCTTTACCGGGATTCTCCGCGAGCGTCCGCTCGGTGATCTCGACGGCGCGTTTCACGCCTTTACAAAAACCGGTGTTCTGAGCGATCACTATTTTAGGCCCGCGCTTCTTCATTTCAACCGTCCGATCTCCGACATTATCGTATCGGCGATCTGCTGATACGGAAGTGCGGGATTCACCATAAAAGGCCTGCCGAACTTTACCGTGATCCTCGCGCTGCGAAAGAACTTCGCGCCTTTAGGCAACG
>JBAZGW010000035.1:0-13748 GCA_041652635.1 Candidatus Omnitrophota bacterium | reverse complement strand
TGTCAACGCTATAACTGCCTCGGAAGGGAACTTTAAGAAATGGGAAGTGAATTGGCGGCGCGGGATATGGTCGCTTGAAATGAAAAAATAACCCTGTTTTTTTCTCTCCGAACGGGACCGGGTCCGCCTAACCAGCTGCGGCGTAAGGTATTTACGTCAGAAGTGTCCCCCACCTATTAATAACGAAGCATGAGGCATAAAGGACGAAGGACGCAAAAACCAAGAAACGTTTCTGACCGGGACCGGGTCCCTTTTACTCTTAGTGCCGCAGTTGGTTCCGTCAGAAATGTCCCCCCGCATAGTAATAGCGAAGAACAAGCGACGAGATGAAGAGCGAAGCCTCGCCAACGCATCAGTGGCGGGCGAAGCACGAAAGGCCATACTTCGTTTTTCGTGTTTCGTTAGTCAGCGCACAAATCTTCGGCCAAAATTATGTTTTATTCCTTGTTTAAAGGGCTATAATAGAAGTGTAAAGGAGCGGGGCATTATGCTGAGCCAGGATAGAAAAAGATATCGTTTGCGGATCGTTCTGCCCGGTTATCCGGCGTTCAATATTTATTCCCATGTCGCAAGGGAAACCACTGCTTTGGGCCCGGTATGCGTGGCCAGCGTGGTCAACGCGATGGAAAAGTGGGACGTGGAGGTTGTCGATGAAAATAACCTGCGCAGATACGGTCCCCGGGGAGAATCGGGAGGGGCCGACCACGATCTCCTGCAAAATTTGAGACCGGCGGATATAGTCGGTCTTTACGGCGGATTGACCAGTACTATCCCCAGGCTTTATGAGATAGCCCGTCTCTACAAGAATAAAGGCGTGACCGTTATCGCCGGCGGCCAGCATTTCGCCAGAGAGAATATTCCCCAGGCATTGTCCTGCGGTATTGATTACATCGTTATCGGCGAGGGCGAAGAGACCGTTAAGGAACTCCTGGAAGCCTTGCAGGGAAAGCGTGATGTAAAAGAAGTGCAAGGTATTGCTTATTCTGAACAGGGAAAAGTTGTTTGTACTCCGGCAAGGCCGCCTTTGACCGATTTCGACAAATTCCCCCGTCCTGATTTTGCGCTGGTGCGTTACGCCAAGATCAAGATCTATCCCATTGAACGCATCCGGGGCTGTGGTATGGATTGCGAATTCTGCACGGTTAAGGGGAAACCCCGGCCCGCCTCTCCGGAACGCCTGCTGGAAAATATCAGTTTTCTTCTGGAGACCAGAGATGCCCGGCATTTTTTCGTAGTTGACGATTTCTTCGGGCAGCAGCGCGAAGAGACGATCCGGTTTTGCGGAATGCTCCGGGATTATCAAGAGAACACTGGAAGAAGGCTTGATGTTACCGTGCAAATAAGGCTGGATAAAGCCCAAGACCCGGAGTTGCTTTTAGCGATGCGGCAGGCGGGCATTAATATGGTGGCGATCGGTTTCGAGTCGCCGATCGAAGAAGAGTTAAAGGTGATGAATAAGCACATAAGGCCGCAGGATATGGTGTCCCAGGCCAGGGTGTTCCATAAATTCGGATTTTTAGTGCATGGTATGTTTATTTTCGGGTATCCTATGAAAGAAGGCGTGAGTTTTAGTATGTCTGTAAAGGAACGCGTTAAGCGGTTCCGGAAGTTCATAAGACAAGCAGGGTTGGATACGATACAGGTTATGCTGCCGGTCCCGTTGCCCGGCACGGAATTGACGCGCCGGCTGGAAAAGCAAAGAAGGATCTATCCGCTTGAGGACGTCGGCTGGGAATATTACGACGGCAATTTTCCCCTGTTTGAGCCTGATCCGTCATTGACCGCCGAAGAGATGCAGGATTCCGTAAGGCAAATTATGGGGAGGTTTTATCACTTTAAATCTTTCTTTATGATAGTTATGAATATATTGTCTTTTCCAGCTTTGATCTTTTTTCTGCATAATATCAGATCCGGGTGGAAACAGTGGTATCGGCCCTGGCGGAATCATTTGCTTCGTTTTGGCGGATGGATCACTATAAAAAAGTGGGCTTCAGCATTCGGAAAGGATCAGTTTTCGCAAAAATTAAAGAAAGCGAGAGAGCATTTAAAGGTAAAGTAAACTTCATATGGGAAGTATGTTATTGCATTGTTACATAAGTTTACTGAAAATCGAAAGTAGAAATTTGACTGTCTGCCTACGGCAGACTCTGTGCGCTGTCTAAATAACTTATGTAACAGCGCACTATAAGGATACGTAATGGAACAGAAGATTGAAAGAGACCTGGGCGAACAGCCGATCGCCGCGATCATGGCCGAACATGATCTAAAGACTCACGACCTGGTAGCTAAGTCGATTGAACAGCTTTCGCATAAGATGGTCGCGCGCGCAGTCAAGGGCAGGCGTCTTACCCCGCGCGTCAAAAATAAAGTCCTCAACGCCCTGAATAAAGCCACAGAAAAGAATTATTCGCTTAAACAATTGTTTAATTACTGATCTGGGCTCAGAAAGCCTGATCTGAGATCAACGGCAGAGGCCCTCATCCTCTTCGCGGAATCCACGGGTGTTCAAATCCGTGGAGGAATAGTGCGCCGTTAAATAAGTCCTTTAGACGGCGCACAGAGCCGGCCGCCGGCCGACGATTTAATTTAGATTCCCGACTTCAGAAACTTATGTGACAATGTATTAAGTGATTTCGTGCTAAAACCGTTTGAAATATCGCGATTTTCTGCTTCGGGGGATTGCCGGCAGGCAGGCGCCCCGAAGGGCATTGAAAGGGGCCACGGCTGTCAAGCCAAGGGCTCCATAAAGACTCCCGGATTCTTATTAGCACGATAGGATCGATAGTTTATGAGTAAGAGAGCGATCTTTAGAAGAGTATCGCGGTTGGCAAAAGTAATATATCTGAAGTTATTCAGGATAAACGACAGCCCGTTGAAAATATCCCTGGGGTTTGGCCTTGGGGTGTTCGTCGGAGTAATGCCGAGTATCGGCCCGGTTATCGCCTTACTGTTCGCTTTTCTTTTTCGGGTAAACCGCGCCGGCGCGCTTCTGGGAAGCCTTCTTTTTAATACCTGGGTCGGATTTCTTGTTCTTTTACCTGCCGTTAAGATCGGTTCTGCAGTGATGGGGCTGAATTACCGGAATGTTTATGAAGGCTGGAAGGCATTTATAAAAAGTTTTAATCCGGGAAAATTATTCCAGGCATCGGTTTATGATGTCCTTTTGCCGATAGTTGTCGGGTATTTGATCATTTCGCTGTTCTTGGCAGTGCTGGCGACAATAATTGTTTATTTGATCGCGCGAAAGATAAAGAACAGGAAATCGCATAGGGAGTTTACTGATCGCGCGGTTTAAACGGCGCGGTTCCCATTAAAGGGGTATTTTTATGAACGAATTCATGAAAGCGGCAATTGAAGAAGCCAGGAAAGGCCTGAATGAAGGCGGTGTTCCGATAGGCGCCGTCATTGTTTATGAAGGCAAAATAATCGGCCGCGGACATAACAGGCGCGCGCAGAAAAGAAGCGTTGTTCTGCACGGCGAGATGGATGCCCTGGAAAACGCCGGGCGCCGGCCGGCGTCCGTGTATAAGAATTGCATTCTGTATACCACGCTTTCTCCGTGCGCTATGTGTTCCGGCGCCATAATATTATATGGCATCCCGCGGGTCGTTATAGGCGAGAATAAGACATTTATGGGAGAAGAAGATCACCTGCGTTCCAAAGGCGTGGATTTGGAAGTGCTGCAGAACGAGGATTGCATAACAATGATGCGCAAATTCATTGCGGATAATCCTGGACTCTGGAATGAGGATATCGGGGTATAGTGCGCTGTTAAATAAGTTCCTTAAACAGCGCGCAGAGCGATAGAAAATAGACAAAATTCCGATACAATTTACTAAAAACGTAATATCTATAGTTCCCGGATCGGCTGACAGGAGATGGCGATGAAAAATATTGCGGTAGTTGTGGGGTTGGCAGTATATTTATGTTCAGGGATTTTTAATCCGGCTGTAGCGCAGGAGGCAAAAATGAACGATACCTTAAAGACGATCTTCAACCGTAAAAGCGTGCGTTCGTATACCGGAGAAGCTGTGTCAAAAGAACAATTGATGATGCTGGCCAGAGCGGGAATGGCGGCGCCTACCGCGGTAGATTCACGGCCCTGGGATTTTATCTTGATCACCGACAAAGCTGTGCTTAAAAAACTATCCGAAGCTTTGCCGTATGCGAAAATGGCCGAGCAGGCCGGGGCCGCTATCGTAGTAACCGGGGATCTTGATCGTCAGTTCGGCGGCAAAGACGCGTCTTTCTGGGTGTTCGACTGCTCCGCTGCTTCGGAAAATATCCTCTTGGCCGCGGAGTCGATGGGCCTGGGCGCGGTCTGGACGGCGGTCTACCCGGATAATGAGCGTGTCCTGGCTGTAAGAAAAACTTTAGGGATCCCGGACAATGTCGTGCCGCTCAACTTTATTCCCATCGGCGTACCTACCGGTAAGGATAAACCCAAAGATAAATTCAATCCGAAACAGACACATGAGAACAGCTGGTAAATTATCAATATTGAGTATCAAGCGGGGATTTAGTGTCTCAAACCGGGACCGGGTCCCTCTTACTCATAGTGCTACAGTAGGTTCGGTCTGAAGTGTCCCCAATTACGAGAGACAGTCAATAGATTACAAGTCCATAGCTTGCACTAATTGTCTATTTCTGAACGATTGAGATATTAACTTATTAATCATTATTTAAAGTCTTACAATGGTGCCAGTTCTGTTAGAACTCTATGATTAGTATGGGGTTGGAGTGACCCGGTCCCGATCTATACCGATTTAAATATTGACAGCCTCAGGTCCTTTGTGATAGATTATGAGCCAATGTTCATAACTGTGAGGTGCGTGTATGAGGCCGAAGAAAACGAGGTGGGTTAAGTGTTTGCCGGGCGAGAGGTGTTTCCGCCCCAGATGCAAGCCGTCGCATAAGCTTGAAGGGGTTATTTTGAATATCGATGAATTCGAGGCGATGCGGCTTGTCTGTCTGGAGGGAATGAAGCATAAAGAAGCGGCGCAGTTAATGAAGATTTCGCGGCCGACATTGTCAAGGATCGTGGCTTCGGCATGCAAAAAGGTTACGGACGCGCTGGTGAATGTGAAGGCGATCCGTATCGAAGGCGGGTGCTGCACCGTGGTAAAGAAGTAAGGGGGGAATATGGATATTTTTAAGCCGATACAGCTATTTGCCGATCTTATTACATACAAATTGTTCCGTATCTTGCCGGGTTCTTATTGGGGGGATACGGTTAACTTTTTTATCTATGACACGATAAAAATAGGACTTCTATTGGTCGTCATTAATTATCTGATGGCCGTGATCCGTTATTATTTCCCGATGGAGAAGGTGCGGGATATTCTTGCCAAAAGGCGCTGGTTCGGGCTGGATTATCTTTTTGCCGCGCTCTTGGGGATAATTACGCCTTTTTGTTCCTGTTCGTCTATTCCGCTTTTTATAGGTTTTCTCGGCGCGGGGATCCCGCTGGGGGTGACATTCGCTTTTCTTATCTGTTCGCCGCTCGTCAATGAGGCGTCATTATATCTTTTCCCGGCGATGTTCGGGATCAAAGCCACTATTTTATACAACCTGATCGGTATTTCCGTTTCGATAGCCGGAGGGATGTTGATCCAGAGATTGCATCTTGAAAAATACGTAAAGACGGAACTTTTAAAAGTCAAAACCCGCGCACAGGCGCAGGCCGAGAATGGCGGCGTCTCGTTGTCTTTCAGGCGGAAGGCTGTTTACTTCTGGAAAGAAGGGATGTGTATCACCAAACAAATTTTTCCATATATGGTTTTAGGCGTCGGGATCGGCGCGTTAATTCACGGGTTTGTCCCCAAAAACCTGGTTGAACAATACTTTGCCGTTAAGACATGGTGGAGTATTCCTCTGGTAACTCTGCTGGGAGCGCCGTTGTACGCGAATTCGGTGAGTGTTATCCCGATAATGGAAGCGATGGTAGGCAAGGGCGTGCCGCTGGGGACAGCGCTGACATTTATGACCGCGATCGTCACCATCTCCATTCCCGAAGCCTTGATCCTTAAAAAAGTAATGAAGTGGGAACTGTTGGCGGTATTCTTCGGTATTACGATCAGCGGTATTATGCTTATGGGGTATATTTTAAACGCGGTTTTTTAGCTTCGGTTCTAACCCCGCCGGTCTTTCCGGCGGGGGATCTACAGCGAAGGAGATAAAATGAATATCGAGATTTTAGGCATGGGCTGCGCTAAATGTAAACAACTTGCCGCTAACGCTGAGGCGGCGGTAAAGGAACTGCATCTTCAGGCAAAAGTAGATAAGGTCGTTGATATAGACAAGATCACCGGATACGGCGTGATGATGACCCCGGCGTTCGCTGTGAACGGTAAAGTGCTCTCGGCGGGAAAGGTGCTGAGCAAGGAAGAGATTAAAAAGCTTATAAAGTAGCGGCCGTAAAACAACAATAGCGGGAGGTGCAATTTGAGAAAGTTCATCGTACTGCTTCTGGCGTTTGCCGCGGTAATCAGCCTGAGTTCTTTGGTTTTTGCCGCCGGTAAGAAAACCACGGCGAAGGTGATCGTCTACTATTTTCACGGCACATTCCGTTGTAATGCCTGTACAGCTATGGAAAAGTGGTCTAAAGAGACTATCGAAAGTCATTATAAAAGCGCGCTTGCTTCCAGAAAGATTGAATTCAAAGCCGCAAATGTGGAGAAATATGGTAATGAGCATTTTGTGAACGAGTATCAACTTTATACGAAGTCGCTTGTGTTGTCTCTTGTTAAAGACGGCAAAGAAGTTAAATTCAAGAACCTTGAGTTGATCTGGGAGTACGCCGGCAATAGGCAAAGTTTTATAAATTATGTGACAACGGAGGTTAACGCTTTCTTAAAAGAAGCCTAACTTATCCCCCTGCGCGGTAAACCACGGGTGTCAATCCGGATAGTGCGTTGTTGCATTAATAGTCTGTTGAAAAAGTTCCGGTTGCGTTATTCTGACAAAAATAGGTTTTTTAAGATTTCGTATTAAGACCGTTTGAAATATCGCGTGTTCTGTTCCGGGGGATCACTGCCTTGCCTGCAGGCAGGCGCCCTGAAGGGCATTGGAAAATGTTATGGTTGTCAAACCGTGGGGCTGCGTATGGAAATTACGATAAGCATAGTTACAGCTTTATGGCTGGGTATATTGACTTCGATCAGCCCCTGTCCGCTGGCGACGAATATCGCGGCGGTTTCTTTCCTTTCCAAGAGAATAACCCATCCTGTAAGTGTTTTAATCTCCGGGTTCGCCTATACGTTTGGCAGGATGGTAGCTTACGCGTTGGTCGGCTGGGTTATTATCGCTTCGTTTTTAAGCATTCCGCAAGTCGCGCAGTTCCTGCAGAAATATATGTCCAGGGCTTTAGGGCCGATTTTGATGATTAGCGGATTTTTCTTACTGGAACTGATCAGGGTCCCTCTGCCGGATATATTGTTCTCTGAGAAATATCATAATAAACTTGTAAGATCAGGCACAGCGGGCGCTTTTCTTCTGGGAATGATATTTGCTTTGGCATTTTGTCCGGTCTCCGCGGCATTGTTTTTCGGAAGCCTGATACCGTTGGCTTTAAATAGCAAGGCAGGCGTGTTGTTGCCTTTTGTTTACGGAGTGGGAACCGGGCTGCCGGTTTTTGCTTTCGCGGCGGCGATCGCGCTGGGAGTTACTTCGTTGAGCAGGTGGTTTCGATGGTTAACTAAGCTTGAATATTATACCCGCAAAATAACCGGCGTGATCTTTATCCTTATCGGAGGGTATTATACGTTAATTTATATTTTTTCCGGATAGTCAATTTATGCGGGAGGTAAAGAGATGCGGGAAGGTATGATAAAAAAATTATCTTTCCTGGACAGGTTTCTGACGCTTTGGATATTTCTGGGTATGTTCCTTGGCGTCGGATTGGGGTATTTCTTTCCGCAGACAGTCGGTTTCTGGAATCAATTTCAGGCCGGTACGACGAATATTCCGATCGCCATGGGCCTTATGCTGATGATGTATCCGCCTTTGGCAAAAGTCAAATATGAAGAGTTGGGGGATGTTTTTCGCAATAAAAAAATTCTCTTGCTTTCGCTGGCGCAAAACTGGATCATCGGGCCTGTGTTGATGTTCGTTTTGGCGGTCACTTTCCTGCGCGGATACCCGGAATATATGGCCGGGTTGATTATGATCGGGCTTGCCCGTTGTATCGCGATGGTTATTGTCTGGAATGAGCTGGCGAAAGGTGACACGGAATACTGCGCCGGGTTGGTGGCGTTTAATTCCATTTTTCAGGTATTGTTTTATTCGTTATACGCCTGGGTGTTTATTACTATCTTACCGGGATGGTTCGGGCTTAAGAGCGCGGTGGTGAACATCACCATCGTCCAGATCGCCAAAAGCGTGTTTATCTATTTAGGAATACCTTTTCTGGCGGGCGCAGTTACGCGCTATGCGTTGCTGCGTTTGAAAGGGAAAGAATGGTATCAGACAAAATTCATCCCGCGTATCAGCCCGGTCACTTTAATCGCTCTTTTGTTCACGATCGTCGTGATGTTTTCTTGGAAAGGTGAATATATC
Source organism: Candidatus Omnitrophota bacterium (assembly GCA_041652635.1). Lineage (GTDB taxonomy): Bacteria > Omnitrophota > Gorgyraeia > Gygaellales > Profunditerraquicolaceae > Undivivens. The sequence continues at coordinate 5,192 of JBAZGW010000035.1, read as the reverse complement.
GTCAGGATCCCCTTGGATGTCGTCAGGATCGCCGTGCCGTTGTTGATCTATTTTATCGTAATGTTCCTGATCTCGTTTTATATGGGCAAGAAGGCGGGAGCAGACTACGCTAAAACAGCGACCTTATCCTTTACCGCAGCAAGCAATAACTTTGAATTAGCCATAGCCGTTGCCGTGGCAGTGTTCGGCATCAACTCCGGCGCGGCCTTTGCCGCGGTCATCGGCCCGTTGGTAGAAGTCCCGGCCTTGATCGGGTTGGTCAACGTGGCGCTTCATTTCAAAAAACGATACTTTTTTTTGTAGCTGTTTTTCGCTTCCAAATCGGGACCGGGTCCGCCTTACTCTTAGTGCTACAGCAGTTTCCGTCATAAGTGTCCCCGAGGAACGAAGTCCATGAAATGTATATATAGTTATCGGATAGCAATATGTCGCAGAAATCTATATAGATAAGTCAATTCTGAATATTCGCTTGTTAATCATTATTTAAAGTCTTATAATGGGACATTTCAGACAGAATTATCTGATTAGTATGAGGTTAAGGGGACCCGGTCCCGGTTAAAAGGTGGGTTTACAATGTTATCCAAAGACGCTCGGCCGCAGGATACAATAAGGCATATCCGTGCCACCCTGAAAAAAGCAGGATTCAATATTGAAGTTTGTTCTTGGAAACATCCTGTACCGCATGTATGGTCGGTGCATGTCAGGGTGCGCGGATGCAGTCGTATTTTTGCCAACGGCAAAGGGTTGTCCCGTGATTTGGCGCTTGCCAGCGCGTTGGGCGAACTTATGGAGCGTATTAATACCGGGTATTCCTGGAGTGATTATTCACTCTTTGATTTTAGTCCCGGTCAGGATTTTATTTTCTTTCCGGAAGAAAAGTGGTTTCCCATTGACGGTAAACGCCTGCCTTCGACAATTCTGAACAAAGAGTTGCGCGATTTCTATGATTCTACAGGGGAACTTTCCGCATACGACTTGGTTTGCCGGGTGTCGGCCGGGCTGCGGAACGGGATATGTGCGATACCTTTTACACGCGTCTTTAACGGGGAGGAATTTTACTTTCCATTAAACCTTTTGGATAACCTGTACGCCAGCAATGGTATGGCTTCGGGAAATACGCCGGCTGAGGCGCGCGTCCAGGCGCTTTCCGAGATACTTGAGCGGTATGTGAAATACAAAGTTATCCGTGAAGGGATCGCCTTGCCGTTGATACCGGAGCGTTGTTATATTTGTTATCCGGAAGTGACGGACGCGATAGCGGTCCTGAAGCAGAGGGGTTTTACCGTGACTATCAAGGATGCTTCGTTAGGCGGGAGGTATCCGGTAGTCAATATTACTCTCGGTGAGCGTGATTCAAAGAGATGTTTCTTGTCTTTCGGCGCGCATCCTTCTTTTGAAACCGCTTTAACCCGCACGCTCACGGAACTTCTGCAAGGCCAGGATCTGGGGCGTTTTCGCGGATTGCAAGAGCCCTGTTCCAGGCTTAGCGAGGCGGCTGAACATTCCAATCTGGAGATGCATTTTATCGATTCAAGCGGTCTGGTTCATAAAAGATGCCTTAATAAGAAAGCTGATTTTAAGTTCTACTATGTGAATTGCCGGGGGACGCGTAAGGATGAATTGGAATACCTGTTTTCCATCTTCAAGAAAGCGCGTCGTGATATTTATATAGCAGACTTTCCGGGGAGTGGTTTTTATGCCTGCCGCGTTTTGGTCCCCGGGATGTCCGAGGTGTATTCAGTAGATGATCTGGTTCTTGCGAATAATAACCGCGGCGCGGAGATCTGCAGGCAGATTTTGCGTCTGTCGGCGGCCGGTAAAAAAGAATTGGAATATTTTTTGCGTGAATTGGATTCAAAATATATAGGTGACAACCAGTTTATTCCTTATGTTTCCGGTATTGCTTTTGATGAGAGTAGCCCCTGGGTGGGGATGTGTTTCGGTGAATTGCGGATGTTGATTCTGCTTGCCTTAGGCAGGACGCAGGATGCCGCGAAGCAGCTGCGCTGGTGTTTTGAGAGCGGCAATCTAAGCCCGGAAATTGAGCAACTTTATAAGTGCCTGGCGTTTGTTCTTGAAGATAAACTGCCGGGCCGTGATATTCCGCGTATTTTTGCTGCCGGGATTATTTCTAAAGCCGTGCAATTAGCACGCGGCAGGAACGTCTTTTCTCGCCTTTTTGACAGGATGGGAAAGCCGCGCGGTATGGATACGCATCGGAAAATAATCGAGTCTTTTCTGCTTGCGCGTAAAATGAGGTAACGAATATTATGAGATTAAGCCTTTTTGTCGCTAAAAGCGGTTATGCCTCGCGCCGTAAAGCGGACATTCTTATAGAGGATGGTCAAGTGGAGGTCAACGGCATAGTGGTGCGCGAGCCGTATTTTCAGGTTGATCCCGGAGATATCGTTAAAGCCCGCGGAAAGAAACTGACTATCAGCGAAAAGATATACCTGGCATTCAATAAACCCGAAGGCGTGACCACCACTCTCCAGGATAAATTCGCCGAGAAAAAAGTAATGGATTTTATTCCCCAAAAGTTCAACGGCGTATTCCCTGTGGGCCGGCTGGATAAAAATTCTTCCGGATTGCTGATCCTGACCAATGACGGGGATCTTTGTTACCGGCTTACCCATCCGAAGTTTTTCGTGGAGAAAGAGTATTTTATCCGCGTCTGCGGCCTTATGCCGGATAATGTCTGTCTATTGGCTAAAAAAGGGATAATTGACGAGGGAGAACATCTTAAAGCTAAGTTTGTGAAGATAGTTAAACGGGATAAGCGGTCTACTGTCTGCGAGGTGGTTGTTTGCGAGGGGAAGAAGCGGCATATTCGCAGATTATTCTCCGGTCTGGGCTTTCCGGTAATGGAATTAAGAAGAATAAGGATAGACAGGTTGCTTTTGGGGGATTTGAAGTCGGGAGAGTATCGCGTAATTTCTAAAGAAATGATCGCGGATCCATAGAATTTTAAATATGTTTTGTGTCTTGGAAACGACGTATCGCTTTACCCGTTTCTCGGTTTTGGGCGTTTAAAATCATTTATGCCTCGCCCGCCACTGATGCGTTGGCGAGGCTTCGCTCCTCATTCTTCGTCGCTCGTGCTTCGTTATTAATAGGGGGGGACATTTCAGACGAAAAAGACGGGTTCTGGGTGCTGGGTTTTGGGTTCTCAAAGAAACGGCTGCCGGGTAAAGCTTAGTCCACAGACCACAGCTAATTAAGCATAGTGTAAATACGCGAGAAACAATTCTGGGAAAGGGGGACCCGGTCCCGATTTAAAAGCGGGGGGAGGGCGTGATGGCAAAGAAAATAGTGGTTCTTAACGGTAGTCCCAAGAAAGAGGGGAATACGGCGGCACTCGTGGAGTGGTTTAGCGAGGGCGCTCGTTCCAAAGGCGCCGTTGTTGAAGTTGTGCCGGCCGCGTTCCTGAAATATAACTCCTGCGGTTGTTTATCCTGCCGGGTTTGTCAAAAGATTGAAAAGTATGAGTGCGCGATAAACGATGACGCGAAACCCGTGCTTAAGAAGATGTCGGAAGCGGATGTGATCGTTTTTGCCTCGCCGCTTTATTCTCCTACGCAGAAGACCATAGGATGAATGCGCAGGGTGAACGGAAAGGTATCGCTGAAAAAAGAGAGTGACTGCTTCGGAGGAATTTAGCTCAAGCAGCAGAGAAACCTCGGGCGCCTGTCCTGAGCAAGGTCGAAGGATTAGCCCGAGGAGCTTCATTTTTACGGGCCGAGCGCGCAGTTAAAAGTGATCATAGACAGGATGTTTTCGCTTTATAAGTGGGATAATACAACCGATACCTTTGAAACTCCGATGAAAGGCAAAGTAATGGTTTTGTTGTTGAGCGCCTATGAGAATATCGGTCTGCGTTTGGTCGAGAGATCTTTCCGGCTTATCGCCGACTACAGCGGGATGAAATTCAAATCTTTGCTGGCCGGCGGAGCCGGGGAATCCGGAGGTATCCGCGAGTTGCAAGGGGTCCGTGAAAGGACTTTGCGCTTAGGCCGTTTTATCGCGCGCTGATTTATCCGCCTTCGTAATGTCTCCGCGGCATATAGAAGGCGGACCTCGCCGGCGGAAAACGGCGGAGGGTTAGGCAGAGCGGGGCCCGCTCATTTATGCGATATAGATTCGATAATCCCTTCCACTTTTTCTTCAAAACCCGCCTCGGCAAAATCAGGGATCGCCTTTTGTAGTTCGTCTTTGAAATCAGATTGCAGCCATTGGAAGTTCATATCGTTCAGTTCTCCGGAAAGCTGGAAGTTGAAATTCAGGACAGATATCTTTTTATTCAATAGATTTAAAAGAGGAGTGAATTTAGGCGATCCTTTAAGCAGCGCCCGGGGAAAGGAAAGGGCTATTTTGCTGGAAACCATATCCGCCTGAGCGAGGTTGAAATATCCGCTTAGTTTGACGTTATCCGAATCCAGGCGCATATTGTTCAGTCCGGCGCCGTCTTTATCCACCAGGAAATTTATGTCCGCCGTGCGAAAAGCCACTTTATTGAGCGCCGGCAGCGCGAATAGGTCGGCAAGCCATTTGAAAAAGCTGAAATTATCCAGGTATCCGTCGCGGATATGCATATCCCCTTTGAATATCATCTGCGGATAGTTGATAAATGTCATACTGCTGGACAACTTTCCGTAGACCTTGGAAAAGTGGATAAGGATCTCGTCCAGCTCGTCGGCTTCCGCGTTTTCTATGACGGCAAAGGCGGCGATGACCGGAGTATAATCTTTTAATCCTACCCGCGCGGTCCCTTTAAGGGTGCCCCCGTGAAATCCGGAGGAAAACGCGACGATCCTGGCGTTTTTGCCCGCGGGACGTATCCGCGCGCGCAGGTCATCCAGGCGTATTGTATAAGGATTAGCGCTGGTCAGGCAGAATAGATCGAGTTTAACGGCGTTTATGTCAAGAAAAGGCGTTTTTGCCGTAGGGATCGCGAGGTCTTTGAACCGAAGGCGCACGTTTTGTAAAGGGAACGGTTCTTTTCGCCATTCCGGGAAGTCTATGCCAGCGGAACCGTTCACGAGCGGAGAGTTGTCTTCCCGTAGAATAAGAGAAGCGGACAAGGAGATGTTTTTGAGTGAATCTTTACCCATATTTTTAAATCCCCTGAAAGCCGAGTCTATTTTCAGGTCGCAGGCGTATGGCCGTTCGAGGGCCAATCCGGCTTTTACCTT
>JBAZGW010000034.1:0-13825 GCA_041652635.1 Candidatus Omnitrophota bacterium | reverse complement strand
AGCTAACTTACCGATTTCGTCGTCCCTCTTAATAAAGCCATCGTAGGCAAGATCGCTTTCAGCCACGAATCCGGCATACATCAGGATGCGGTGCTTAAGCAGAGGACTACTTACGAGATAATGGATCCGGCCGATGTCGGGTGCGCCGGGAGCGAGATCGTGCTCGGCAAACATTCCGGCAGGCACGCGTTGCGCGAAAGGCTGCAGGCCCTGGGTTTCCGGCTCACGGCAGAGGAGCTCAACAGCGCGTTCGCGCGTTTCAAGCAGTTGACCGATAAAAAGAAAGAGATATACGACGACGATCTGCGCATAATCGTTGACGACCAGCTCCGGCAGGCCAAGCCCCTGTGGGAATTGCAGGGATTCGGGGTCTGTTCCGGCAGCGGCTCTGAACCGTCGGCGACAGTGGATTTAAAAAAAGAGGGCCGTCTGTTCCACGGGCGGGCTTCCGGCGACGGCCCGGTGGACAGCTGTTTCAAGGCGATCGACAAAATCACGAAATTGAAGGTCAGGCTGGAGGACTTTCGCCTGGAATCGGTCACTTCAGGTAAGGACGCGCTCGGCCAGGCCACGCTCAATCTGAAAGCCAAGTCCGGGATCGTGAACGGACGCGGAGCCAGCACCGATATCATCGAAGCGGCTATAAAAGCTTATCTCGACGCCATAAACCGGTTGAGCAGGCGATGACCTACGGGCTGATCGGGTATCCGGTGAAACACAGTCTTTCCCCGGTTATGCACAACGCCGCTTTCCGCGAACTCGGCATTAACGCTTCCTATCGTCTTTTTGAGATCCCGCCGCAGGATATTCCGGCATTTTTGAATGATCCGGCTTATTCCTTCAGCGATACCTCCGGGAACCGGCAGTATAAGACGGCAGACCTCTCCGGTTTCAATGTCACTATCCCGCATAAAATAGCCGTAAAAGAGATATTAGAGAAGAAATATCCGGGGCAGCCGGCGGCAGACAACGAACTCTATTATGTGCGCGTCTCCGGGGCGATCAATACCGTAAAGAATCAAGGCGGGATCATAAGTTACCGCAATACCGATGTTCTGGGTTTTCTTTATTCGTTAAAAGAGGATGTAAAATTTTCTCCCAAAGGGAAGAATGTAATGCTTATCGGCTGCGGCGGTGCGGGCAGGGCGATCATCGCCGGGCTTACATGGGAAGCTGACCGGGCAGACAGGATATATATTCTTGAAAATAATCCGCGATCCAGCGAGAATGCCCAAAAGCAGTTTTTATCATATGGAATAGATAAGATGTTGAACAGCAAGAACGAAGAAATAATCACTTTTATTACCCGGCAGGACCTTGCGGCGAAGCTTGCCGAATGCGACCTTTTAGTAAATGCCTCTCCGATGGGGATGAAAGAGGATGATGGTTCTCCGGTAGACCGGGAATGGCTCAAGAAAGGCCTAAGTGTTTACGATATCGTTTATAACCGTCCCACGCGTCTGCTTGAATACGCGCGCAGCGCCGGGCTTAGCGCTTCCGGAGGTCTGGGAATGCTGCTTTATCAGGGAGCGGCGGCGTTTGAGTTCTGGACCGGCAGCAAGGCGCCGGTGGAGGTAATGCGCAAAGCGTTAAAAGAGGCGGCCGGTCTATGATCATTCCCCTGATCTTTTTCGCTTTCGGCGCGATCGTCGGCAGTTTCTTGAACGTCTGCATCCACAGACTGCCCTTGAACCAGTCGATCGTTTTTCCCCGTTCGCATTGCCCGTTCTGCTCCAAGAATATTGCCTGGTTCGATAATATCCCTTTGTTCAGTTTTCTCATTTTGAGAGGGGAATGCCGCCATTGCCGTAAACCGATATCTCTGCGCTACCCGCTGGTAGAACTTCTCACAGGGGCATTTTTCTTTCTCTGCGCTTTGCTCTACGGGCCGCAGGCGCCCGCGCTGTACTACTGTTTATTCTTCTCTTTGCTTTGCGTGGCCACTTTCGTGGATATTCAATATCAGATCATCCCTGACGAAATTTCCATCGGGGGATTGATAGTTGCGCTGGCATTGAACGCGTGCGCAGGGATCAAACTTCAGCCGCTTTCTTTTGACTGGCATCCTTTCGCGCGCAGTTTTCTCGGGGCAGTCTCCGGAGCGGGCATTATTTTCGCGGCCGGAGCGTTGTTTGACCTGGTCTATTTTCGCCTGTTGAAGAAGCCGCCTGTGGACGGAGAGACCTCTTCCATGGGGATGGGGGACGTTAAATTGATGGCGATGATCGGGGCGTTTTTAGGGCCGGATAAAGCCGTGATGACCTTTTTTCTGGCGCCGTTCCCCGGGGCGGTCGTCGGCATAATTAACCTGGTATTCAAGAAGAGCCACGTGATCCCCTACGGGCCGTTTCTTTCACTGGCAGCTATAGTTTCGTTCCTGCTGGGAAATAGAATATGGGCTTTTATTATCCCTTAAAAAACCTAAAAAACTTGACTTATGGCAGAATGTAAGATATACTCTTTTTCATGTAAGCGAAGGTCAGTTTTGTAAATATTTATTGGATTTATTTCCATGCCACGGAATAAATGTTCAATTAACTTTATTCTGTGGCATTCTTATTTATGGTGGCAGGGATGAAGCTTAAAGAGAAATTCGCAATTGTTACGGCCCTTCTTTTCTTCTGGTTAACCCCAACCGCTGTTTCTTGCGCGGCTATCGGGGCTAAAGATTATAAACTCCCGACGAAATACGTGATAATTAAAGAAGCATTTGACGCGGGCAGCCCCTCCTTGGGTGATCCCCGCGTTATTTTTTGCATCCAGGACGCGCATTGCAATTATGAAGCGCAGAAGAATACCGCGGAGGTCCTTAATTATCTCGTGCAGAACTACGGGCTGCGTTTGATCATGGTGGAAGGCGGCTATGGTTATGTCGGACTTTCTTCCTTAAGAGGGTATGCGCCACTTAAGAACCGGCAGGAGGTCGCGGAGAAGTATCTGCGGCAGGGCCGTATCTCCGGGGAAGAATACTTTGACTTGCTTTCCGACAATGACATCGAATTATATGGAATAGACGATGAAACATTGTATGACGCTCATCTGGAAGTATTCTGGAAGATCGATCCGGTGAGAAAAGAAGGCGTTAAACATCTGGATAGAGTGATTTCCACTCTCAATAAACTAAAGCCTTTCCTCTATAGCGACGAATTAAGGCAACTTGAGCAGAAGAAGGAAGCATACGAATCAAAAGGCATGCAATTGGCCGATTACTGTTCTTATCTTTCTTCTTTCGCGGCCAAGAGATCAGTGCCCTTGGATAAATACGCGGCAATGGCCGCTTTCCTTAAGACCGTTATGACCGAAAGGAACATGGATTTGAAATCCGCAGAAACGGAACGGAATGTTTTTATAAAAACGCTGGCCGCCGGGTTGGACAATGAACGGGTTAAGTTGTTGATAGCCAAGACCCAGGATTTTAAAGACGGCAGGCTTGCCGCTAAAGATTATTATTCTTATCTTAAGTCGCTGACTCCGCGGACAATGGATATCGCTAAAGATTATCCCGACCTGGCGCGGTATATCGATTATGTCTGCGGCAGTAATACGATCAATCCCGCGAGATTGATCCAGGATATTGCCGCTCTTGAACGGGATTTGAAGGATAAGTCTTTCGTTAATGACGACCAGCGGAAACTTGACGAGATATCGAAGAATTCGATAATATTGCGGCATTTGTTCGAGTTGGAACTGACGCCGGAGGAATACGCGTATTTCAAGGCCGGCCAGGATAAGTTCAGAGTAGCATCTTGGCAGGGGTTTCTGAAAGATATGTGCGTGAAATACAGCCTGCCGGAACCAGCTGTTTCCGTCAGCGCCGTGGACGGTAACATAGGAGTATTGGAAGATTTTTATAAGCTGGGCGTCACCAGGGAAAACGTTTTTATAAAAAACATGGAAAAAAAGATGAATGAGTCTGGGGAGCGGACCGCGGTATTGATCACCGGCGGTTTCCATACTCCGGGAATGATCAGGGCGTTAAAAGCCAAAGGCTATTCTTATATTGTGCTCGCCCCGGTGATCACATCTAAAAGCGACTCTTCCGTTTATTTCTCCGTGCTTAGAGAACAGAAGAAGAATATGGATGAGGATTATGACGAAGATAGAAGCGATGAACAAGATTAAAACTAAAAAAAGGGGGGGGTATTGAAATGAGATCATTGAAGCAGGATGCATCTTTTATCGCGGCAGTAATGTTGCTTTTGACGGCAGTAAATATCGGCCCTTTTTATAAGGCTTTTGCCGCTGTCGATGCCGATAACTTGCGGACGAACGGCGCAGTGACCGGCTCTGCCATTGAAGATCTTAAGACCGAATTGGGAAATGGTGCGGACAAGGACGGCGGCAGCGTAATAAAGACAATAATCACCAGCATCCGGAAGATGGATGTTTTGAAGGAACGGATCGCAAAACTTGTGATCAAGGATGTTTTTTTCTGCGCGGATATAAATTTGTCTAAGGATGATCAGGGTAAGTTCAAGACTAAACGTTTGGATAATTTCCTCAAAGACTTGGGAGATGGCTTTATTTCGTCTACGGCGCAATTCGCCTATGTAATGTCTCATTTTGACAGGCCGAAAAAAGGGCTGGCTTTTCAGGAGAAGTTTTCTTTCGAAAAGAGCGGTATCTTCGGTCTTTTTCAGGATAAGGTGGAAAATAAATACGGTGACGTGAAAGTAATACTGCTTCCACCCCCGACAGCCGATCCTGACGGTAGCAATTACAAAAATAATCTTGATCTCGCAGAGCAAGTGATCAATAAGGCGAAGTCGGAAGTTAAACTAGGCGAAAAAATAGTCTTCGTTTTCGAGAACATCCGTTTCTATAACGAAGAACAGGCGAAAGACGCAGCCGTGCGCGACGCTTTCGCCAAGAAGCTGATATCACTTACCGGACAGACGGCAGAGAAGGTCGCTTATATCAACGCCGCTTTCGATAAAGCGCACCGCCCTAAAGAAGCTTCGGTGGAGATGATTAAATATTTCCCGGTTGACAATATCGCGGCCGGTAATAATATGATAAAGACTTTAAATAAAGTCGCATCTTATATTAACAAGGTTATAGGAAAACAGCTCGGGATCATGGGCGGGGCAAAGTTCGATAAAGCGGATACGGTAGGAGATTTTGCCCTTAACCCCGGCAACGAGGTCGTGATAGTGGGCGCGCTTTCCAATCCATTGCAGCCGGAAGTCGTAGCATTGGGTAAGTCGAAGATGCCGAAGTCTTCGGATGAAAAGGTAATAAAAAAGGTAGAAGGCGGCAAGAAGAAACTGGCCGAGGTTCCGTCGGAAAGAAAGATGCTGCCGGTGGACTTCCAGGTCAAGAAGGTAAATTCAGAAGGACAACTTGAAGGGACGGCTTATTCTGCCGATGTTATCGGGCCCGACGAAGCGCAGGTGGATATCGGCCCCAGGACACTGGCCTTGTTGCTCGATAAGATCAACTCGCTGAAGAAAAACGACGGCATAGTTTTCAACGGCGGTACCGGTATGTTCGATTCCGGGGAGAAGGAAACCTGGCTTGCCACGAAGGATACGTTATACGCGATATGGGAAGCCGGGACCCAAAGAGGAGTAGTGGTATTCTTCGGTGGAGGGGATACTCAGAAGGCGGTCGATAAATTCGAGGCAGAAACCGGCCTTAAGTTCGGCGACTATCCGGACGTGTTCTTCGTGGATACTGCCGGGGGGGCCTTGCAGACGGCGTTGGCGATCGGGCTGGAGAATATGCCGGCGTTAAAGCCTTTATTGGTGACGGAAACGGTATATACCGGTATAGATACGGTTAAAGAGTATTCACAAGAATTCGTCCAAGCGGTTGCCAAGAAAATGGGCATCGATCGGACTACTGCACAAACAAGGGTTATGGCGTTCTCTCAGGTAAAGACCGCCGCGTTTGTCCAGAATGGGGGCAGGGCATTCAATGAGTATCTGAACGGCGTCTTCGGCGGCAAGATAGACGGCGCCCGCCGCGTTATCGCCGTTTCTTCCCGAGAAGCGTTGAAACCCGGCTTCCTCACAGGTATGGAAAATCTCATCAATGAAAGCAGGGGAAAGGTAGGGGTCGTCATCTGCGGTGAAGATGCAGAAGCCGTTGCCCAGATGGTACAGCTTGACGGCGATATCGTCAAGGCTGAGGCGGTAAAGACCGTTTCCGACTTCGGAAGTTTTCTTCGCACCGGCAGTGATGAGGTGCTGCAGAATACTATAATTATAGTTTCTCCGGAAGAGAAAGATCCCCTTCAGTCTCTTCCCGGAAAACAGGTGCGCAGGATCAAGGCTTCGGAAGTTTCGTTGTTGGCTTTGGCCAAGGCGGTGTATGAGTTCTACGGGCAAGGCGTTAACGAGCATATGTGGAAATTCGTCAACACACTGGAGACAGATAAGGTCGTGCCGATCGGTTTCAGCGTTTCGGAACAGGCGAACGTGGCAGTGTCCTCTCCTGTGAGCATGGACGCGTTGTTCGAAGGGCTGTCCGGAGTGAAGCTGGAGGCTTCAGAGACCATAACGTCCACGGTGAGACTGCATGAAGAAAGTCTGACCGATATAGGAGTGTAATGAAACTTAAAGATACAAGTAATAAAGAAGCCCCTTCAAGAACGGGAGGGGCTTCTTTTTTAAATCCCGCAAGAAAAAGGCGGATTATTGCTTTAATGGCTGTAATTCCGTTATCCGTTTTTTTTATTTTCGGCTTCAATATTATTAAATCACGTATTTTAAACCGTCAGGATACAGCAACGCATGTCCAGGACACGGACGTGGATCTTTCTTCTTTATCGTTTTCTCCGGTCCGATCCGATAAATATACCGGTATTAATTGTTATCTGAGGATGGATGGGACCGGCCTTAAACGCGGTAATGAAAAAGCGGGAGAGGCTTTAGCGCTTTGTTTTGACGCTTTTATGGTCGGCCTGCGGATCCCGCAGGATAGATTCTGGGTTAACTTGAGTTATCTTGAACCCAGCAGAGTGCTGGATTCCGAGATCGCCGATACCCTTACCGGGCGCGTATTGCTATACGGTGATCTGCGGTTGAAACAAGATATCTCGCAATTGATCAATCCCGCCGTATCATCGGAAGGCGCCGGGTTCTGGGACGCGATAAAGAAAAAGGCGCGGCAATTAGGCGTTCCCGATGACGTTGTGGTCTTGAATAGAGTATGGATAGAGCCCGCCGAAGCGTGGGTATACCTTAGGAAAGGCGCGCCGTGTATCTTGAGATGCAGCCTTCGCGTTTGTCTGGAATCACCCGGTAAGGGTGAAGTATCACCGGACGGGATACAGGCTTATGTCAATGAACTTTTTACCAGGACTATCCTACCGCGATTGAATAAGCGGATAAACCAGGATGAGTCATACGCGTCTTTGCGTTGTGTTTATAAAGGTTTGGTGCTGGCGAAGGCATATAAAGACAGTGTGAAAGAAACCGGCTCTGAATATCTCATGGGGTTCAAATACCGCAGCAGCGGGCTGGATCTCCAGGGAACGCGTTTTAATTGTTCCGCTGCCGCTATCTACCGGAAGTATATGAATGAGATCAAAAAGGCGCGTTCTTGCGGTGTGCAATCGGGAGATCTTTCTTCGGGGATAACTTTCACGAATTATTTCATGGGAGGAATAGATTTCCGTTCGATAGCGGTCAGGAATGCGGTTATCTCTTTGCCTCCCGGAGAGGTTGAGATGGAATTCAGGCTCTCAGTGGATATGATCAATGATACCGGAGGATTATTTGCCCTGTTCAAGGAAGAAGTGAGTTCACGCTTGAGGCTTTCCGGAGTGCTCGCTGACGGCAGTTTCCCGGGGCTGACCTTTTCCGGGGTGGATCGTTTGTCCGGCAGGATCAAGAAGCAGCGGGCCAACAGCAGTGGATTATAAAACAAAGAAGGCCCTTCAACCTGAGGGCCTTCTTCGGAGGCGATAAACCTCAATAGCTTTCGCTATCTGCCGACCTCCTGTGTCGACTGGTTTTTTCATTCCTACGCCAAGTATGCCACATAGCCCCCGTAATTTCAAGCCCCGCCGGTTAAAAACACAATCTAAAAAACTGGTTCTGGATACTGGGTTCTGAGAACGGCGAAAACGAAGCATAGCAATTTAGAAACAACCGGCGTGTATCTTAAATTATGGTTTGTGGTCCAGTGGTCGATGTCTAAATTTTTTAGAATCGAGAAACCAACACCCAGAACCAGGTTTTTTTATATTGACCTCCGCCTTTGCCTCGGATAATATATAACATAAATATCTTGTGAATTTTGTTGATCGGAGCGCGTTCATTCTTGAATGCCGGGTGTTAAGTCCGTCTGTCGGTTACGGTCAAGATATCCTTATTTTAGTCCCGCCAATATTCTAATGGCGGACGTTTCGTCAGTAGTCAAGCGAAGTCCGGCAAAGTTTCAGTGACGGAAGGTTACGGCTTTAGAACGTTACCGTGACCGAAAACTGATACGGGCTTCGTTACCATAGCCGTTGCCGGTATTTTAACGGCGGGTAATAATTCAGGAAAGAAACCCCGACCTTCGATAAGTTTTAATGGTGAGCAAAGTCGGATCCACTCAGGATAAACTCCGTCGAAGGATTATTCATTCCGGGGAGTATTCATTGGAGATAAACTCTATGGTTTTATCTACAGAAAGTAAGCATCTGGCGGCGTCCGTCTCCGGTGACAAGTGGCGAAAGATAGGATTGAAACGCAGGGCAGGAGTGCTCGCTCCGCTTTTTTCGCTTTATTCATCAAAAAGCGCCGGTATCGGAGATATCAATGATTTGCGTCTGTTGGTGGACTGGTGCGTTTTGACCGGCAACGGCATTCTGCAGATGCTGCCGATGAACGAACTTGGCCCGGTATTCTGTCCTTATGATTCGATGAGTTCTTTTGCTCTTGAACCGCTTTATTTCTCTTTTTCCGGCATAGCTTCCGACACTGCCGCCGGCCGCCGGGTGGAAGCCTTAAAGAAAAAGTTCCCGCTAACTGTACCGCGGGTGGATTATAAGCTAAAGTGGGATAAACTTTCTTTATTGTGGGAAATGTTCCTGGAAGAAGAAAAGGCCGTTAAAGCAGACGCTTCGTTCCTTTCGTTCAGAGAGCGGAATACTTACTGGTTGAAGGATTTCTCCTGTTTTAAAGTGATCAAGTATTATGCGCAGGGTAAAGCCTGGTATGAATGGGATGATGTTTATCGCCGGCGCGATAAAGAGGCGTTATTGGCTTTTGAGAATGAGCATTCTCAAGAATTGCTGTTTCAGGAGTGGCTTCAATGGAAACTTTTTGAGCAGATGACGGCGCTTAAAGATTACGCCGCGGATAAGGGCGTGCTTTTGAAGGGGGATCTGCCTATATTGGTTTCCCGCGACAGCGCCGATGTCTGGGCGCATCCGGAGTTCTTTAAACTGCATTCCGCCGCCGGAGCTCCTCCGGATATGTATTGTTCTAAAGGGCAGCGTTGGGGTATGCCTACCTATGAGTGGGGTAAGATAGCCGCCGACGGCTATACTTATTTTAAAGAAAAATTGCGTTACGCGCAGAATTTCTATGACCTGTTGCGCGTGGACCATGTGGTCGGGTTGTTCAGGATATGGAGCATTCCTTATGACGATCCGCTGGAGAACCAGGGCTTGCATGGGAGTTTTGATCCGGCCGAAGAAAATTGCTGGAGGGAACACGGCAGGAAGATCCTTTCCGTGATGCTGGATAATACGGGTATGCTGTTGTGCGCGGAGGACTTGGGCGTGATCCCCTGGGTGTGCACCGAGGCCCTGCGGGAATACGGGATCCCCGGAAACGATGTGCAGCGCTGGGCTAAAGATTGGGATGTTCGCCACGATTTCCTGCCTCCGGAAGAACAGCGTTTTTCGGCAGTTTCCATGCTTTCCACGCACGATACCACCAATTTCGCGGCCTGGTGGGAGAATGAAGCGGGGACGGTTGATGAAGGGCTGTTTATGCGCAAATGTTATGAACGCGGCATAGACTATGGTTATATAAAAGGCCTGCTTTTCGATGCGGAGCTTTCAAAACACGGCAGGCTGCGTTGGCTTGATACTTTAAGTGACCCGGGCACGCTTGCTTCCATCCTGGGCAGGCGCGGTGAGGACGTGGGAGATATATTGAAGTTACACGCGGATAGTTACGGAGAAAAGAATAAATTTTGGGAGCAGATAGGCCTGCGTGGCCGCCCCGCGGAAAAAGCGGATACCGGGCTGGGAAAACTGGCGTTGGCGTTGAATTTGCGCTCACAGGCTATCTTTTGCGTGCAGACTTTATTGGATTGGTTCTATCCCGCGGGGATCTTCCAGGGCGATCCGTATGCTTACCGCCTCAATACCCCAGGCACGGTCGGACCGGAGAATTGGTCGTTGAGAATGCCTATGCCGTTGGAAAAACTTCTTAAGAATGAATTCAACGCGGTTATAAAAGAAATGGTCGCGGAGTCCGGGCGGGAGTAAACAAAGAGTCCACGTCCATCCTTCGGCAGGCATTGTGGTGAGCGAGTGAAACGAGTCGAATCCGCTCAGGACAAGTTAGCAGTCTGCTGAAAAAGTCCCAATCGCGTCATTCTGAGGCCGAAGGCCGAAGAATCTCCGACGGAGATGAGATCCTTCGCTTCGCTCAGGATGACGAAAATAGGGTTTTTCAGCAGACTGTTAGTCGATAGCGCATAGTCTTAAAAATCCGAGATAAATATAAATGAGCAGGCATAAATGTTGTTGTTCAGGCGGGCTTAAGGCGGTAATTTTTGATATGGATGGAGTAATAGTAGACTCTATGCCGTATCATTTTATCGCCTGGTTTGAGGCAATGCGTCCGTATGGCGTTAGAGTCGGTTGTTTTGATGTTTATTGCAGGGAGGGGGAGCGTTGGGACAAATCTGTGCGGGATTTTCTGGCCCAAGGAAATATAAAACCCTCCAGGGAACTGTTAGATAAGATCTTTTCTCTGCGGCGGCGCATTTTCAAGAAACACTCCGCCGGCATACGTTTCTTTAACAACGCTATTGAGATATTGCGGGAATTAAAAAAGCGCGGTTATAAACTGGCATTAGTCAGCGGTACCCCTTCCGGGGAAATAAAACGGATGCTTCCGGCGGGTATTCATAGTCTTTTCGACGTTATGGTAACCGGCGACAAAGTTAAACACGGCAAGCCGCATCCGGAACCGTATGAAACCGCCTTACGGCAGCTGGGTTTGCCGGCGGGCGGATGCCTGGTGGTGGAAAACGCTCCTTTGGGAATAACTTCGGCGGTCGGCGCCGGGATCTTTTGCGTGGCGGTATCGACAAGTTTGCCGGAGGAATATCTGCGCAAAGCGGATATAATAATCGGCGATATCTCCGGGATAATGCCGATTATCGAGGAAAAGAGCGGCGGCAGGCGTTCAATAGGTCATGGATGCTGTCCCGGAAAACGGGGTGCTCCAGGAAGAACACGCGCTTAGACGGTATGCCCGCCGCCTGATTTGACCTATTCGCAGTTATAAACCGACCGGCATTATCTCTCACACAATAACCGTGGATTTTTTTTGTGAAATTTTTCCGTGCCCGCGGTATAATGAATACATATAGTTTATTTCCCTGGATGAATGGGAAGGTATCGCTGCACAAAACGGGGAACAGCTTCTAAGGATTAGCCCTCGGAGCTGCATTAAACCGGCTAAAAGTTGCCGGACCTGTATTTTTCAGGAGAGAACTAAAATGAATTCACTATGGCTGATGTTGGCGGGGATCTGCGCCTTATACGCCGGCTACCGTTATTACGCGGCATTCGTGGAGAAAAAGATCTGGCAGGTCGATTATAAACGCCAAACTCCGGCATTTGAATGTAATGACGGGGTGGATTATCTCCCCGCCAAGCATTGGAGTGTTCTGTTCGGCCATCATTTTTCTTCGATAGCGGGAGCCGGGCCGATCATCGGGCCGGTGATCGCCTGCGCTTTGTTCGGCTGGGGCCCGGCGCTGTTATGGGTAATTCTGGGGTCTATATTCATCGGCGGGATACACGATTATTCCGCGCTCGTCCTTTCTTTGCGGAATAAAGGAAAATCCGTCGGTCATATATCGGAAGTGGTAATAAACCGGCGCTGCCGGCTGGTGTTCTCTCTGTTTCTCTGGCTGGCTTTGGTGCTTATCGTGGCGGTTTTTGCCGCCGTGACCGCGCAGACTTTGATGGTTCAGCCGGAGATCGTGATCCCCACTTTCGGGTTGATCCCGATAGCGCTGCTTTTCGGGTATATGGTTTATCGTTGGAATATAAACCAGTGGTTGGCGACGCTTATCGCGGTGGTTCTTATGGCGGTGTCTATTTATGCCGGTGTTCTGTTCCCCATTCATCTGGGTTTTAACCAGGCGATGTCTTTCTGGACCGCGGTATTGCTTATCTACGCGTATATCGCCTCTGTTATTCCTGTCAATTTGCTGTTACAGCCGCGGGATTATCTTTCTATGATCGTTCTTTTTCTGGGATTACTTTTAGGATACGCCGGAATATTCGTCACTCATCCCAGGATGTCCGCTCCGTTCTTCACTTCCGGCTCAAGCGCTCAGGGGCCGCTTTGGCCGGCGATGTTCGTGTTGATCGCCTGCGGCGCCATATCCGGTTTTCACTCCCTGGTCTCTTCCGGCACCACATCCAAGCAACTGCCGCGTAAGTCGGACGCCAAACGCATCACTTTCGGCGGGATGCTGCTTGAAGCGGCGATGTCAATGCTCGCGATAATCGCGGTTTGCGCCGGCCTCTTCTGGAAGGGCGGCCCGGAGGGAATGGTCTACCCGGAGTTGGCGGAGAAAAGCGGCTGGATCGTCACTTTCGGCAAAGGCTACGGAAATCTTACCGCGCCTTTAGTGGGCGCCGCCGCAGGGACGATGATAGCGGTGTTTTTGTTGAACAGTTTTGTGATGACTACGCTCGATACCGCTACCAGGATCACGCGTTATCTTACGGAAGAGATATTCGGGGATTCTCTGAAGATGAAACAGTTGAATAACAAATACGTTTCCGGGTTGATCTCTGTTGCCGCTGCCGCCTGCTTCGCTTTCGGCTCCTGGCAGGTGGTCTGGCCGGTGTTCGGGGCGGCTAACCAGTTGATCGCCGCGCTGGTATTGCTGACGGCTTCCGTGTATCTGCTGCAGAAAAACCGGCCGTCTTTATACACATTACTGCCGGCATTGTTCATGACAGTGACCACGATTTCCTATCTTTGTTTCGGCATCGCCGGTTTTTGGGGACAGAAGAACTATATTCTGGTCGTGATATCGGCGGCCCTATTGTTGCTTGCGGGGGATATGCTGAAGGAGGCTTGCCGGGCAATGTCTGCCGTGAGGCGCGATAAAACCGGCGCGGTATAGGATGGCGTATCTTTCCGGGCGCGCGTATTTTCTTTCTAAAAAGATCGGCAAGGCAATAACCGATTATGGGATGCTTGCCGACGGCGACAGGGTGGCGGTCGCCGTCTCCGGCGGCAAGGACAGCCTTTCTCTCCTGCGTATATTGCGGGAAAGGCAGAAGTTCGTGCCGATCAAGTATGAGATCGTGGCTGTGTATGTGGACCTGGGATTCGGAGGAGTAAATCCGGAGAAATTGGAGCGTTATCTGCGTAAAAGCGGAATGGAACTCCATATTGAGAAGTCCGACGTTTTGCGCTCCACCGACCACAGGAAGATAAATTGTTTCTGGTGTTCCTGGAACCGGCGCAAGGCGTTGTTTGAAGCGGCGGACAGGCTGGGGTGCTCGAAGGTGGCTTTCGGCCACCATAAGGATGATATTATTCAGACTATACTGCTTAACCTTTTCTTTCACGGAGAGGTTTCGGCGATGTGCCCGAAGCAGGAGTTATTCGGC
>JBAZGW010000033.1:0-14402 GCA_041652635.1 Candidatus Omnitrophota bacterium | reverse complement strand
TATCTCTGTAGTATCTTTTGAGTATCTAAGAAAATCAAACTGGAGGGTGCCATGGCTGAAAAGGTGCGGAGATACACGGAACCGGTACTCGTACGCCTTGACAAAAAGACAGCTGTTTTACTAAGAAAGGAGTGCAAAAAAAGAATAATTAACGAAGCCGTATATGGTCGCAAGGCCATTGAATTGTGTCTCAAGAAGAACCTCATAAACGGAGAAACACACTAACTCTGTTGCTTGTTGCCACGGACAGGTAGCGGAAGAATGGAGTATTAGTAATGTCTGATCCGCAACAGGATTTCCTCGGGATGAATAATGAAACACGTGGATCTAAATGGGACGTGTTGCCGGCCAGGGCAACAGTAGAAGAAAAGCGTGATATTTTCGCACACTGCAAGATGGTGATAAAGTTACCGTATTCGGTTGTCACGCGGCTTATATGGCGCAAGATACTATCTGATTATAAATCTATGCCGCAAGCTGGGCGTTATGATGCTATGCAAGACGTTAATCAGGCCGTGGAGCAGACGGTTGGCTATATGCCGATTATCAGGAAGCAACGGTATTACATGCCAAGAGAATTTTAAAGAATATTCTTGACAAAATTTGTAGTGTGAGTTATATAGTTATTTGTTGGTAGCTCATTGAGAAGAATGGTAGACAAGACTGAAGCCGAGGCTTGATGATCGGCTTATTTATCGACGGGTTAGCTTCCTATAATATATCTTATGTTAACTACACCTATAGGTAAAGACATCAAAAGCCAGTTCCCGGGCCAATTCACTATTTCTCGAGACTAATCAGAAAAACCTGTCATTTTTTATAAGAAAATCCGTTACTTGGGTTCTATTGTCATTAGTCTGCTTCTTTCCGTTGTAGACAACCGAAGGTCATACGATTCCTGACTATAAAAGATATTCGGATCTATCTTGGATTCGTAATATGTTTTTTGTGTGTTTATCGGCAGGCCGGTGAGATTGTCATGAATAACTTCCGATCTGTGATTGATCATATTCTCAACGGTATTATCAATTATTCGGTCGGGTTTTGCCCCTGCCGCGAATGTTTGCGATGGAGTCCCGTCGATCAGGGTTGTCGCTTCTTCTCCGGAAACAAGCTTGCCGTTTTCATAATCTTTACCATACCGCATCGAATATGTGCTGTAGATTTTAAGGATATCATTATCATCGCCGTTATAATCAGTGACCGTCCCTCGATAACTAATATCCCTGGCATCCACTATGTAGACTTCCGAGGGGTTGGAAAACTGCCCATTCGGAGATATCGCGGTCATCGCGTGCCATTCCGTATCGGATGTAACTAAATGCATATTATCCGCCCATGATACGTGCTGCGGATCGTATTTTTTAAGATCCGCGGTCCAGTTTGCTTTTGCCGTTTCATAATCCTGGATACATTGCTGTTCACCGTCTTTATAACTTGGGAAGCTTGATCGATGCAATAGCAGCGAGGCAAAAAAACTTTCCAACATTGCCTTCGCTTCGGTATTCTTCAGATTTGAAAATCCCTCGTATTCCGATAATGAACAACCGCCATAGAAGGTTTGGGTCAACGGAATATTTTGAATAGCGGCGGAAGACATAGTATGCAGCTTAACTTCTTCGGTATTGCCTATCGCGCTTCCGCCGGTTTGCCAGTTTGAAACGGAAGTTTCCTGCGCATCTGCGGTGCTGCCGCCTATCGCTGCCCAAGAATCTCCCCAGGCAATAGCGTTATCAAGCGAAACGTTAGCTGTCAGCACAACAACAAAAGTCGTAAAAATCAAATAGGGTATTTTCATTCCCCCGCCCTGTTAACCTTAAGAGACATGCTTTAACAAAATATTTCTAAAGTGGTTAAATTTTTTTCTTATATCTTTTCTCCCCCCCTATCCCCAACCAGCACTTCTTTCACGAATGCCTTTACCAGAGTAAAATATAAAAGCCACTCTCCGATAAACTCAATGTTTATCAGATCGTGGCCTATATAAAACATACACTTTTTGTCCTCCGAAAACAAGGACAAATACCGAGTTTTGCTTTAGTTAACAGGTTTATGCTAGGATCACCAAAGTTCCTCACGCATCTTTTTGTCTATCTTTCCCGGGGCTTCAACTACGGTCTTCGCGGCTTTCCCGGCGTTCTCCATATCTTCTCCGGCACCGCGGGCCGCGCCTCGAGATGTCCCGGCCACTGTCTCGCATCCGGGAATCAAAAAAGACGCCAGAAATACGGCAATTACAAGAGAGGTCGCGTTCTTGTTCATAACTTTTGGTCTCCTTCCGGGTTATCGTTCAAATACCGCCAATTCCCGCCACCAGCGGGTGGAATCCCATTTCTTCAAACGAGAGAAAAGTTTCCTGGCAAAAGCGCTCTTAAGATATTTATCTCCAACACTCATAAAACTGCGCGTGTTGACGTTCCCCGCGTCGAAATACTCCTTGGCCTGCAGTATACACTCCAGAATATCGGCATCTCTTGCGATAACCGCTTCAGGCGTTAATTGATCGTTATATTGTGATCTTGACCGGCCCATTTCCAAGCGCACCGGCCTGGGAAGGGCCGAAATTTGCCCGGAATAGGCCTTATCTTCGGCTTTCTTGAAATCTATATAACGATGTCCCACTTTGTGCAGATCGTTTATCCTTGCTTCGTGGATATCGTTAAATAAGCACATCAATAACACTTGATAAACATCCGCCTTTTCGACTTTGGCGATCAGGTAACCGATCACCGCGCAACGGAAACAGTGTTCGGCCACGCTTTCCGGATGTTTAATACCGGTTACCCACCAGCCGGAACGTTTGACCCGTTTTAACTGCCCGGCTTCGGCAAGGAAATCAAGAAGAGCGGTTAATTCAGGCGCTTTTTTTGTTTTCATTCAGATTCCTCTGGCAGGTTATCTCATAACAAAAGATACTCACGGCATTGGCAACGTTCAACGATAATTCAGCGCCTTGCATCGGCAGGGTAAAGCGATAATCAAGCTCTTTCAATAATCCCGCCCGGACCCCCTCCCCTTCTGAACCGAAAACCAAGGCCAGCGGAAAGTTGATCGCCGTCCCGCGCGGATTGTCCCCGCCTTCAACAACCGTAGCGGCGATCCAATATCCCTCTTCTTTCGCTTTATCCACGGCTACCGCCAGAGTAGAAAGAAGACAAACCGGCACATAATTCTCCGCCCCGCAAGCCACTTTAAGCACCGTTTCCGTGACATCAACGCATTCATGCTTGGGCAACACTACGCAAAACCCGCCCATGCAGGCGCATGTCCTTAAGATAGCGCCCAGATTCTGCGGATCGTTGATCCTGTCAAGCAGGATAAGCGTGGGTTTCTTTGTATTTTCAACCCCTATTATTTCGTCCAGATCGGCGTAGGCAAAATCTTCCACCTCGGCAATGATACCCTGGGAATGGATGCCGCGGGTTATGCTTTTAAAACGGGTAGTGTGGATCAATTCAACCGGTATCCGCTTCGAACGCGCCAAAGCCGCAACTTCCGGGACACGCCCGCCGCCATGCTCAAGTATTACCTGTTTTACACTCCGGGGGTTTACCAGCAAACGCTCGTTTATTGAACGCTTCCCGTATAAATACATTTATATTATTCCTTTCCTTTAAAATGTTTCGGCCTGATATTAACACCCGCGAGTTCAACTGATCCGTTCGCCTCCTGGACCCATCCATTGCTGAAACCGAAAACCGCTAAATGATCGGCGGCGGAGGAGTATTCTTCCCGGCTTACTCTGCGGGAAAGCTCCCTGTATTCTTGCGCTTTGTTGCAGGGCAGATACTGGCTCATCAGGCTTAAATGGACATTCTCCGGAGGGACAGCTCGCGCAAGACGCTCCAGAACTTTTTTTGTCCCGGAAATATTCTCCGGTAATACCAGATGTCTGACGATAACGCCTTCCCGCATTATCCCCCGCTGGTCAAAGATCGCTGCCGGACGCTGACGGCACATTTCTTTTACGGCGGCCAGATTGAACGCCGGATATCCGGGCGCCAGCGAATACTTAACCGCGTTTTCTTCCTCGGCGTAACGCATATCAACCAGGTAGATATCGACAACCTTCTCCAATAAACCGATCATTTCGGGAGAATCATAGCCGCCGGTGTTATAAACCAAAGGAATATTCAACCCGCGCCCGGAGGCGATAACCAAACCCGCGATTATCTGCGGCAGGACATGGCCGGGCGTGACCAGGTTTATATTGTGACATCCCGACGCCTGAAGGCCCAGCATAATCTCCGCCAGTTCCTCCGCGGATACCGCCCTTCCGGGGACCGTTCCGTCCGCCGAGATCGTCTGGCTGAATTTATAATTCTGACAATAAACGCAGCGCATATTACAGCCGGAGAAAAAGATCGTGCCCGATCCCCCGGTCCCGGAGATCGGCGGCTCTTCTCCGTGATGAGAAAGATAGCTGTAAACGCGCGCCTCTCTGCCTACGCGGCAAAAACCTTTTTGACCTTTGGCGCGGTCCACCCCGCAGGACCGCGGGCAGATACGGCAATCAGCCAGCATTCCTTCAAGTTTTTCCGACAAACCGGCGAGGCCGGCGTCCTTGTATGCCGGTCCGCGCGGCGCTCTCTGTTCAGTCATTCTCAGCGTTTCTCCGCCGGCATTCCGGAGGGACGACCGCGCGGTAATATATCCGCCGGACTTTTTCCAGGGTTTCTATATACCATTCTGTGCGATAATCGGGATATGTCCAATCCAGCGGACGAAAAGCCCCTGAACGGTAAAGAAGAGTGATCTCCGCGTAAATACCTTTTGAAAGATAGATACGGTGGCTGAAGTCCTTGGTAGAGGCGAGCACGAATTTGGCAAGTTCCAGATAGCCGGGATCCAAATTCACCCTGCGCCTTCCGCCGGAACTTAGCGCGGCCTCGACGCGGTTCGTGAACAACTTGATCCCGGCGAGTCTATCGGGAGCGATCAGTTTCTCGAAGGAGATGAATTTACGCCGCAGGCCGCCGCCGAATTCTTTTTCGTAATATTCCGTGCGGGTGAACGGCACACTTTCGCTTTCAAAATCCACTGGTCCAAAACGCCCGCGCAACTGCTTGAACGCCCGCGCGCCTTCTTTTTCTTCGTTGAACAGCATACCGCAGATCAATTTCACCGGCAGGTTCTTCTTTATTCTACCCATAGATGTTACGCGGGACAGGCCTTCAGCGGGGAATGAACTGGTTTATATATTCGGCGATCCTATGCTGCTGCACGGGCTTTATATCGTTGAAAAAGACCGCGATATTAAAACCTCCGGAGGGGTCGTCGTCAGTCCTTACCACGACGCCTTTACACGCCACTTCGATCTTTTTGGACACGCGCGCTTTCTTGACCGGCAGTTTCAGTTTTATGCACAGTTTCGTGAAAGGCGGGACATATTTGCCTATATGACAATAAGCGCCAAGGCAGCTCACGTTCCGGGTGGTGGACATAAAATCGTAACCGTCCGCCATCACGTTTATCGGCATCCCGTGGTCTATCCTGGGATGAAGGCGCCTGTCGCTATAATTATTAGTATCTGCCATTATTTCTTCCCCTCGCCGGAAGCCGCCGCCCCCTTCGCTTTCTTCCAGCATTTCTTGTCGCAGTAATACTTTCCGTTACGGTAGTAAACGTCCATTTTCTTTAATGGTTTGTTGCACCCCAGGCAGTTGCTCTGTTTTTCTTCCGCCGCCGTCTCCGGAGCGCCAGTATTCGCCGCTGTCATATCTTTTTCCTTTCCTTGTCGCTTATTGCTGTGCCTCCGGCGCGCCACAGCCGGATAAGTATTTTTTCAGATATTCCCTGTCCATCGGGTTCATTTCAAGGAATTCCACCCCGAGCTTATATTTATTCGACCGGGAAGAAACATTCACCCACGCCACTTTGCCTATCGAAGATATGGACTTTTTCGCCACCATCAATTCCAGCATCAGATTGGTAGAAGGGGGGATAAAACAACGGCCGGTAAAACCTATTCCGCCGGCGCTTATATTATCGCTGGCAACCGTGCTGCTGAAAGACTGGTTTCCCCTGACGTAATATTTCAACGGCAATTCGAGATCATATCTGCGGGATGTCCGTTTATTATTATGCATTATGCCTGCCGTGAATGGTTCAATGAACGTTCTTCTCTACTATCGTAGATAATTATACTGGATTTTGTCCACATTTCAATATAAAATATGCAAAACTAATACCACAAAAAAATAAAGGAGTGGACGCTATGGAAAACGGCGCTAAATCAACCCAGGATAAACCCGTTACCGTCGATGGCTCCTCCGCGCCGCGCCCCCCCGCCTCCAAATCCCGGGTTTTATACCTGGGGATCGTTTTTGCCGGGATGCTCGCGGCAAAGCTCTTTTTCGATCTTTCCGCCGGAATTCATCAGGACAAGAGATCTTCCGCCGTTGCGCCGGCCGCCCTCTCCGCTCCGGAGAAAAAGGCATCTTTTAACGCTCCCGAGCCCGACAAGAACGCGGGAACAATCCTGAGCGAAGGCAATTTTGCCGGGCTCTCCGCCGCTTCCGTGACAAATACCGATAAAAACACCGATGAAGCGAATAAGGAACCGCCTGCCCCGCCACTGCTGATATTGAACGGAACATTCCTTTCAGAAGGCGAAGAATTCGCCATTATCAACAATCAGATCGTTAAAGCCGGAGACGAGATCGAAGGCGCGATGGTAAAAAAGATAGAGGCGAACAACGTGGAACTTGAATTCTCAGGAAGGATATGGCGTATCAGCTCGGAGGAAAATTGAACTTTATCCGGAACTTTACAAAAACGGCGCCGCGCGGTTCCGCGTCATTATTATAGCCTGCCGCTTTTTCCCTCTTTTAGAACTTCCTTTATCAAACACAACGGAATATTTTTTTCGACTTTTATACTGCCGGCGCCCTCCAGGAGGACCATACGGGTCATTGAGCCGATGAATTTCTTGTCTTTGTTAAAAGCGGCGAGAAGAGAGAGAGGATCGACGCCCCGCACTTTAACCGGCAGATGGTAAGCCCGGAGAAGTGCTTCCGCTCTCCGACGGACAGAAAAATCCTCCAGAATGCCGAGTTTTTCGCTGACCCTTAAAGCGCAGGATATCCCCCACCCGACAGCCTCTCCGTGGTTATAACGCCGGAATTTACCGGCGGCCTCCAGCGCGTGCCCGAAAGTGTGCCCGAAATTAAGGGCCATGCGTATTTCCCCGGTGTCATATTCATCCCTGCGGACATAAGCCGCCTTAAGAGCGGAACAACGCGAGACGATGAATTCCAGGGCCTTCTTATCCCGCTTTAAAACGGCTTCACGGTTATCCTCCAGGAAATCCAGTAATCCGGGTTCAGCGATCAAACCATACTTAATAACCTCTCCTATGCCGGAATTTATCTGCCGGTCATCGAGTGATAAAAGAAAATTTATATCGCTGATAACGATGCGGGGCTGGTAAAAAGTCCCGGCGAGATTCTTGCCCGTTTGCAGGTCAACGCCGTTCTTCCCTCCGATCGCCGAGTCCACCTGGGCGAGCAAAGTGGTCGGGATCTGGATAAAAGGGACTCCCCTTTTATATACCGAAGCGGCGAATCCGGAGACATCGCCGGCCACCCCTCCCCCCGCGGAGACCACGAATACCCTGCCCTTACCCGCGCGTTCCGCCAGACTGTTGACTATTCCCGCGGCACAATCCCATGATTTGCCGAGCTCGCTGTCCGGTATATTATGAAAATAAACGCCGCAGCCCGCTTTTTTCAAGGCCGCGGAAACAGCCCGGCCGCAGAATCTTCTTACTTTCGCGTTGGTGACTACGCAGGCCGTGTCTCCGGCGCCAAGGGCACGCAGATAACGGCCCAGGACTTCGATAATGCCCGCGCCCACTAATATCTTATAGCTTCTTTTCCCAAGATCGACGTTTATAGTCTTCATAGAAGAAACCCGGCTATGAGCCTGACCAGGGGCCAGATAACGAGATCGAACGCCCCCGCCATGGAAAGAAGTATTATTATGATGAAACCGTACGGCTCTATTTTAGCGTATCCGGCGGCGGCGGCCGGAGGCAGGAACCCGGCAAGCACCCGGGAACCGTCCAGCGGAGGCAAAGGAATAAGATTAAAGATACCCAGCACCAGATTTATCATCACAAAGTGCATTAAGATCAGGCTTAAAAAAGTGCCTTGAGGAAGCAATCGCAGGATACCCGCGCTAAGAAAAGCCGCGCCGATATTCACGAGGGGGCCGCTGGCGCCTATGAGAATAACATCCCTGGAGGGATTCTTAAGCATCCGGTAATCGATAGGCACCGGTTTTGCCGCTCCGAAAACGAACCTGCCTCCCGTGCTGAAGAAAAAAAGCAACGGGATGATCACCGTGCCTACGGGGTCGATATGCGCCAAAGGATTCAGAGTGAGCCTGCCTGAAAGCCTGGCGGTCTGATCGCCGAATTTATAAGCCACCCAGGCATGGGCGAATTCATGCAGGGTCATTGCCGCCAATAACAGGGAAAAAGAAAGCAGTAACGACAACGGGTTCAATCCACGGCCTCGATCTTCAATATTTCTATCACCGGTCTGCCGCCCGAAACAGGTTCCGCGGTCTTTCCGGTGACTTTAGCTTTGCGGTTCACAAGGGCGTTAAGACTCTGCCTGTCCCCTTTTAGGAGGTATACTTTATTTTCCGAAGTTATCAGTTTATGAGTTGCCGGGCGTTTAAAGACCATTCCGTAAGGTTTGATTATACCTTCGCATACGCACGGGATCCCGGGTACCAAGGTGGTGCCGGTTTTAGGGAAAAGGATATCGGAGCGTGTGATCTTTTCCAAAGGCACCGGACGGGAAGTATCTACTTCGGCTTTGCCATAGGCGGACTGCGCGTTAAGTGGTGCGGCCGGCAATGCTTTAGCTTGGACTTTACGGATAAAACTCGAGTGCACCCAGCCGTAGCTGCCCGCTATCGGCTTTATGCGATACCAGTTATTCTGCGAACCGGTAAAATTCAGTATCTCATTTCTTGACACGCGGCCTATGATCGGAGAAGCCTCGTCCGGACGCAGACGGATATTGAC
This sequence comes from Candidatus Omnitrophota bacterium, assembly GCA_041652635.1. Taxonomy (GTDB): domain Bacteria; phylum Omnitrophota; class Gorgyraeia; order Gygaellales; family Profunditerraquicolaceae; genus Undivivens. The sequence goes on along the minus strand of JBAZGW010000033.1, from coordinate 5,362 downwards.
ACGGTCGCGTTCCACTTTAAGGGCGTTAAATCTCGGCGCCGCCGGTTCCTGCGGGGTAAAGTTCGCGGTCACTTCTTCCACCGGAGAAACCATATCCGCCCTGATATAGCTCGGGGCAGTATCCGGAAGGCACACCTTGTACCATCCGTAAAGCCCGGAAAGCACCTCTACCACAGCGCCTTTTTCCAGCCTGCAGATGATCTCCGCGGTTGTGGTAGAATCGGCCCTCAGGTTAATACCGTCCGCGGCCACTTCCCCCGTGAACGGGAATTCTTTGTCCGGCGCGCCGGCGCTACCCGAGTCCTCGGCAGAGCACAGCGGAACTGCGACAATGGCCGCAAAAAATAAAACAGCCGCGGCGCCGCAGGCCTTCAACAGCCAAATCCTCAAAACGTTGAACCGCGGCGAAAGCACTAAGCTCATTCTATCCAACCCCTTATTTCTTCTCTGCCGTTTTTCCGGCTGCGGGAGCGGCCGCTTTGTCGGCGGCTTTAACGGTCTTTTCTTTCTTGATCCTGATCTTCACTGTCTTGATCTTAGGCAACCCGCAAACCCGGTCACCCTCTTTCCACTGGTTTTTGGAAAGCATCATCTTCAAGCGCTCGGTCCTTTTCAACACCGAACGCTGTTTAGCATCCTGTCCCGCTGATCTTAACGATGGATGAATGGACATTTCTCACAACCTCCTTACATAACAATCGCGATATTGTTTTTTTATCTTTAAACGCCACAGATCGGCTGTGCGCTTATCCTGGAAACTTCCCGAGCAAAGCACATAGAACGGCCGCATATAAATCACCGCCGGAGCCAACCCCCTTTTTTGCAACAGCCGGGCGTCTTTCAACGCCTGCTCTCTGGAACGGTAACTTGCCAGTTGCACCGTGTATTTTCCGGAAATGCGCGGCAAAGGCTTAGATATCCGGGAATCACTGTTTTGCGCCTGGGAAACCGCCTCGGGCGGCTTGTCCGACGGGAGCGCGGACGTCCGGGCCTGCGCGTCGACAACAGCCGCGTTCCTTGAAACCTGCGCTTGCGGGAGAACCGCTGTCCGCGCGCTTCCCGCGGATAACTGTTCCTGTCTTAAAACAGCGAGCCTTTTCAACACCGCCGTCTTCCCTTTTTCCACTCCGGCGATGAACGACACCACCGCTACAGCCAACAAAAGGATCGAAAAAAGGACGATCTTCTCGTAAGCGCGCAGATACTGCAGGAACGCTCCGGAAACTTTCGTTTCGCCGCCGCCGGTATTTTCAGATCCGGAAAACAGCTCTAACTGTTCTTTTTCCATATCCAGGGATATCCCGTCCCGAAAGATTTTCGGCGAAATGGTTAAACTCTTATTATATATATGTTATTTCCTGTTTTGCAAGTATTTTTTTGTCTTGAACTTCTTCGCGATCTTCAGGAAAGCATCCACCACTTTAGGATCGAATTGCGTGCCGCTTTTGCTTTTTATCTCGCGTATGGCGGAATTGATATCTTTTCTCTCCCGGTAGGGCCGGCCGTAAACCATCGCTTCGAAGGCGTCCGCGACAGCCATTATGCGCGCGCCAAGCGGTATCTGCCCCTTTTTCAGCCTGGAGGGATACCCGGTGCCGTTGTATTTCTCATGGTGATGCATAATAATCGGCACCGCCGGCTTCAGTATCTGCAGAGGGCGCAATATCTGCGCGCCTTTCATAGGATGTTTCTTTATAATGGTGAACTCGCGGGCGGTCAACTTAGTGGTCTTGGAAAGTATTTCCTGCGGTATGTCGATCTTTCCAGTATCGTGCAGCAGACTGGCGTATTTAAGGCTTTCGATCTGTTTATGGTCCAGATGCATCTGTTCGGCGATCGCGATGACCATGCGGCTGAAATGCGGGGAATGCGTGTATTCCTGGGGCACCCGCATATCCAGAAGCGTTACCAGCGATTTGATGCTCCCCAATACCACCTTCTGTTGTTCTTCGTAAAGCTGCAGATTACGGATCCCGATCACCGCTTGTTCCGCGACCGTGGTCAGCATCTCCTGGTCGAAATTATCAAAGGGGACGTCATTACGGTAACGCCTGATTATCATTAACCCCAGCAGATCGTCGCCTATCAACGGGATAGCCAGCAGACAGCCTTTCCTGACCGAGGAAGACTTGCGGATTATCCTTTTTTCCAGGGGATTGGTTATCTTGATCCTTTTGTCGTGTATGTATTTCTTCCGTTCACTGGCGAGACATTTAAAAACGGAGTATTTCTTATTCTGATCAAGCAAAATGATCAGACAATAACGGGAATTGAATATCTGGCAGATAAGCCTGCTCAGCCTGATGATCAATTCCTTTTGCTCATACGTCGCGTTCACCAGCCGGTAAATGCTGTGGACCGACGACATCAGGGTTTTATACTTTTTCGTAGGGGTCAAATAACTTCTTGTATTCATCCAGTGCGTACCTGTCTGTCATGCCCGCGATGTAATCGCAGACGACCTGCCTTTTTCCGTAAATTCGTATTTTCTTTTGTTCAGCCGAAGGTAACTGCTCGGGGCTCTCCATATAAAGACCGAAAAGTTCGGTTATAAAACGCCCGGCTTTATTGCTCATCCGCATAACCCTGTAGTGATGATAAAGATTATCCATCAGGAATTCACGAAGAGGCCGGCGCAGTTTCAGCATCTCGGAGCTAAAAACGACCACTTTTTCCTTTGCCTTGCGCACGTCCCTTTCATCCTTCAGGCGCATCCCCGCGAGGCGTTCTCCGGTAGCCTCTATAAGGTCGGTGACCTGCATATTGATCAAAGAACGGATGGCGAGATATTTACGCTTTGGGCCGTCCGCGGCTCCTTGCTTTTTTCCGCGTATCCCAGATGACATTTTATCCCATATCGCTAATTTTTCAAGTTCTTCCTCGTTTATCAGCCCGGAGGTAAGGCCGTCGTCGAGGTCGTGATTGTCGTAGGCGATCTCGTCGGCGATATCCACCACCTGCGTTTCCAATGACGGCGCCTCTTTATCGGGAAAACCTTCGACTTTCTCGGCCTTGTCGAACGCGGTGGAATGCCTGATGATCCCCTCCCTCACTTCATAGGTAAGGTTCAATCCGGGAAAATCGGGGTATTTATCTTCCAGTTCATCCACTACCCGCAAACCGTGGCGGTTATGATTAAATCCGCCATGCTCACTCATTAATTCGTTCAAGACATCTTCCCCCGCGTGCCCGAAGGGGGTATGTCCCACGTCGTGAGCGAGGGCGATCGCTTCCACCAGGTCCTGATTAAGGCGCAGAACGCCGGCTATGGTGCGGGCTATCTGTGAAACTTCGATGGTATGCGTAAGGCGGGTTCGATAATAATCGCTTTCATGGATAACGAAAACCTGCGTTTTGTATTCCAGCCGCCTGAAGGCGGCGGAATGAACGATCCTGTCCCTGTCCCGCTGATAGGCTGAACGGTATGGATGTTCCCGCTCGTGGTGCAGCCTCCCCCTGCTGCGCCCGCTCTTCATCGCATAAGGGGCGAGTAAAAGATCTTCGGTTTTTTCTTTTTTCACGAAATCGCTCATTTTTTCTTTAATAACCGGAGCAGTTCTTCCAAAGACTGGGAGATGACTTTTATGCCTCCGGTTACCGGCATAAAATTGGTATCCCCGTTCCAGCGCGGGACTATATGGATATGCAAATGGCCCGGGACACCGGCGCCGGCCGCGCGGCCTTCATTGATGCCGATATTAAAACCGTCCGGTTTAAGCCTTTCTGACAACAAAGCGCGCGATTCCTTGAGCATAGAGAACAGGAAGAAAACTTCTTCTTCGGTCAAACTCCCGATATCCGAGATATGCCTCCGGGGAGCCGCCATAATATGCCCGTTATTATATGGGTATTTATTAAGCACGGAAAACGCCTTCTTATTAACGGCGATCACCATCTTTTTTCCCGGCGCGGCCATAGCCGCGCAAAAAATACATTTTTTTTCGCTGCTTTGCCCGGCCCGCGGCCGCAAATAAGCGGCTCTCCAGGGAGCCCAAAGTTTCTTCATATCGTTCATATGCGCACGATCCTGGCTTCGATACCGTTCTTTATTTCGATCAACCCGTAAGAATTATACGGAGCGTATATTTTGTCGGTAGGGCTTCCGGGATTGAAATATATGGTGCCGTTCCTTTCCGTCCTGGAAGGGCAATGCGAGTGCCCGTAAATGACCATCTGCATACCTTTACCGCGGAATTCCGATTCGACTATGTCCAACAGTCCCGCCGGAGCCCCCCAGCCGTGCATTACCCCGATCTTGACTCCTCCCTGCGCTTCTATGACCAGTTTGGAAGGCAGTTTGCCGCTGATATCTTCCCTGTCCATATTGCCGCAGACGGCCCGCACATCCCGGCACACCGCTTTTAATTCTTTCAGCACCCCCATTTGCACCAGGTCACCGGCGTGTATCAACATATCCGCCTGTCCGGCGATCCTAAGCAGGTAAGGAGGGACGATCCCGCTGGTTATATGGGTATCGGCAATAACCACTATTTTCATACGCGGCTACTCTCGCAAAGATGTCTCAAACTACCGCCCTGTTAGATAAGTTTCTGATAATCAAAAATCGAAATTAGATCCCCGCGCTACTCACTTCGTCCTTCGACTACGCTCAGGACACACATGAACTGAATTGAATATGTTCGTTATAACGCAGGGCAAGCGTAATCGAGAACTTCCAGCGGATCAAATCTCGATTTTCGGCTCTCGATTGCTCTGAGCGCTGTTTAAAGGACTTACTTCACAGCGCACTACCACGCGTGGACGATGGAATATGTCAAATAACTGGTTTATATTCTCCAGGTTCCAGGTAATGATCTTCTCTTCCAGCGCCCTCAAACGGGCATTTGTTTCAATATCCTGAAGCGCGACCACTATTTTCTTATCCAGTTTATTCCGGTATTTCCGGCATTCTTTGGCGAAGGCCGCGATATCCTCCTCCGTGACCGGTTCATTCTTAAAGCCCATGATCCATAACGCGTCCCCTGACCTGCCGATCAGCCCGTCTTTTACCCCGCCGGCGTCGAACTCCAAAGATTTTATCTCGCGGAATTGCGTGAGGCGTATCTTCTTCCGTTCGATCTGTATCACATCGTCCTGAAAAAGGCCGAGAAGTTCGGTCACGCGTTCCTGAACCGGCTTACGGGTGTCCGTGATGAATTCTTTAATGTCTTCCTTCAGCCTGCAGCGGAATTCTTCCCTCTGCGTCCTGTTATCCGGGGAAAAAGAAAGGTTTTTGCCGCGATGGACGAATTTCAGCCAAAAGCTGAACATCCTATCCGTTACTTGCAGGAATTCACCGATCTTGACCACGGTATCGTTGTCCAAAAGATAATTGATCCGGCTGTTCAGTTCCGCGCGGTTC
>JBAZGW010000032.1:0-14661 GCA_041652635.1 Candidatus Omnitrophota bacterium | reverse complement strand
TTTTATAGTCGACGGATTGAATAACCTGGGGCTTGACTGTTCGCTGCCGCAGGGCGCGTTTTACGCCTTTGCTTCGATCAGGAAAAGCGGGCTGTCTTCTATGGAGTTCTGCCGCCGTCTTCTACAGGACGAGAAAGTGGCGGTTGTCCCGGGGACGGCTTTCGGGGATAACGGTGAAGGCTATGTGCGTATTTCTTATGCCGCGAGTATGGAGAAAATAAAAGAAGCTTTAAGCAGGATGAAGAGACTGCTGTTAAAATTGAAGAAATAAAGCGGGTTTTAAGTTACGCGCAGGCGGCTGTAACCCCGGATCCGGAGGAAGTATCATGGTGAAAATGACCAAGAAAGAAATAATGAAATTGGTAAAAGAGAAGGATATACGATTTATCCGTCTCTGTTTTACCGATGTCCTCGGTTTCCTTAAAGGTTTCGCCATCACGGTCGACGAGTTGGAGCGCGCGCTTGAGGAAGGGATGGGTTTTGACGGTTCTTCCGTGGAAGGGTTTGCCAGAATAGAAGAATCGGATATGATCGCCCGCCCCGACCCGGACACTTTCGCTGTTATCCCCTGGAGCGCCCAGGATAAACACCTTACCGCCAGGATGTTTTGCGATATATACGAGCCGGGCGGCAGGCCTTTTGAAGGGGACCCGCGTTATATACTCAAGCGGAACGTCGCGATAGCCGGGGAATTGGGCTATACCTATTACGTCGGGCCGGAACTGGAATATTTTTATTTCAGCAATTCCTCCTCTCCGCAACCTTTGGATAACGGCGGCTATTTCGATCTTGTCCCATTAGATGTGGCGCAGGACCTGCGCAGGGATACTATCGCCGCTTTGCAGTCTATGGGGATCACCGTCGAATACAGCCATCATGAGGTGGCGCCCAGCCAGCACGAGATAGACCTGCGTTACGGAGACGCGCTGACCATGGCGGATAATGTTATGACCTACCGCCTGATCGTAAAAGAGATCGCCCGTAAACACGGCGTATACGCCACTTTTATGCCTAAACCTATCTACGGGATCAACGGCTCCGGTATGCATGTCCATCAGTCGTTGTTCAAGGGGAATAAGAACGCCTTCTTCGATCCGGCGGACAAATATCATCTTTCCGCGGTGGGGAAAGCTTATACCGCCGGATTGTTGCTGCACGCCCGGGAGATCACCTCCGTAACAAGCCAGTGGGTAAATTCTTATAAACGGCTGGTGCCGGGATATGAAGCTCCGGTGTATATCTGCTGGGCGCAGATGAACCGTTCCGCCCTTATACGCGTGCCGATGTATAAACCCGGCAAGGAGAAAGCGACGCGCATAGAATACCGTTCTCCTGATCCGGCCTGCAATCCGTATCTGGCTTTCTCGGTTATGCTTGCCTGCGGCCTGGAGGGTGTCAGGAAAGGCTATAAACTGGCTGCTCCGGCCAACGATAATATCTATCATATGGAGGAGACGGAGAGAGAACAACACGGCATTAATTCTCTTCCCGACGATCTTCTGGAGGCGATACATATCACCGAGAAGAGCAGGATAGTGAAAGAAGCGTTGGGCGCAAAACTTTTTGAGTTCTTTATACGCAACAAGAAAATGGAGTGGGATGAATATAAGGCTCAGGTCACGCAGTATGAGATCAATAAATATCTGCCGATACTTTAAACCGGTGCGGTTTATTTGACCGCCAAAACCATGGAAAAGAAAGTTAAAATGACCGTAAAAAAGCGCAGCATGCGTTCAACCGCAGTCAAGAAAGATAATTACCAGGTTTATTTGAAGCAGATAAACGCCCTGGCCAGGGTGGCCAGCTTGATCAGTTCGGGAATGTATCTGGAGGAACTGCTTAAACTTATAGTGCATGTTACCGCGGAAGTCATGCAGTCCAAGATATGTTCTTTGATGCTGCTGGACCCGGAAACAAAAGAACTGGTGATCAAGGCCACTCAGTCCATATCCGAAAAGTACAATAAAAAGCCTAATATAAAACTTGGAGAGGGAATAGCCGGGTTGGTCGCAAAAGAGAACAAACCGATCTGTTCCCAAGACGTCAGGCAGGACGAGAGATATGTCAATAGGGAAGTGGCCAGGACAGAAGGCATCGTTTCTCTGGCAAGCGTTCCGCTGGCCGTAAAAGGAAAAGTGATAGGTGTTTTGAATTGTTATACTTCCGAGGAGCATGAGTTCAGCCCCGCGGAATTGGATATCCTCACCGCCGTCGCCGCGCAGGCTGCCACAGCCATAGAGAACGCGGCCTTGGATCTGAGGGCGCGCAGCGCGGAAGAAGCCCTGCAGACCCGTAAACTCGTGGAACGCGCGAAAGAAATACTTTCGCAGGAGGCGAATATGCCGCCCGCGGAGGCGTTCAGGTTGATACAGAAACAGAGCATGGATAAACGCAAGACGATGAGGGAGATAGCCGAGGCGATAATCCTCGCTAAAGATATCCGTTCTTGAACGCTGGAAAGATCTTTAAAATATTTTGTTAAAAGTGCGCTGTAATTTCACTTGACCGGCCGTTGGTTAAGGCATATAATAAAAAACTCAAGTTACTGCCGGCAACGGTAGCACGCTGTTAAAGAAGTTTTTTAAACAGCGCACAGAGTAATCGAGAGCCGAAAATCTAGATTTGATTCGATGGAAGTTCTCGTTCACGGTCAAATTTCTACTTTCGATTCTCGACTATCAGAAACTTATGTAACAATGTGGTAGCGGATCGAATATAAGTCGTTTAAACATCAAGGAGCATGGTGAAATGTCTAAGATAAAGAAGGTTTTCGCGCGCCAAATACTGGATTCGCGCGGTAATCCCACGATAGAAGTCGATGTTTTGTTGGATTCGGGTATAATGGGCAGGGCCGCGGTCCCTTCCGGGGCCTCGACCGGGGAAAAAGAAGCCCTGGAATTAAGGGATGGCGATAAAAGCCGCTATCTCGGTAAAGGCGTGCTCAAGGCCGTCAATAACGTCAATACCGCTATAGCCAAAATCGTAAAGAATTTACCGGCGGATTTTAAAGCCGTGGATAAAGTTTTGATCGCTTTGGACGGCACCGCGAATAAAGGCAGCCTGGGGGCAAATGCCATCCTGGGCGTTTCGATGGCGGTCGCCAAGGCCGCGGCGGCCGATGCCGGAAAGCCGCTTTATAAATTCCTCGGCAAAGGCAAGGGCGTTACTCTCCCCGTGCCTTTGATGAACATTTTAAACGGCGGGATGCACGCCGATAACAACCTTGATATCCAGGAATTCATGATAATGCCCGCGGGCGCGCCTTGTTTCAGTGAAGCGCTGCGTATGGCAACGGAAGTTTTTCATTCCCTGAAGTCTCTGCTGAAATCGCGCAACCTTTCCATTTCGGTCGGTGATGAGGGCGGATTCGCCCCGTCGCTAAAGTCTAACGAGGAAGCGCTTCAACTGATAATGCTGGCCGTCGAAAAAGCCGGGTACAAACCCGGTAAAGATATTTATCTGGCGCTTGATTGCGCTTCGAGCTCTTTCTGCAAAGACGGGAAATATTCTTTCGAAGGCGGACTTAGGACGCCGGAAGAGATGATCGCCGTTTACTCCGCATGGCTGGCGAAGTATCCGCTGGTTTCTATCGAGGACGGGCTTTCCGAACATGACTGGAACGGCTGGCGCGGAATGACCGTGAAACTCGGTAAAAAGATGCAGCTTGTCGGAGACGATGTCTTTGTCACCAATCCTTCTATTTTCGCCAAGGGTATCTGCGAGGGGATAGGCAACGCCATCCTGGTAAAGGTCAACCAGATCGGCTCTCTTTCCGAAACCATGCAAGTCATCGAGATGGCGGCGAAGAATAAATACGGGGCGATAATTTCCCACCGTTCGGGAGAAACCGAAGATACGACGATCGCGCATATCGCGGTGGCCACCAATGCCGGACAGATCAAGACAGGTTCTCTCTCCAGGACGGACAGGGTATGCAAATATAACGAATTGCTGAGGATCGAAGAAGAACTCGGCGACAGGGCGGTTTACGCCGGCAGGGCCTGGAAGAAGTAAGCATGTATGTTGAGAAAGGCGTTTTGTCTATTCGGAATAACGGTTTTTCTGGTTATCCTGTTCTTGCCGGGATATACCAGACTGCAGGAATTGAAAGATAAAAACCGCGATCTGGGCGTTAAGATCAAGCGCCTGACAATTGAGAACGCCTTACTGGAAGAAGAGTTGAAACGTATCGAAAGCGATCCAATGTATCAGGAAAGACTGGCCAGGGAGAAACTCGGCGTAGTGCGTAAAGGTGAAATACCTGTGAAGATAGTCCCGGATAGAGAACAACCGGTTAACCCGGAAAGATAGATTCGCGGGGTGGAGCAGTCTGGTAGCTCGTCAGGCTCATAACCTGAAGGTCAGAGGTTCAAATCCTCTCCCCGCAACCAACAAGTAATGCACCCGCCCGGATGAAGGGCGGGTGTTTTTCTGATTACACGGCGGAGAGTGAAGATGCTATTTTTGTTAAAATTCGCGCTTAGCGTGACTTCCCTGGTGCTGGTTGCGCGTATCTGCCCCGGCATAAGCATTATTGATTGGCAGGCCGCCCTTGCCGCCGCCGCCATGCTCGCCATCTTGAATATGTTCCTTAAGCCGATCCTCGTTCTCCTTACGTTACCGATCAATATGCTTAGTTTCGGGATGTTCACTTTTTTCATAAACGGGCTGTTGTTCTACGCGGTCTCGCGCGTCGTCCCCGGTTTTCTTGTGAACAGTTACGGCAGCGCATTGCTGGGCGCGTTCCTTTACAGCGTAATCAATCTGTTCCTGAATATTTTTTTAAACCGGGGCCGGATGGACAACAGACGTCCCCGCGGAGGGGCTAAACCCAAGAAAGACGTCATAGACGTAGAAGCCGAAATAGAAACTTGACAAATAAGTGGGATATGATATAATTTAACTACAATTACGAAGACGTAATTAACAAGGGCGTTTGCGGGAACAAGGCAAATGCCTTTTTTGTTTAATCGGGGGATAAAGGGGTCCTGATAGCTGTTTATTCAGCCTTCAGGATTTTTTTAGGATGGAGTTATGGAAAAAACGGCTTTAGCGCAGATCAATTGCTTGGTGGGCGGAATGGCGGATAATGCCGCCAGGATCGTGGAATTCGGCCGGCTCGCGGCAGACGCGGGGAACAAGATCGTTATTTTTCCGGAATTGGCCGTTACCGGATACCCGCCGGAGGATCTGTTGTTGAAGCCTTCGTTCGTGTCGGAGAACCTACAGCAGTTTAAAAGGGTGGTCGCCTCCGCCGGAGACATTATCACTATTTTCGGGTTTGTCGATACCGACGGCGAGAGGCTGTATAACGCCGCCGCAGTCGCGGTGCGGGGACAACTCGCCGGGATATATCGCAAAATATTCCTTCCCAATTACGGCGTTTTTGACGAGAGACGATATTTCGCGCCTGGAAAAGAGGCATCGGTGTTCAAGGTGGACGGAATATCGCTGGGAGTGAGTATCTGCGAGGATATCTGGCATAAATCCGGCCCGGTGTATGAGCAGGCTAAGTCGGGCGCGGGGATGCTGGTGAATATCAGCGCTTCCCCTTATCATATCGGAAAGATCGGCGAACGCAGAAGGACGCTCTGCGGCTGCGCGGCAGACTGCGGAGTGCCGGTAGCTTATGTTAATCTTGTCGGAGGGCAGGATGAACTGGTGTTTGACGGCAGAAGTATGTTCATTTCCGCGGCCGGCGAGGTCGTCTCCTGCGCCGGGGCGTTCAAGGAAGAGCTTTTTAGTTTTAATCCCGAAGCCGTTTTTTCAGCGGTATTACCTTTGACGGAAGAAGAAGAGGTTTATTCCGCTTTAACGCTCGGGTTGAAGGATTATGCGCATAAGAACGGTTTCAAGAAAGCGGTGCTGGGTTTAAGCGGCGGGATCGATTCCGCCCTAACCGCGGCGCTGGCGGCCGACGCGCTCGGCAGTGAAAACGTCACCGGGGTATTCCTTCCGACGCGTTATACGTCGGAACAGTCGCACGATGACGCTTTCGAGTTGTCGCGCGGGCTGGGCATAGGTTTTCGGAAAATATCGATCGAGCCCTTATTCCGGCTTTATTTGTTGAGCCTTGAAGAACAATTCAGCGGTTTGCCGCGGGATCGCACGGAAGAGAACCTGCAGGCGCGTATAAGAGGCGCGCTTTTGATGGCCTTGTCCAACAAGTTCGGGTGGCTTGTTTTGGCCACCGGGAATAAATCCGAGATGAGCGTGGGATATTCCACTATTTACGGCGATCTGGCCGGAGGGTTCGCTATCCTGAAGGACGTTCCGAAGACCCTTGTTTACAGGCTGGCGGAATACCGTAATCGTATCGGCGCGGCCATCCCGGAAAGCATAATCGCGCGCGAGCCCACGGCGGAATTAAGCCCGGGCCAAAAAGACAGCGACAGCCTTCCTCTTTATTCCGTGCTGGATCCGATATTGAAGTTATACGTGGAAGAGGATGTTTCGGCGCAGGAGATTATCGCCGCCGGTTTCTTCGGGAAAGACGTGCGCAGGGTGATCTCTCTGGTGGATAGCAGCGAATACAAACGCCGTCAGTCCCCTCCGGGCATCAAGATCACCCCCAGGGCGTTCGGAAAAGACAGGAGAATGCCGATCACCAACGCTTACGACGGAGAGAAGCCATGAGTTACCCTGAGCTCCTGAAAAGACTTTCGCCGCGCCTTAAGGGCATAACCCATAAGCTTAACGGTAAATTCACCTTTTTCAACGAGGATGATCTCTTTCAGGAGGCGCTTATCCGTCTCTGGCAGGAATTCGAACGCGGCAGGCTTTTTGACAAGACCGACAGCTATATATTGCAGGGGTGTTATTTTCACTTGAAAAATTACATAAGAAAAACCTATGATAAAAAGAACACGCTGAGCCTGGAAGAATTGCTTCTTGACGATGACACGGGAGAGGACAGGTTGTCCTGTCTTTCATCGCCGGCACCGTTCGGTTACCTGCACGCGCATATCGTGGAAGAGGAGATGATATCCGCCTGCCGCGACGAAAGGGAAAACGCGATATTCAGATTAAGCCTGCAGGGTTTCACCGTAAGGGAGATAGCCGCGGAACTCGGTATCTCGCACGTTCTGGTGGTAAGGCTGCGCAAAAGAATGAGAGAGAAGCTGCTTTCACTGGCGGCGGAAAATTGAAGTGTTACCAAAGAAGCGTTTTTCTTACTTGTAATAATAAGGCACATTGACGTGTAGAACGACTCGACGAGGATCCTGAGTCACTATTTTTTAGATTAAAATAAGACAGAGGCGTCTTGCTGGCGGTTATGATCATCATCAACCGGCGGTAAGACGTTTTTTATTCTCCTACGCAGAACCCCCCGGGCTTTTAAGCCTATGGATGAATGCGCGGGATGAACGGGAACGTATCGTTGCGCAAAGAGGGGGTTTGCTTCGGAGGAATTCCGCTCAAGTAACAAAGAGACTCCGGGAGTTTGTCCTGAGCAAGGTCGAAGGATTAGCCCGAGGAGCTTCATTTGCCCCGTCCCGGAATCCCGTTTGTAAAGACGGTGATAAATGAAAAGAGCCGGGGCTCGCTACCGGAAGGAGGCGTGGAGATGAAGAAGATAGAAGCCGTTATCAGATCGGAAAAAGTCGGCGATGTCCGCAAGGCCCTGGAGAAAACCTGTTTTTCCGGGTTGATGCTCACTCAAATAGACGGACATGGTAAACAGAAAGGCACGATGCAGGAATGGAGGGGCGATGTCTATCGGGTGGGGATCCTTCCCAAGACCAAAGTGGAGATCATCGCCGAGGATAAAGACGTGGATACGATAGTCGGCGCGATCATGGAGGCCGCCAGGACCGGTGAGATCGGCGACGGCAAGATATTCGTGTCCGCGGTAGAAGAGGTCTATCGTATCAGGACCGCGGAAAAAGGAAGTTCCGCGTTATAACTTGACCGACAATTCTTGAAAAGGAGGGCAAATGAATTCCGGTGATACAGCATGGGTTTTAATTTCTTCGGCGCTGGTAATGTTAATGACTCCCGGTTTGGCTTTTTTCTACGGGGGGATGGTGCGCAAGAAGAATGTGCTTAGCGTATTGATGCAGTGTTTTATAGTCCTCTGCCTGTTAAGCGTGCAGTGGGTGCTTTATGGATACAGCATTTCTTTCGCTCCCGGGGACGGCTTCTGGGGAGGATTCAAATGGGCGGGGCTTGCCGGGGTGGGGCTGGAACCTTATTCGGACTACGCGGCCACTATTCCGCATCAGGCGTTTATGATATTCCAGGCAATGTTCGCCATAATAACCCCGGCATTGATACTGGGGGCTTTTGCCGAAAGAATGAAGTTCTCGGCTTTTTTGGTTTTTATCCTACTTTGGGTGACTTTCGTGTATGGCCCGGTCTGCCACTGGGTCTGGGGAATGGGCGGATGGCTGAGGAAACTCGGCGCCCTGGATTTCGCCGGAGGAACGGTCGTGCATATCAACGCTGGGATAGCGGCTTTAGCTACCGCGATAGCTATCGGGCGGCGTAAAAACCTCGATAAGAATGTTCCCGCTCCGCATAATATGCCGTTCGTGATCTTGGGGACAGCTTTGTTATGGTTCGGCTGGTTCGGTTTCAACGCAGGCAGCGCGCTGGCGGCCAACGGCCTGGCAGTCAACGCCTTTGTCGTTACCAATACAGCGGCGGCAGCCGCCGGGTTGAGTTGGGCGTTTATAGAATGGATGAAGAACGGTAAACCGACTATTTTCGGAGCGGCCAGCGGCGCGGTGGCAGGCCTGGTAGCAATTACTCCAGCGGCGGGGTTCGTGAGTGTTATCCCGGCCATCATTATCGGCGTGCTGGTGAGCGTTTTCTGTTTCATAGCCGTGAGTGTGCTTAAGCCGAGATTCGGTTATGACGATTCACTGGACGCTTTCGGCGTGCATTGCGTGGGCGGCATCTGGGGTGCGCTGGCAACCGGTTTATTCGCCTCCAAGCTGGTAAACCCGGCCGGAGCGGACGGCCTGTTCTTCGGCAACCCGAAGCAGTTCCTGATCCAGGCCGCGGCGGTCGCGGTCACACTCGTTTATTCTTTCGTGGTCAGCATGATCATCTACAAGATAGTTGATTTTGTAATGGGCGTGCGCGTCAGCGAGAAAGAAGAGGCGATCGGCCTTGACCTCACGCAGCATCACGAAAGAGCGTATACAATCCTGGAGTAATTCTGTATAAGGAGGATAGATGAAGCTTGTTATAGCTATAATCCAGCCGGACAAACTGGAGGAAGTGAAGGAAGAACTCTATAGATCGGAGATCAACTTGATCACGGTCAGCGAGGTGCTCGGGCATGGACGCCAGAAAGGAGTTACCGAGTTTTACCGCGGGGCCAAGGAAACCGGTAATTTGTTGAGGAAGATCCGTCTTGAGATCGCCGTGAACGACAGTTTTCTCGAGCCGGCTATAAAGGCGATCGTGACCGGCGCCAAGACCGGTGAGACCGGTGACGGGAAGATATTCGTTATGGATATGAAGGAGTGCGTGCGTATACGCACGGAAGAGCGCGGTTCTGCGGCGATAGGGTAAGACAACAAAGAAACATGAAGCACGAGGCATGAGGGACGAACGAAAGACGTAACATTTTACAAGGCATAGCGTTGTTCTGTTATTCTTCCAGTCTCCCTCAGATTGCAAGAGATCCCCATTCCCATTCGCAAGATTATGGGCTTGACATGTGAGGAACCGGTGTATATAATAATATCCGTTCACCCGTAATATTCGAGCCGGCGGGTGGTGCGCTGACACAGTAATTCTTTATACTCACAGCGCGCGGAACGATCGAGAATTGAAAATAGATAAAATGCAGCAGTAAGAAATAATCAAATAACTGTTACCAAACCCTGCTGATTTTTACTTGTATAAATAAGGCACATCGTGGTGCCGTAAAATTAAGCGAAATATGAACAGAGGCGTTCAGGATAATCGCCGCAGGCGATTTAAATGGACGCCTCTTTTTACGTTCAAGCACATTTAAGACCTTTATTCTTCTACGCAGAAAACCTCAAGCTTAAGCCTGGGGTTGAATGCGCGGGGTTAACGGAGAGATATAAAGAGGAGGACTGCTTCGGAGGAATTCCGCTCAAGCAGCAGAGAAACCACAGGCTTCAGCCCGAGGAGCTTCATTGAATCAGTAACGCAAGGAGGAAGCAATGAGCATAAGACAGGAAGTCTTACTTAAGATCAAAAACGTGGAATTGGATAAAGTCGGCTCTCCGAAGAACGCGTCTTCTTACTTCGGCGAGAATACTTTCAGCCTGGAGGCGATGAAGAAGCACATCTCCGGGGGAACCTTTGAAGCGTTCAAGACTTGGATGAACGAAGGCAAGACCATCACCAAGGAACAGGCTGATGAGATCGCCAACGCTATGAAGGATTGGGCGATCTCTAAAGGCGCCAGCTATTATACGCACTGGTTCCAGCCGATGACCGGGCTTACCGCCGAGAAGCACGATAGTTTCATCTCTTTTACCGGCCCCGGGAAGGTTCTTGAGAAGTTTTCCGGGAATAAGTTGATCCAAGGGGAGCCGGATGCCTCAAGTTTTCCTTCAGGAGGCATACGAGCCACTTTTGAAGCGCGCGGTTACACCGCCTGGGACCCTTCCAGCCCCGCATTCATCATCGAGAGCACGCTGGGCAAGACACTCTGTATACCGACGATATTTATTTCTTATCACGGAGAGGCCCTGGACAAAAAGCTGCCTTTGCTGCGTTCCGACGAGGCTTTGAACAAATCGGCCCTGGGCTTGCTGAAATTTTTCGGCCATAAAGACGTCAAGAAAGTATTCTCCACCTGCGGCCCGGAACAGGAGTACTTCCTGATAGACAAGAATTATTACAATCTGCGCCAGGACCTGATCATGACCGGCAGAACGCTGATCGGCGCGCCCTCGCCGAAAGGCCAGCAGCTTGAAGATCAGTATTTCGGGACGATCAAAGAACGCGTGGTCAATTTTATGTTCGAGGTGGCCGAGGAGGCTTACAAATTAGGCATACCCGTGGTTACCCGTCATAATGAGGTTGCCCCGCATCAGTATGAATTCGCCCCGATCTTTGAGGAATCCAATCTTGCCGCCGACCATAATCAGTTATTGATGGAAACCATGAAAAAGGTGGCCTTGAGACACGGGATGGTCTGTCTTTTGCACGAAAAGCCTTTTGCCGGCATCAACGGAAGCGGCAAGCATCTCAATTGGTCGCTGGCGGACGACAAAGGCAATAACCTGCTTAATCCCGGACAGACCCCGGAAGATAATCTGCAATTCCTGGCCGTGCTGGCAGCGGTCTTAAGAGCGGTATACATTCATTCTGACCTATTGCGCGCTTCGGTGGCAATGGCCGGTAACGAACACCGCCTGGGCGCGAATGAAGCCCCTCCGGCGATCATCAGCGTCTTCCTTGGGGAGCAGCTTACCGGGATCCTGGATATGATAGAGAAGGGCGTGAAATCCAAGGTTTCCAAGAGCGATATTATCGATCTCGGTATCGGGCGCCTGCCGAAATTCAACAAAGACACGACCGACAGGAACCGCACTTCTCCTTTCGCTTTCACCGGAGCCAAGTTCGAATTCCGCGCCGTGGGATCCTCGCAGAATATCTCCACTCCGATCGCGATAATAAATACCATTATCGCCGAGAGCCTTGATTATGTCGCCGAGAAGATCAGAAAGGCGTCAAACGGCGGAAAAGACTTCAATACCGCGGTCCTGCAGGTCATTTCCGAAGTCGTCAAGGAGACCAAGAATATACGTTTTGAAGGCAATAATTATGCCGCTGAATGGGTTAAAGAAGCTAAGAAACGCGGCCTTCCGAACGTGGCAAGCACCTGTGAAGCGCTTGAGGCCCTTACCAAAGAAAAGAATATTCAGCTGTTCGAGAAATATAAGGTTCTTTCCAGGGAAGAACTTATCGCGCGTTACCATATCTGGATCCATATGTATAACCTGACTATCGAGATAGAAGCGAACACCCTGAAAGAGATGGTTAATGCCTCGGTGGTCCCGGCCGGTTACAAATACGAGAAACTTCTCGCGCGCACATTGCATGAGCTGGTGAGTCTTACCAAGTCCGCCGCTCTTAAGCTCGACACAGCCGCGCTCAAAGCCAAAAAAGAGCATCTTGCAGAGATCGTCAGCAAAATATATTATGTCAGGCGCAACACATTGGAAATGGATAAACTGCTTTCCAGCGCGGAGAAAGTCAGCGACGAGAAGCGCTCGGCATTGTATTTTAACGAATTGAAGCCTTTGATGGAGCATATCCGCAGGCACGCGGATGAACTGGAGTGCGTGGTTTCAGACGATTCCTGGGACCTGCCGAAATACCGTGAAATGTTGTTCATAAAATAATGTTTGATCCAAGGACGCGCTCCCTGTCTTTCCGGCCCGGGGCGCGTCCTTTCATTCCCCCCTTTTTTAAATATTGATGCCCAAGTATTAGGCATTTTAAAACGCCGATGGTGAAAATGATAGCATTGCTTATTTCCGGTAATGAAGAGAATGTTCTTGAGGCAGTGTCCGAAGCCTTAAGCAAGACCGGCAATACCGCCATCAGCGTGGTGAAGCAGGAGGGGATGGTCAAGATCCTGCAAAAAGGCGATATGGCGACGCTGGTCTCCCTGGAAGATAAGATACGGGAATTATCCAGGCAGGTCTGCAGGGACAATAAGGGCATGGCCTACAAGGTTTTCTTGGATGCCGTGGAAAAGCCCTTGTTCGAGGAAGTGCTTAGCCGCACGGACGGCAATCAGATGAAAGCGGCGAGAATACTGGGGATAAACAGGAATACAATGAGATCCAGAATAAAAAAATTAGGTCTTACTCCCGGAGTGTACAGGCAATGAATAAACGTCAGAAGGCGGAGGAATACGGGCTTTACGATAGCAGGTTTGAACATGATTCCTGCGGGGTGGGGTTTGTCTGCGATATCAAGGGCGGGAAAACCCATAAGATCATCAGCCAGGGGCTGGAGATACTGCGCAGGCTTTCACACCGCGGCGCCACAGGGGCGGATCCTCTAACCGGAGACGGGGCCGGCATACTGATCCAGCTGCCGGACGCTTTCTTCAGAGAATGCGGCGGGTTCAGTCTTCCGGAACCCGGCAGTTACGGCTGCGGTATGGTCTTTCTGCCGCGTTCCCCCAATCTTATTGATTTATGTAAGAAGATCATTACCGAAGAGTCCGCTGATTCCGGTCTGCGCCTGCTTGGATGGCGGCAGGTCCCGGTGAACAGCCGCTCTATAGGCACGACGGCATTGAAAACGATGCCTTTTATAGAACAGGTGTTTATCGGCGGCAAAGGGAAAGCCTCACGCGGCCTCGCTCTGGAGCGCGCGCTGTATATCCTGCGCCGTAAAATAGAGAACCGCGTATCCGCGGTATTACCGGTCAAAGACGGCGAACTGTTCTATATAAACAGCTTCTCCTGCAGGACTATTTCCTATAAAGGGCTGTTAATGCCGGCACAAGTGGAAACATTCTTTCCCGACCTGACCGATGAGCGCGTAACCTCAAGTCTCTGCCTGGTGCATTCCCGTTACAGCACCAATACATTCCCTTCCTGGGATCTGGCCCAGCCGTTCAGATTCCTGGCGCATAACGGGGAAATAAATACCCTGCGCGGCAATATAAACTGGATGAGGGCGCGGGAGAGTTTGCTGAAAAGCCGCTGGCTGGGAGCCGATCTGAAGAAAATACTCCCGATCATCGTTCCCGGAGGCAGTGATTCAGCTTCTTTGGATAACCTTTTTGAACTTTTGACTCTTTCCGGGCGTAGTCTCGAGCATTCCATGACCATGCTTATCCCGCCTGCCTGGGAAGGAGATACCGCGATGGAAGAGGCGGTAAAAGATTTCTATAAATATCACGCCTGCCTGATGGAACCCTGGGACGGCCCGGCGGCCGTGGCTTTTACCGACGGTTCCGCGATCGGCGCGGTACTCGACAGGAACGGATTGAGGCCGGCCAGGTATATAATCACCCGCGACGGCACGGCTATGATGGCTTCGGAAACAGGCGTTCTTGATATCCCGCCTGGAGAAATACTCCATGCCGGAAGGATCGAGCCTGGTAAGATATTCCTGGTCGACACCGCAAGCGGCCGTGTAGTCTCCGATGGGGAAATAAAGAAAAAACTCGCCTGCGGACAGCCGTATTCCCTCTGGCTTAAAGAGAATCTGCAGGAATTTGATCACGCTTCGCCGGTAAAACAGCCTAAGGCCGGCTCCGGCGAAAGCGGATTATTCTCCGCTCTGAAAACTTTCGGCTATACCAGGGAAGACCTGAGAGTGATCCTGGAACCAATGGCAGTAAACGCGGCCGAACCGATAGGATCTATGGGGAACGACACTCCGCATGCCGTCCTTTCGGAAAGGCCGCAGTCGCTTTTTAATTATTTTAAACAGTTGTTCGCTCAGGTCACCAACCCCGCAATTGACCCCATTCGTGAAGAATTGGTGATGAGCCTTTGGAGTTATCTCGGCCCCGGCGGCAATCTGCTCGAGGAAACCCCCGGGCAATGCCGTAAATTGCTGGTCAAACACCCGGTGCTGACTATGGAGGAATTGTCCCGGGTCCGCGCCATAAAAACAAAAGGATTCAAAACGAAGACTATCCGTATACTGTTCTCTCCCGGGGCGAAAGGCGGAATGCGCAGGGAATTAAAG
>JBAZGW010000031.1:0-15099 GCA_041652635.1 Candidatus Omnitrophota bacterium | reverse complement strand
ATTAAAACACGAAGGGTGAGGGATGAAGGACGGAACACGCCGACAATACAACATTGAATTATCGTCTTTCGTTATTCGTGCTTCGTGCTTCGTGCTTCGTGCTTCGTGCTTCGTGCCTCATGCTTCAGTTCTTCAGCCTTCCTGCCGTTCTTTATAAAATACAAGAACAACAGGGCCATACCGCAGGTTATAGCCGAATCCGCCGCGTTGAAAACAGGCCAGACCCTGAGATCAAGGAAATCCACCACATACCCCAGGAATATCCTGTCTATCAAATTGCCTATCGTTCCCCCCATTACCAGCCCAAGGGCTAACTTAAGGATGAACGGAAGCGGTTCTTTCCTGCTTTTAACGTATAGAACGATCAGGACCAAAGCCAGGCAAGCGGTAATGATAAGAAACAGCACTCCGCCCTTGAATATGCCGAAGGCGGCCCCGCGGTTATGAACAAGCGTAAGATGAAAGAGGCGTTTAATGACCGGGACAGACTGATACAGTTGGAAATGCCCGCTTATGAAGGATTTTGAAACCTGGTCTATGGCGGCTACAGCCGCGGCTACGGCAAAGATTAACATCCCCGGTTACTTTTTATCCTTTTTCTCCTGGCATTTTATGCAGAGCCGCGCGGAGGGAACGGCCTTCAGCCTGGTCTTGCTGATCAACGATTCGCACTCTTCACAGATACCGAAACTGCCGTCCTCGATCCTTTTCAGGGCGTCTTCCAGTTCGTAAAGAAATTCCCTGTCGTCGGAAACGCGCCCCATGGAGAATTCGCGGTCGTAATTATCGGTAGCCACATCAGCCATATGATACGTGTAAGAAGAGATATCCCCGGAAGCGTCCTTCTGCGACTTCTTCACGGTTTCCTCGGAAATATCCTTGATGTGCTCTATGACATCTTCTTTCTTCTTCAGGATCAGTTTCTTGAAAGCCGTTAACTCGGTCTTAGGCATTTTTTTCTTCAACGCTGGTACCTCCTATGGCATTAACGCAGTTTTCACACAACAAAGGGTGTTCCGCGTTCATGCCCACGGCCGGTGAGAAATTCCAGCACCTTACGCACTTCACGCCGTCACCTTTGAAGACTTCCACGGCTATATCCTGAAAATGTCCGCCCTTTGTCGATTCCGGGCCAAGCCTGTCTGTTTTCACGACTTCGGTCTGCGACACCTTGTATATCTCGTTTAATTGCGTGCCAAGGCCGGTTAAATATTTATACCGCTTTTCGTTGTTTGTCAACAGTTTTATTTTAGCGTCGAACGAACTGCCGATCGTTCCGGCGACCCGTTTTTCCTCCAGCGCCTTGGCTATTTCCGGGATCAACTCCACCGCCTGTTCCAACGGATGCAGGCTTTCCTTCAGATACTCTCCCGAAGCGTCCGGCCATTCAAGCGAATGCACGCTGCCGTTTCCGGAAGGCATATTCCGCAGGATCTCCTCGGCCGTGAAAGCCAATAACGGAGCGGATATCCTGACCAGGACCCCGAGTATCTCGAAAATCACGGTCTGCGCCGCCCGCCGCTCCACTGAACCGGAGGCAAAAGTATATAAGCGCCCTTTAACCATATCCAGATAATACATCGACAGGTCTTCATTGCAGAAATCGTAAACGGCTTTATACGCGGAGTGGAATTCGAAATTCTCGTAGGCGGCGGTAACCGCGTCCAGACAGCCCCGCATCCTGGAAAGTATCCATTTATCGACTTCCCGCAATCCGGAGAACGGCACCATTCCGCTTCCCGGGGAGAAATCATAAAGATTACTAAGCATGAACCTGGCGGTATTCCTTATCTTCCTGTAAGCCTCGGAAAGACGGGTGAGGATCACCGTGGAAACCCGTATATCCTCGTTGTAATCGCTGGCGGCGACCCAAAGGCGCAGGATATCGGCCCCGTATTTCTTGATGATCTCTTCGGGAGAAATAACGTTCCCCAAAGACTTGGACATCTTCCTACCGTCGCCGTCCATCACGAACCCATGCGTAAGCACGCTCTTGAACGGAGGCCGCCCGTCTATGCACATTGCCGGGATCAAAGAAGCCTGGAACCATCCGCGGTGCTGGTCCGAACCTTCCAGGTAGAGATCGGCCGGAAAAGACAATTCTTTCCTGCGTTTTAACACGGCCTGGCTGCTGACACCGGAATCGAACCAGACATCGAGAATATCCCTGCCTTTATCGACGGCGTCCGTCCCGCACGCGGGGCAGCGCGCGCCTGCCTCCGGCAGAAAATCCCGCACGCCCCTGATAAACCAGCAATCCGTGCCTTCTTTTCCGGTAAACTTAATGAAAGCCTCGATAACTCCCGCATCAAAGAACTCTTCCCCGCACGTTTTGCAAACAAGCGCCGGCACCGGCACTCCCCAGTATCTCTGCCTGGAAAGACACCAATGAGGCCGCAGTTGCACCATCGCTTTGATCCGTTCTTTTCCTGCTGGAGGTATCCATTTAACCTCGTTCTCTATCGCCGAGATAAGTTTCTGCCTCAAGTTATCGTGGTCAAGGTTCAAGAACCATTGTTTGGTCGCCCGGAAAATGATCGGGGTTTTACAGCGCCAGCAATGCGGATAAGAATGCTTTATCTGTCCGGACCACAATAACGCCCCCAGAGAAAGCAGTTTTTCCAGGATCAAAGGGTTGGCCTTGAAAATATTCATCCCGGCGAATTCCCCGGCGGACTGGTCATAATTACCGCGGTTGTCCACGGGCATGATCACTTCCAGTTTATAAGCCGCGCCGGTCAAATAATCGTCGTTGCCGTGCCCGGGAGCGGTATGCACCAGCCCGGTCCCGTCTTCCCTGGAAACATACTGGGCGAGGACTACTTTCCCCTGGCGCAGGCCGAACGGATGCGAATATTTCAGTCCTTCAAGCTCCCGGCCTTTGAATTCGCGCAATATTTCATAACCCGAGATCCCGCATTGCTGCATCACGCGCTCCAGCAGATCGCGCGCCACTATCAAAAGCCCTTTTTCGGTGCGCGCGCAGACATAAGTGATATCCGGATGCACGGCCACTGCCACATTGGCGATCAATGTCCAGGGAGTGGTGGTCCAGATCACCAAGTAAGCTTCTTGGCCGAACGGATTCCCGTCCTCAAGACGGAATTTCACATAAATGGACGGAGAGGTATGCTCCTCATATTCGACTTCCGCCTCGGCAAGCGCGGTCTCGCACTTTAAACACCAGTTTACCGGCTTGAGGCCGCGGTAAATATAACCCGCTTCGTGGAGTTTCAGGAAAGACTCCAATATGCCTGTCTCATACTCCGCCGACAACGTCAAATAAGGATGCTCCCAGTCGCCGAACACGCCCAGGCGCTTGAACTGCTCGCGCTGGATCCCCACGAACTTCATCGCGTATTCATGCGCCTTCTTGCGGAATTCCACCTGCTCGATCTGATGTTTAGAGATCTTCATCTCCTTCATCAAAGCGTGCTCTATCGGGAGCCCGTGGCAATCCCAGCCAGGGACATACGAAACGTCGAACCCCCGCATGGTTTTATATTTTACGACGAAATCCTTGAGTATCTTGTTCAACGCGTGGCCGATATGGATGTTGCCGTTGGCGTAAGGAGGCCCGTCGTGCAGGACATACTTGGGCCTGCCCTGCGACTTACCGGCGACAAACCCGTGTATTTCTTCCCTCTGCCAATGCTCCAGCATCTGCGGCTCGCGGCCGGGAAGGTCCGCCTTCATAGGGAAATCGGTCTTGGGCAAATTCAGGGTATTCTTGTATTCCACGTTATTCTCCGTTTCTATTTCTATTTTAAAGGTACTTACCGGCCAGCAGGGATATTCTTTTTCTGACGGCGGGGGTAATAGCTTCCCTGTCCGTGCAAATGGCGTTCTTCAACGCCTGGCCGCAGGAACACTCCAGTTTTTCCGGCAGCGATTCTATAGCGCTGAAAATGATCCGCTTGGCGTTCTCCACGTTTTTATGCAGGTTGGCGATCACCATTTCCACGCTCACATTAACATAATCCTTATGCCAGCAGTCGTAATCGGTCACGGCCGCGAGGCTGGCGTAACATATCTCCGCTTCCCTGGCCAGCCTGGCCTCCGCCATATTCGTCATTCCGATAACGTCCATTCCCCAGCTCCTGTAAAGGGACGATTCGGCGAAGGTGGAAAATGCCGGGCCTTCCATATCCAGGTAAGTCCCTTTTTCATGCATCTTTATTCCCGCGGCGCTGCCCGCCAGGCAAAGCGCCTTGTGCAGGTGCCCGCATACCGGCTGAGCGAACATCACGTGCGCGACGATGCCGCCCTCGAAAAAACTCATCTTCCTGCCGGAATTGGTGCGGTCCACGAACTGGTCCACGGCCACGAAATCCAACGGCTTGATCTCTTCCTTCAGACTGCCGCAGGCGGCAACGGCGATAATACGCTCGACCTTAAGCTTCTTCATCGCGTAAATATTGGCGCGGTAATTTATCTCTCCGGGGGAGATCGTGTGCCCCTTGCCGTGCCTGGGCAGGAAAACTATTTCTCTGTCTTTTAAAACCCCGACGGTAAGTTCGCCTGAAGGCCTGCCGAACGGAGTGTCCACTTTAATATGTTTGACCGCTTTAATACCTTCCATTTCGTAAAGGCCGCTTCCCCCGATAACCCCTATTCTGGACATTGAATTTTCCTTTCCTATGCGCCTGACAACTCCCGCGCTCTTTTCAACGCGGCCTTTACCGCTTCGCTTAAAGAATTCCCCGCCTCTATCATCGCCTTTATTCCGGCCTCGGTAGTCCCCCCTTTTGAGGTAACCTGTCCGCGCAATACTTCGGGAGAGACCCCCGCGCTCTTCAGCAACGCCATACTGCCCTCGGCGGTCACGGAAGCCAACAACTCGGCGTCTTCCGGACTGAAACCTACGGTTTGCGCCGCTTTCGCCAGTTCCGGCACGAAATGCCCGGCGCTGAGATCTTCCCACTTCCCGCTGTCTATCTGCTCCAACAGAAAATAAAAATACCCCGGCCCGCTCCCGGAAACCGCCGTGACCGCGTCCATCATTTCTTCTTCGACCGGCATAGTCCTGCCTATAAAAGAAAATATCCCCGCGGCGTCGCGCATATCCTGGCCCGTCGCGCCTATTCCGGCGCAATAACAGATCATCCCCTTGCCTATCTTGGCGGGAAGATTCGGCATCGCCCTGACAACGCGGCTTTCCCGGCCGAGCCGTTCCTCGAGCAACGCGGTAGGTATTCCCGCCGCTATGGAGATCAGCAATTTGCCGCCGGTTTTTCCCTGAAGCAGCGCTAACAGTTCTCCCAACTCCTGGGGCTTAACCGCCAAAACGACGATCTCCGACTCCGTAAGCAAAGCCTCCGTTCCCTGCGCCGCCTTTATCCCGGATACCGCCGCGGTCCTCGCGGTATCTTTGTCGAAAACGGTAACGCGATAATCTGTCTTTATTCCTTCGGCGATAGCGGAACCCATATTGCCGTATCCGATGATCCCGACTCTTTTTTTACAGATACTCATATCTATCAACCGGTTTTATCCGGCCCCGGAAGCTAAATGATTTGTGCCGTCGAATATGATCCTGCCCAGCCTGAGCATATTGGAACCTTCGCATAAGGCGGCTTCAAAGTCCTCGCTCATCCCCATAGAAAGAAGTTCCAGCCGGCGGACATCCGGCAACAGATAATTGAACTCCTCCATTAACCCGCGCAGCCCCGCGAAGAACGGACCGGCTTTCTCCTGGCTGAAGAAATGCGGGGCGATAGTCATCAATCCCTTGACCATAATGTTCTGCATCGAGAGCATCTCTTTTACCGCGCCTGCGGCCTCTAAAGGACTCAGGCCTGATTTCGTGCCTTCGCCGGAAATATTCACCTGCACCAGCACTTGCTGCACCTTACCGGCCGCCTGCGCGTGCCGGTTGATCTCCGCGGCAAGTTTAAGGCTGTCTATGGAATGAATAAGGTCGAATATGCGCACCGCTTCCCTGGCTTTGTTGCTCTGTAAATGCCCCACCATATGCCAGCGGATCATTGCCGGAGAAATACGCTGCAATAGCGCGTGCTTCTCCGAAGCTTCCTGCACCCGGTTTTCCCCGATATCGCATATCCCGGCGGACAAAACCCGGCTGATCTCTTCCACGCTCCTGCCCTTGCTGACGGCGACTATCCGCACGGAAGAATAATCTTTCTTTTCGCGCCCGCAGATAAGGCTTATTCTTTCTCTTACCGCCAATATATTCTGCTGTATCATAAAACGCACCGCCGGGTGATATTCGGGACGGTGCTACTGCGTAACATATTGTAGAACATAAGCTTATTCCCCTGCCATACGCCGCGCCGCGGCCTGATACAGACCTCTCCACGGCGCGAATCCCGATTTATGCTTATATAATTATACACGATAAAAACAGGTGGTCAACTGATAAGAAAGGGACGATGAAGGATGAAGCACGAAACATGAGGCATGATAAAAAATAATGTGTAAAAGGATAAAAACCGCAGGAGGAAAATGAAAATTTATATAGAAATTATTTTATCGTGCTTCTTGCTTCATGCCTCGTGCTTCGTTATTCCTGAACCCAGAACCCGCTTTTTAAAAGTATTCTTCGTATATCTCTTTCATCTTCGCGGAGGCTTTTCTCATCCAGTTGCCGGAAACGTTCGTGCCGGCGGGAGATTGCCCGTTGTCGGAGGGGTATTCGTAAGAATGGGCCACGCAGAGGAGCCCGAAACAGGTTATATAAGCCATATATTTCTGCCCGGAAAGTATATCTTCATTCTTCAGCATAGCGGCGATCCCAGGATTAAGTATCCTGGACTGCCGGACCGGGATGCCCAGGCTGGTTTCCAGCATTTCCAGGAAACCGTCCAACGCTATGGTCCGGCCGGCGGCGATCAGATTATCCACTTCTCCGCAGGTCACCGTCCTCTCCAGGGTCCGGCGGATATTCGTGCAGATCTCCCTGGTCTTGGCGGTCGTCACTTCGCAGATCTGGCGCTGCTTTACCGGCTTATAGATATTATTGCGTTTTATCAGGACCTCTTTGTCCTCTTCTATTTTCGAGCAATCTCCGGCAAAGGCGTGCGTGATCTTTATATCTTCGGCAAGCCCGGAGGGAATATCCACTGTCTTAGCCAGTTCCATAGTAATATCGTCTCCGCCTATAGGCAGTATTTCGATATGCCGCAAGGAACCGTTCCTGAAGATCAACATCTCGGTATTGTCGCTGCCGATATCGCAGAACACGCTCGTGCCTTCGCGCATTAACGGGTCGAAAACGACCTCCGCGGCGGCAATGCCGGAAAGAGCCATCCCCTTCAATTCATAGCCGGCCTGATTCACGGCGCGTGAAAGGCTCTGCACGAACGACATCCTGCCGCACACCAGAAGCATATCCGATTCCAGTTTATGACTATACAGCCCCAGAGGGTTCAACACCTCTTCCTTGGAATCAATGGAATAGCTGTAAGGGATCTGATGTATGATCTCTTCCTCGAGGTTGGCGCCCAGGACCCTGGCCTGATGGTTAACGCGCATCACATCCGAAGGGGTGACGACCTTATTGCCTCTTTCCGTAAGAGGGATGATCGCCCGGCTGTGCTTCACCAACACATTAGAGGCGGAAATATTGCTGTAAATATTGCGTATCTTGACCCCGGACTTAACGCAAAGGTTCCTGAGCACCGCGCGCACGCTGTTACTGAAAGCCGCGGAGTCCACGATCATGCCTTTTTCTATCCCTTTGGAAGGCATCATAGTGAAATGCAGGTCGCTTAACCCTTTTCTTCCCACCTTTGCCGCTGCGGCTGTGATCTTACTGGAGCCGAAATCCAGGGTGCATATATAATTGGACATTCTCAGCCTTCTCTCCCCCGTCCTTTCGCCCGGACGTCAAGACTTCGTTTTTTCTTCGCGGTATTTTATCACCGGTTCCCTAAACCGCAGATCGATATAACTTATAGTCCGGAATTCTCCGGAATAATGGCCGAAGATAGTGGCCAATACATTCATCTTCTCGCTGATCCTCTCAGAGCCGAACTTTACCTGGATCGCGCCTTCTTCGGCGTCTTCTTTTTGGACGATATCCGCGACCGCGCCGGCGCCGTCGATCTCCACGCTCTTAATGCGGAATCCGCCGAAAGCCGGATATGCCTCAAACCCCTTGATCACCGCCAGGGCCAGCTGCAGCTGCGCCAATGACTGCCTCTTTCCGCCGGAGGTAAAACGCAGTTTATTGCCCAACCCTTCTATTACCGGCAAGCCCTTTGCCGCCCCCTCTTGCTCGCCGTCCGGCGGAGAAAACAAGAATCCGAATTCATCCACCAGCATAGGATGTTCGGACCGAATACTGGCCAGCGGCCTGCGTTCGTTAAAATCCACGTATACGCGGTCCGGCAAAACCCTGTAAATACGTATCCTGCAGTATTGCGGATACCTGCGCATAGCCGACAACGCCAGCCGCCGCAGGTCAACGCAGAAAATATTACGCCCGGCCAAACCCGGCAGTTCTATCTGCCGGTTATCCTTGACCTTGATCTCGCGCACAGTGAAAAACCCTGTCTTCCCGAGAGCGAAAACCGCGTAAAAACACCCGGTGAGTAAAAAGATAAACACCGGAAGTTTATACAACCAAGGGCCGCGGTTAAGACGGCTTTTTTTTACCGGAGAATTAACCCCTTTGTTCTTTTTCATAAGCCAGTTCCAGAAGCCGCAGACATAAATGCGGAAAATCCATTCCCTCGATAGCGGCCGCTTTGGGCAAAAGGCTGGTCTCGGTCATGCCCGGGATGGAATTTATCTCCAGGATGACCGGCCCTCTATCGGACAGGATAATATCCACCCTGGAATAGCCGTTACATCCCAAAGCGTTATGCGCTTTAAGCGCCGCGGCCTGCGCCACCTCGGCGGATACACGGTCGATCACCGCCGGGATCTCATACTCGGTTATCCCTTTATTATATTTGGCTTCGTAATCAAAAAACCTTTTCTGAGGCACTATGCCGATCACCGGCAGGGCCCGCCCGGCCAATATGCCCACGGTCAGTTCTTTGCCGCCGACGAATTCCTCGGCGATCACTTTATCGTCCAGCAAAAAAGCGGCGCGCGCCGCTTCCTCCGCCTGCCGCCGGTCATCGGCGAAAGAAACGCCGATGCTGGACCCGTTGCAGGCCGGCTTGATCACCAAAGGGAATGCCAGCTCCTCGAGCGCGGCGGGATCAAAACCGTCCCGCCTGTTAAAGACCACCCCGCGGGCGACGTTAAAACCGTTCCTCAAAAAAACCTCTCTGGATGCAGCCTTATCCATACAAAGCCTGCTCGCTGCCGGCCCGGAACCCGTATAAGGCAACCCTATTCTTTCCAAGATCTCCTGGATCTGTCCGTCCTCCCCGAAATAACCGTGCAAAGCTATGAAAGCGCAGTCTATCCCGCTGTCCCTGAGCAGTTGTTCGGCAGCCGGGACATTATCGGTAGCGACCTCCACCGGCAGCGCTTCCAGCCCCAAGAAAGAAAGCCCGGAACAAACCGCCCTGCCTGATTTTAAAGAGATCTCTTTCTCGCTGGAAGGGCCTCCCAGCAAAACCCCTATTTTACCCGGGTTAAAATCCTTTTTCATATCGTTTACCGCCATAATTTCACTTCCGGTTCCAATGTCACGGAAAAACGCTCTTTTACCGAAGAAACCGCGCTTTCCATCAACGACCTCACATCGGAAGAACCGGCCGCGCCGAGGTTCACAATAAAGTTCGCGTGGCGCTCCGAGAACGCCGCCCCTCCGTAACGCCGGCCTTTAAGCCCGCAGGCGTCGATCAGCCTGCCCGCGGAATCTCCGGGAGGATTTCTAAAAACGCATCCGGCGGAAGGACGGGTAAGATCCTGGGTCGATACCCTGTAAACGGCGTATTCCTTTATCCGCTTTTTCACGGCCGAACTGTCCGCGGCCGCGCCAAGCTTGAACTTCACTGAAGTAATGATAAAATCGCCCAGCCCGCTCTCGCGATAAGAAAAATTTATCGACCGGCGCGGCAGTTCGCTCCTGCGGCCTGAATAGTCCACGACCGTAACGCACTCGACTATATCGGCGATCGCGCCGCCTTCCCTTCCTTTGCCGGCATTCATCATTACCGCGCCGCCGATCGTCCCGGGAATACCCGCGAGAAATTCAAAACCGCACAGCCCGGCTTCCATCGCCGAAGCGACAAATTTCCTCAAAGGCACGCCGGCCCCCGCCTCCGCCAGGCAGCCGCGGAAAACAGAACCTCTGAACTCCGGCGAACACAGTCGTAACACGGCCGCGCCCACTCCGGAGTCGTCGACCAGCAGATTACTTCCGCCACCCAATACCAGGAAAGGAGCGCCTTCTCGTTCAAGATACGCCAACATCAAAGAAAGATCCTTTTCGGAATCCGGCTCGATGATAAACTTCGCCGGGCCGCCGATCTTCCAGGATGTCAACCCGGCAAGCGGTTCATTTTCCCTGATATGCCCCCTGAAACCTTTCGGACAATTCATCGCAGATCCTGGAAATATCGCCGGCGCCGAGAGTGATCACGCAATCCCCCGGCAGCAGTAAAGCGGATATCCGGTCGGCTATTTCCTCTTTAGGTATAAATACCACTTTTTTCCCGGGATTAGCCGAAGAAACCATCCGGCACAACCCCTCGCCGCTTACTCCCGCTATGGGATCCTCCCCGGCGGAATATATATCGGTAAGGATAATGTAATCGGCATCGCCGAAGCATCCGCAGAATTCCTCCGACAAAAGGCTGGTGCGGGTATAACGGTGCGGCTGGAACACGGCCACCACCCGCCGGCGTTTAAGCTGCCTGACGGCCGATAAAGTGGCCTTGATCTCCGTCGGATGATGCGCGTAATCGTCTATCAAGATATGTTCGCCGTCCTGGAATTTTATTTCCAGCCTGCGTTTGGCCCCCTGGTATCCGCTTAACGCCCGGCAGATCACATCCCTGCCGATACCAAGTTCAAACCCCAGGGCGATCACGGCCAGCGCGTTGCCTACGTTATGCATACCACCCAGGGGAAGGCGGAAGTTCCCCGCGTCCCGGCCCCGGAAACGGCATTCAAAAGTGGAGGATAACCCGTCCAAACGGACATTTTCCGGGTAGATATCATTCTCCGGCGAGAACCCGAAAAGGACCTTTCTTCCGCCGTATCCACGCAATAATTCCGCGACGTGGGCATCTCCGGCGAACCCGAAAACGCAGCCGTCTTTATCGGTCTGCGATATAAAACGCCCGTAACTCTCCAGCACCCGGGAAAAATCCTTATAATAATCGAGATGTTCGCGGTCTATGTTAGTGATAATGGAATATTTAGGCCTGTAATAGAGGAACGAACCGTCGGACTCGTCCGCCTCCGCGACGAAGAATTTGCCGTCCCCGTCACAGGCATTGGTATTGATATTGCGCAGGATACCGCCCACCGAAACCACCGGGGAAAGCCCGGCTTCCAACAATAAGCAGGATGCCAGCGAAGTGCTGGTGGTCTTGCCGTGGCTGCCGGTGACGGCGATCACCGATCTGCCGGCCATAAGTTCCGCGAGCGCCTCGGCGCGTTTCAAAAGCGGGATGCCTCTTTTCCTCGCCTCGGTTATTTCCGGATTCTCGCCGTTAACCGCGGAAGTATAAACGATAACGTCGGCGCCGCGCAGATTCTCCGCTGAATGCCCCAAGAAAACTTCCGCCCCGCACTGCCGCAGTTCGGAAATGATCCCGCTTTCTTTAATATCCGAACCGCTGACTTTCACTCCGCGGCGCAAAAAGAGGCGCGCGATACCGCTCATCCCTATGCCGCCTATTCCCACGAAATGTATATGCCTATCGTTCATAATATATCCAGGTAGCGCCGCCAGCCCTTATCCAGTTCTTCGAGGTCCGCGAACCCGTACGCGCTGCGCAAAGCCCTGTTCAAATCCCGGCTGCGTTTGAACTCTTCGCAAAAATACACGAAATTATCCTTACCGAATTCTTCGAACAAATACCCTACTATACTTGAGGACTCGGCGTAAAAAAGCCGGACAGACTCGTCGCTCGCGGCTGCCGGTATAAAAACAGCCAATCGGCCAAAATCGATAAAATTGCCCCTGCGGCACGAGGCCTTTATAAAAGCCGCCGCCGCGCGGCATTTAGCGGGATTCTCGGCGTAGCATGCCACGCCTTCATCCAGCCACAACGGCAGGCTTTCTTTCTCCATGCCAAGGCATTCGTGAATAATTATATGCCCTATTTCATGCGATAATACCGAGGAAAAATCGTCCCAGCCCTGGGAGAACGAACAGATCTTCTTATCCGGAATGAACACGCACCCGCACGACCAGGCGGGCTGGCCGCTGTTTTTCCTGTATTCTTCCGCGCTGTCGAAAATATAGATCCTGGCCCTGTTATCCCCCAGCCAGAAACTATACCGGGTGAACCCCAACTCCTCGGTTATCCGCGTGTAATATTCCTCCGACTGACGGAGGACGCGTTCCAGCAGACCTTCCGGGGCCTGCCGGTAATAAACCAGGAAATGGCGGCTGCCCGCATTCAGCCATTTCTCTTCCGCGGCGCGCGCCGGACAGGCGAACGCCAGCAATATCGATGAAATTAATATATACTCTTTCATTAATGGCATGTCAAATCAATTATTTCTTCGGCCACCAGCCTGCACGCCTCGTTACCGGCAACCGCGGTATACGCGGCCGTCCGCGGCCCGGAAACAACGGCGCGTTCCAGCTCCGCGCGCAGCAGTTCCGCGGAAACCAGGCGGTCATCGATCACGATCGCGGCCCCGGACTGTTGAAGCACTCCGGCATTGGCGTCCTGATGCCTGCCCGCGAAAGGATAAGGGATAATTATCGCCGGGAGGCCATAGTAAACTATCTCGCTGACGGTTATGGCCCCGGCGCGCGAAATTATCAGGTCCGCGGCGCTGTAAGCGTATTCCATCGAAGAAAGAAACTCAAATACCCGCGCCTCCGCCCCGCATCCGCGGTAAGACTCTTTAACCCGCGCGAAATCACCGCTCCCCGTTAAATGCACGACCTGCAGTTCTCCCGGCTCCTTCAAAAGCTTTACCGCGCCCACGAAGGAATCATTGATCCGGGAACTCCCCTGGCTGCCGCCGGTGACCAGCACCGTGAATTTTTCCGCGCTTAACCCGAAGAAATCCCGCGCTTCTTTTTTATCCACCTTGCGCAATCCGCCGCGCAAAGGATTTCCCGTCAACACCGCCCTGCCGCTTGCGGCGCCCAGATATTCCTTTGTCCCGCCGAACGACACGGCGACCTTATCGGCGAACCTGGACAGGAACAAAGTCGCTTTACCCGGGATAACATTCTGTTCATGAATGAGCGTCCTGATCCCGAATAAATGGGCAAAAAACACCATCGGCACTGAACAGATACTGCCGAACCCCGCCACGGCCGCGGGACGGAAACACAACAGGATAAACAGGCTTTTAAAGGTGATCAACGGCAGATACAATAAGGTAGCGAACCTGCCCAGCGCCTTCCGCAGCTCCGGCGGCGGATAAGGCAGAGTAACACTGCGCCGGCCGGAGCAAAACTTTCCTTCCGAGGGAAGCACGGCGCGATCAGGAAGAACAAACATTACTTCCTTTGCCCCGATCTCGGAACATATCCGTTCCATCGCGCTCACCGCCGGGAAAATATGGCCGCCGCTCCTGCCGGTAACGATGACCACGCGCCCCGGCCGCCCGCATCTCCTCATGGATATTCCCCGGTCCTGGCGATGTTCATCAGTATCCCGACGGCCACGATATCAAAGATCAAAGAGGACCCTCCGTAGCTTATGAACGGCAAAGGCAACCCTTTCGTCGGCAGAAGCCCGCAAGAGACCCCGATGTTTATCAAAGCGCGTATACAAAGCAGCGAAACCAATCCCAGGCTGAAAAAATAGCTGAATTTATCCGGGGAATTCTTGATTATCTTTATGCCCTGAAGGATAAAGACCATAAACAGAAGGATAACGCCTACCGTGCCTATAAGGCCCAGTTCTTCCCCGATAATAGAGAAGATGAAATCGGTATGCGCGGCGGGAAGATAAAACAGTTTCTGGTTTGAATGCCCCAGCCCGACCCCGAAAAATCCTCCGGACCCCAAAGCGACCTGCGATTGTATGATCTGAAATCCGGTGCCGCGGGGATCGGCCCAGGGATTAAGGAACGCCAATATGCGCATCCTGCGGTAGGGAACGCTGAAAACAAGCAGATACAACACCGGCAGGGACATAAGCAATAAAGATAATAAATAAGAAACCCTTATCCCGGCGACAAACAGCATAATGACCACGGTGACCGCCAACGCGACCACGGTGCCGAGGTCCGGCTGCGCCAATATCAATACCACCGTGCAGCCCATCACCGCCATAGGAGGGAAAAAACCTTTCCAGAATGAACGCAGTAAATTATCTTTGCGCGAGATAAAATCCGCTATATAAGCTATCAGGGCCAAATTAGCCAACTCCGAAGGCTGGAAACTGATGAGTTTGAAACGGAACCACCTGCGGGCGCCGGAAACTTCCCTGCCCAGGCCGGGGACCAGAACGAGCAATAACAATAACAGAGATATCAAAAGCAACGGTTTTGAATAGCGGGAGAACTTGCGGTAATCGATGACCATAGCCAGGAATGCCAGCAGCGTCCCGAACAACACAAAACTAAGATGCCTTTTGACAAAGAAAAAGCTGTCCTTATACCGGTCCAGCGCGTAAATACTGGAAGCGCTGTAGATCATAATAATCCCGACGCATATCAACGCGACGGTAACCGCAAAAAGATTTATCCTGATGTTCCTTACCATTCGTCCTTATCCCAACGCGGAAAATTCCGCTTTAAAGATCCTGCCTCGTTCCTCATAACTGGTGAACATATCGAAACTGGAACACATCGGAGAAAGCAGCACGTAATCCCCGGATGAAGCGGACTGAAACGCCTTTCTTACCGCGTCGGGCATATCCAAAGCGTATTCCACCTGAACGCATCCTCCCAAAGAGCCCCTTATCGCTTCTTTAGCTTCTCCGATAAGAAATGCTTTCTTCACTTTACGCCTGGCGGCCTCCGCTATCACCGAATAATCACAGCCCTTATCCCGGCCTCCGGCGATCAAGAGCACTCGTCCGGCGA
>JBAZGW010000030.1:0-15667 GCA_041652635.1 Candidatus Omnitrophota bacterium | reverse complement strand
TATTTCTACGGTTCGGGGCAGGCTAAGGATATTCGCTTTGAACAAGAAGTATCCTTTATACAAACAACTCAAGGAGATCGTATTTAAAACCGTTGGCGTCGAAGCCGGTCTTAAGGAATGTGTTTCGGAATTTCCGGGAATTAGCCGCGCTTTTTTGTACGGATCGTATGCCGTGGATAAAGAAAAAGCGGATTCCGATATTGATGTGGTAGTCGTGGGGGAATTTAACCGGGCAAAGTTTTTAAGCCTGATCCGCAAGCTTGAACAGTCTTTGGACCGGGAGATAAACTTTACCGCATACGCAGATACTGAATTCAATGCCCAGAAGAATAAAAAAGGTGGGTTTCTCAACCAAGTTTTAGCCGGGAAGATCATCGCGCTTAAATGAAACTACAGGATTTGATAAAGAAATTAGAGAAGCAAGGCAAAATTCGCCGGCAGAAAGCCGGTTGTGTGCAAATTGAAGGTTTATTGCGCGCAGCTATTCTTGATTTGGAGGAAGCCTGTGCAATTGCTTCTATTGGTGTTCGTTCAACGTATATGCTTGCCTATACCGCGATGTTAAAAACCGGGCGGGCACTACTTTTGCAGTGTGGTTATGTGCCGGATGACGGAGCGCAGCATAAAACGGTTGTCGAAATGACCGCTGTTTTGTTAGGGGATAGATATAAAGAGTTAACTGAGCATTTTGAAGATATGCGCCGGAAACGCAACGACCTGACCTACGAAGTAGAGGTACTCTTGACTCGTTCGGAATCAAAGGAGGCTTTGCAGTCCGCGATCGAATTGGTAAGCAAAGCGTTGGAAGATATTAAAGCCAAGAATCCTCAAATGGAATTAAAGTTTGAGATTAAGAAGTTTTAGCGGATTTATCCGTTAATCGCGGCTTTTTGTTCCATGATTCATAACCCAAGACCTAAAACTAAGGGTTAGGTTTTTAGACTATGGACTATCGTCCATCGACTGTGGACTGTCTTTTAAATTATGGCAAATATAGGTTTATCAGAACTGCGGCATCAGCTTGATGAGGCGATCACTTACGCGGATACTTCCGCAGCCGAGAAATTGGTCGGGGAAGGCCTGCGTATTTCCCGGGAGAGGGAGATGCCCGCCGAAGAGATGTATTTTAAGGCGCAGCGGGAGATCCTGGAAGGGAATTACAGCGACGCCATCGTCTATCTGGATTCGGCGGTCAAGCTTAATCCCAAAGACGGTGCGGCCTATAATGACCGCGCTTTATGCATGGTGGAATTGGGGATGACCGACGCGGCTTTGCCTTATTTCGACAGGGGGATCGAGAGCGAACCGGATTACTCCACTATTTATCATAATAAAGGCTGGTTGTTGAATAAGCTCGGGGAGTATAAGCAGGCAGTTGCGTTGTTCGAGAAAGCGCTGGAGATCGAACCCGGCCGGGCCGTCACTTACGAGAATTTAGCGGACGCGTATTTCAATCTCGGTTTAAAGAAAGACGCTCTTGAAGCGTTGAGAAAAGCCCTGCAATTCCTGCCGCCTTCCTGCCCGGAGATCAGAGAACAGATAGAAGCCGGGATCAAAACACTTTCAAGCGGATGCCGATCATAGAACCCGCGATAAGGCCTCCTTCGGAAGCCGAGAGCGTACTCTTACAGATAACTCTGGGATGTTCGTCAAACAGCTGTAGTTTCTGCGGCGCGTATAAAGATAAACCCTTCCGTATCAAAGACCCCCAAGAGATCAGCGCGGACATAAAGAAGTATGCTTCACGGGATAAAGAGGCGCGGCGCGTTTTTTTGATGGACGGCGACGCCCTGGTGTTGGGTAACGCCAAGCTTATTCCTGTTCTGGAAGAGTTGGAGCAGGCGTTCTCCCGTCTGGCGCGGGTCTCCAGCTATGCCAACGGCCGCAATATCACGCAAAGGAGTCCGGAGGAATTGCGGGAGCTCTATGCGCATAAGTTGAGCCTGATCTATATGGGATTGGAAAGCGGTTGTCAGGAGATCCTGGACCGCTGCGCTAAATCTTCCAGCGTCGAGGAGATGATTCAAGCGGTGCATAAGGCGCAGGAAGCGGGAATAAAATCTTCCGTGATCGTTCTGCTGGGCCTGGGCGGCAGGAAATATTCTTCCGCGCATATTCAAGGCACGATCGCGGCTTTGAACAGGATGCAGCCGCGGTATCTTTCATTTCTTTCCTTGATGGTCATCCCCGGGACGCCTTTGGCAAAGGAAGTTGAGGCGGGCGGGTTCGAGGAATTGGGGCCGGAAGAACTGCTGCGGGAAGCTTACGGGATCATTAGAGGGCTGGAGCTTAAAAAGACCATCTTTCGTTCCGATCACGCTTCCAACTATCTGGCGTTGGAAGGGGCATTCCCTAAGGATAAAGGCATACTTTTGAATGTGTTGAAGTCGGCGCTTGACGGTGAGATAGGCTTGCGGCCGGAAGGTTTAAGGGGTTTGTAGAAGAAGAGCGTGTCGTAACGCAATTAAAGACAAACGGTTACTATCGACTAAGAACTTCCTCGATACTCTTCAGCAGGTCGTTCATCTGGAAAGGTTTGGTGATGTAATGGTTGGCGCCGATGACTTTGCCGATAATGACGTCGGCTGTGGAGGCTTTGGCTGTTACCATGATGATCGGGATCTTTTCTGTTTTCTCGTCCCGCCTGATCTTCTTGCAGACTTCTTCTCCGGTGAGTTTGGGTAGTATTAGATCCAGAATGATCAAGTGAGGGGCTTCCTGGGTTACTTTCTTTAAGCCTTCTTCTCCGTCATGGGCCACGGAAACTTCATATTTACCGGTATGTTCAAGATTCAGTTTTATCAGCGCGGCGAGGTGCTTCTCATCATCTATTATGAGTATTTTGTTCTTTTGGCCCATAACATCCCCCTTCGCAGGCCCGGCATTTAGTTACTCCCTACATCTATAGTTTACCATCAGCTTGGAGTTCTCTCAAGGGCCGGGAGGCTATTTTTGAGCGTAGGATGCCTTCTGAAAGAATATATATAGGATATTCTGGATTAATAGTGTTTGGGTTTACAGCAAAAAAGAGTATAATTGCTGTTGCAGTGAGTAACTTCTAAATCGGAAGCGGTTTCGCGGCAGGAATAGCCTAAGAGGGAAGATGACCATCTTTTTGTGGATCGTAATTATAATTATCGCCATATTTATGCTTTCTTCGGTATCGCAAAGGACGAAGGATCAGGAGTCGGAAAAAAAGAATAAGGATGATGCCAAGCGCCGCCGGGTGGAAAAAAAGATAATTAACCCGGAGAACAAGCTCCACGAAGAAGAAAAGAAACGCTGGGAAGACGATTACTGGACCCGCCGGGATGCAAAAGGTTGAGCCTGCCCGCGACAACCCCGTTTTAAATGTTCCTTACCGTTTTGTGCCGCCCCAATCTTATTTCAGCATTGACAAATGGCGTTGTTTTGTGTTATAAATAGAAATCATTTCTATTTATACAGATGCGGTAACTAACAATCTGTTAAAAAAGTTTCGATTGCGTCATTCTGAGGCCGTAGGGCCTGTCTTGAACAGGGCAAAAGACTCACCATAAGCGGAATCGAATGGCCGAAGAATCTCCGACGATGTAATATCTTTCATTTTTCTTAGAATGACCCCAATTGGGTTCATCTGATAGAATGCGGATTATATCGTCATCGTGTGCCAGCCGAAGTTTTAGCGGCGGGCGCGGCAATTTCATTTTACTAACTTAAAATAGGCCGGAGTTAAAATGGAAGACTATCTGGCGGCGCTCAAAGGCCACCATTTCAAGATAACCCCCCGCAGAAAAGCGGTGATCGGGCTTTTTCTGAGAGAGAAACGTTATCTCGGGCCTTCTGATATAAAAGGGATGCTCGGGAAGATGTTCCTCAAAGTGGGGCTGCCTTCGGTTTACCGTATCCTGGAAGAAATGGAAAGTGCCGGTATTCTGGTAAAGATCGAGCATCATAACCGCCGGCTTTATTACAGCCTGTGCAGGAAACCCCGGACAGACCATCATCATTTCATTTGTAGAAGATGCAATAAAGTGGAAGAAGTGGAATTCTGCAACTTTCGTGAGATAGCTCAATTCATAGAAAAAGAACTGAACGGTAAGGTCCAGCACCATTCGTTGCATATAGAAGGATTGTGCTCGGAATGCAGATAAATACGGGTTCTGGGTGTTGGGTTCTGGAACAACGAAGGACGAGGCATGAAGCACGAAGGACGATAAGTTACCGCGGAGTTCCGGGGACACAATACTCAATTCTCCGCACGGACGAGGCACAAAAGACGAGGGGTGAAGGACGTCCGTAAACGTCATTACGGGCAGGCCAATAGGCCGACGAAGCAATTCAATTTTAATCGGAGCGCAGAATTCTCGAATGCTTTGAATGTGGGATATAGAAGTTTCTGGATGAACGCGCAAAGCGAAGTCCGCCAACGCATCAGTGGCGGGCGCAGCCTCGCCAATCTTTGTGGCGGGATTAACCTCGCCAACGCACTAGTGGCGGCAAAGTCTCGCCAATGCTTTAATGGCGGACGTTTCGTCTATTGTCAAGCGGTTACGGCTTTAAAACGTTACCGTGACCCAATGCCGATACGGGCTGCGTTACCATAGCCGTTGCCGGTATTTTACGGCGGGTAATAATTCAGGAAAGAAACCCCGTCCTTCGACAGGTTCTAAAAGTCTAATCCGCTCAGGATAAACTTTGCCGAAGGATTAGTCCTGGGAGTATTCATTAAAAATATTGTTTCGTGAATCCGGCGTCTTCTGAAAGGAGAAAGATGATTAACTATAAACGGTCGGTGGTTGCGGCGGTAGTGTTGGCGTTGTTTCTATCTTTGTTCGCGCGCGGCGCGGTTGCCGCGCAAAAAGAGATAAAGATCGTCGCCTCTTTTTATCCGATGTATATCATGACCAGGAACGTGGCCAAGAACGTGCCGGGCGTTTTCGTGGAGAATCTTACGCCTCCTTTTACCGGATGTCTGCATGATTACGCGCTTACCCCGGCGGATATGAAAAAGCTTTCCGACGCGAAGGTGCTGGCCGTCAACGGAGCTGGTATGGAGTCTTTCCTGGAGAGCGTTACGGCGCAGCATCCGGAACTAAACATAGTCAATTTGTCCGAAGGGATACCTTTGATAAAAAGCGGGCAAGAAGATAATCCGCATGTCTGGGTGAGCGTCTCCGCTGTTATCGCGCAGGTGAAGAATCTGGGCGCGGCCATGGGGAAGATCGACCCCGCGCATAAAGGACTTTACGAAAAGAATACGGATAATTATGTGATTAAGCTTGAAGCATTGCGCGAAAAGATGCACACCGAACTCGCGGCTTATAGAGGCAGGAATATTATCACATTTCACGAAGCCTTCCCGTATTTCGCCGCAGAATTCGGCCTGAAGATCGCGGCCGTGGTGGAACGGGAACCCGGCAGCGAACCGAGCGCTAAAGAACTGGCCGATACGGTGGAATTGATAAGAAATTCCGGAAGGAATACCTGTGTTTTGTTCAGCGAACCGCAGTATCCTTCGGCGGCAGCGGGCGTGATCGCCCAAGAAACAGGCCTCGAGGTTTATGTGCTTGATCCGGCTGTCAGCGGTCCGGACGAGAATGACGCCTATATTAAGATCATGGAGAAGAACCTGGACGTTTTAAAGAAGGCTTTCGGCAAATAGTGGCAAGAGGGGCTTCGGTTTCTTAAAAGGGAGCGGTTTTGCGTAATAGCTGCGAACATTGTTGCACGAAAATAGAGAATCTGACGGTGAGATCAGGCAGGAATGTCATACTCTCCGGGGTCAATCTGCACGTGAACTGTGGCGAGGTCATCGGCGTGGTCGGTCCCAACGGCGCCGGTAAAACCACCTTGTTGCGCACCATCCTGGGAGAGATCGCTTTCCAGGGGAGAATAACTTTTCGCGTCGGAGGCAGCCCTTCCCAGTCCCCAAAAATCGGTTATGTTCCCCAGAAGCTGCAATTGGATAAAGGCGCGCCGATCAGCGTCTCCGATCTGGTGGCCTCGGCGATAAGCCGCAGGCCGGTCTGGGCGGGGATAAATAAAGATATGTCCGTTAAGGTCGGGAAAGTCCTGTCGTTGTTCGCCGCCGAACATCTGTTGAAAAGAAAGATCGGCGATCTCTCCGGAGGGGAATTACAGCGCGTGCTGTTGGCTATCGCCATGACTCCCGCTCCCGATCTGCTGCTGCTGGATGAGCCGGGCAGCGGCGTGGATGTAAAGGGGTTGGCGCTTTTTTACCGGATCGTCCGCGACCTGCGGCAGACCCACGATATATCGGTGGTATTGGTAACGCACGACCTGGCGGGCATTTCTTCCTATGTGGACAGGATAATCCTGCTTAACCGCTGCGTGATCGCCGAAGGAGATCCCAAAGACGTTCTTTCAGATGAAAAGTTGCTGGAGGCGTTCGGCCCGGCCCTGTGGAATATCTCCTGCCTGCCGAATTCTATAGCGAACGGGAAGGATGCGCATGGCGGTCATTGAGGCCTGGTATAAGCTGATAAGTATGCTTCCGTTAGATTGGGCGCATTATGTTTTTATGAAGAACGCCCTGTTGGCGGTACTGCTGGTCACCCCCTTGTTTGCCTTGTTGGGAACGATGGTGGTCAGTAACCG
This sequence comes from Candidatus Omnitrophota bacterium, assembly GCA_041652635.1. Taxonomy (GTDB): domain Bacteria; phylum Omnitrophota; class Gorgyraeia; order Gygaellales; family Profunditerraquicolaceae; genus Undivivens. The sequence goes on along the minus strand of JBAZGW010000030.1, from coordinate 9,067 downwards.
TATGGTCTTTTTTACGGATGTTTTAGGTCATTCCGCGCTTACCGGGATCGCCCTCGGAGTGTTGCTGGGGTTCCAGGATCCGGTATTGCCTATGCTGGTCCTGGCAGTAGTGCTTTCCGTGGGCATCAACCTGTTGAAGAACCTGACCAGGGCTTCCATGGATACCGTCCTGGGCGTTCTATTCGCTTTTATTGTGGCCCTGGGTATTGTCATTTTAAGCAGACAGGGGGGATTTGTAAAATATACAAGTTACCTGATCGGCGATATCCTCACCGTTACCCCGCAGCAAATAGGCTGGTTTTTCGCGATAGCCGCTGCCGTCGGTCTTTACTGGGTCATAGTCGGGAACGCGATGATCTTTACGAGCGTCAGCCAGTCATTGGCGCGCAGCCGTAAGGTGAACACCTTCTGGGTAGAGACAAGCTTTACGGTGCTTCTGGCGCTGGTGGTCATACTTTCGATCAAGCTGGCGGGGATTTTGATCATTAATTCACTGCTGGTTCTGCCGGCGGCGGCGGCCAGGAACATTGCGCGCAATATGTCCGCTTACACGTGGTGGGCGGTGATCATCAGCCTGTTTTCCGGTGTCGGCGGTTTAATAGCTTCATACTATTGGGGGACCGCGTCGGGAGCGACGATCGTGTTGTTCGCCGCCGCCTGTTACGCGGTGTCGGCGCTGGCCGGCGCCGTGAGGAATAGATAGAAACAGTCTATGGGCGTAGTTAAGAAGGACGAAGCATGAGGCACGAAGCATGAAAAATTCTGGGAAGAAGATATTTAATCTTCAATCAGCGTCATTGCTCGAAGGCTATCAATCCGACAAATTAATCTGTTCTCTTACGTTTTGAGCGTCCTTCGTGCTTCATCCCCCATCCTTCGGTTCTTATATACGGAGCGTATATGCCGATCCAGTTTTATCCGGAATTCCGGCCTTTGGAATTGAGCGATCTGGAGAGGTTTAAAGCCGCTTTTTCTCTTCAGCCGCCGCAAATATCAGAGTTCACTTTCACCAATCTTTATTCCTGGCGTTCAGCCTATAATCTGCAAATTTGCGATTGCGACGGTTTGTTGCTTTGCCGTTCGGAAAGCGCGGAAGGACGGCGGTTTTTCGCGCCTATCGGTTTAGGCGGGCATAAAGCCGTTATCGAGCGGGTGCTCGCGGATAACGGCGGGGTTTTCTTCCGCGTCCCGGAAGAAATTAAAGCGTTGTTCGGGAATGAGCCGCGTTTTTCGGCGGAGGCGGACCCGGACAGCGCCGATTATCTATACAATGTTGCCGACTTGACCATTTTCCCGGGTAGGAAATACGACGGTAAAAGGAACTTGGTCCGGCGGTTCCGGAACGAGCATAATTATCAATACCTGCGTATCGAAGAAAGCAATGCCGCGCTTTGCCGGGAATTCGAGGATGCCTGGTGCATTATCCGTAATTGCGACGGAGTGGAAGGTTTGAATAGTGAGCGGCAGGCGGTGCGCGAGATGGTGAAAAACTTTTCTTCTTTCGGCCTGTCGGCCGGGGCAATCCTGGTCGGGGGAAAGATCTGCGCCATTGCCATAGGGCAGGAATTAAATCCGGATACTTTAGTGATCCACGTTTTAAAGGCCGACCCGGAAATGACCGGCCTGTATCAGGTTATGCTGCAGGAATTCTTGAAGGATGAAGCCGGACGGTTCCGCTATGTGAATATGGAACAGGACCTGGGGATCCCCGGCCTGCGGAAATCCAAACTTTCCTACCATCCCTGCGCCATGATCAGGAAATATACCGTCACTCTGAAAGAGGGAAGAGAGACGAAGCATGAAGGACGCTAAAAATATAAGAGAAGAGATTTTTAAGTTTGTCGTGCCTCGTGCTTCGTCCATCATCCTTCAGTTTTTTATTGCTCCGGATGCTGCTCCATAGTGTGGATGTCGAAACGCAGGCCGCGCAGTTTTCCGGCGAAGGCGGCGGTTATGCCGACGATGGCCAGGGTGGCAACACCGCCGAGAGCTACGCAGGGGACGGTGCCGATCAGCGCCGCGCCCATGCCGCTTTCGAACGCGCCCAGTTCATTGGAAGCGCAGATGAATATCCAGTTCACGGCCGCGATCCTGCCGCGCAACTCATCCGGAGAGAGCAGCCTGATGATCGAGCGCCGGATGACCATATTGATCCCGTCAAATACGCCGCTGAAGAAGAGCGCCGTCATCGAAAGCCAGAAGTTCTTAGAGAAAGCGAAAACCAGGATACTTATCCCGAAGCCGAAGACCGCCAGCAGAAGGTTCTTGCCGGCGCGGGCGATCGGCGGACGGTGCGTGGCCGCCAGAGTGATCAGCATCGCGCCTAAAGAGGGCGCGGCATTGAGCAATCCCAGCCCTTTGGCGCCCACTCGCAGGATGTCTTCCGCGTAGACCGGCAGAAGCGCTATCGCCCCGCCGAAAAAGACAGCGAAAAGGTCCAAAGCCATTGAGGGGAAAAGTATCCGGCTGCGTAGGACAAAGCGCCAGCCGATGCCGATGCTTTTTAAGACCGGTTCCCTTTTTTTAGGCAGCGGTTGATGTTTGGGGGTAATCGCCATCGTGCAGAGCAGGGAAAGGATAAAAACCGCGGTGATCGATAAATACGATATTGCCGCGCCCCGGGCATCGAAAATGAACCCTATCGCGGCCGGGCCGGCCACTGAGCAGGCTATCCAGGTGCTGCTGATCCAGGAAGAAGCGTTGACGGTAAGCCGTTTGGGAACTACCTGGGCTTCGAACGCGGTGTTCGCGGGATCGGCAAAACCGCGCGCCACTCCTGCCAGGAAGATCGCCGCGTAAAGCCCGGGCAGGTTTTCTTTTCCGTTTTGCAGAGAAAGCGCGAACATTATCAAACTGCAGATGAAGGAAGCCGCGCGGGTGATGATCAGTATTTTCTTTCGGCTGAAATGGTCGGCGACATACCCTCCGAAAGGGGCGATGCCGATCGCCGGGATGGCTTCGATCAAACCCAGCCAGCCCAGGGCCAGGGGCGAGTGCGTGATCTTGTATATCTGGAATCCGATGACTACCGTCAGGGCCCGGCTGGCCAGTGAGAAAGAGCCGATCGCGGCGATGAAAAGGCGGATATCGGCTATCTTAAGCGCTTCGTTGAATTTGTGCGGAGGATGTTTGTCGTCCATGATTCTCATTCAAAAAGAAGTTTATAGACCACAGACCATGGTCCACAGTAAATGCAAAAACAGTTAATCGTCATTGCTGGGAGGCCAATAGGCTGACGAAGCAATCTTTATAAAGCTTGCTTTCCTGACTCCGGCGCTATCGCAATGACGCGGGAAATTTAAAGAGTGTGATTTTTGCTTAGCAGTCTGCTAAAAAAGTCCCGATTGCGTCATTCTGAGGCCGAAGGCCGAAGAATCTCCGACGGAGATGAGATCCTTCGCTTCGCTCAGGATGACGAAAATAGGGTTTTTCAGCAGACTGTTAGTTTTGTATCTTCCATCTTCCTTCGTCCCTTGTGTATCGTGGGATATCCGTTTCTTACCTTTCGTGCTGCGTTTCTCGTTACCATGGTCCGTGGTCTATCGACTATGGACTTTTTTCTCATAGTCTCTCTATGAGAAAAACATTATAGCCGAACCATTTTTCGTAATCCAGAGAAAATACCCGTCCGCATCTTGATATTTCCCGGTAATGTTGTATACTAAAATATCTTTTGAACAAAAATAGGAGAACTTTTTATCCTGGGGGGGCCGTAAAATGAAAAAGATATTAGCGTTGATTTTCACGGTGGTTTCTTTATTAACCGGGGCAGCTATCTGCGGAGGGGCTTTTGCCATGGACGTCAAGAATGTCGTGTTGGAGACCAATCTGGGTAATATTGAGCTAAAACTGATGCCGGATACCGCTCCCAAGGCCTGCGAGAATTTCACCAAGCTGGCGGAAAAGGGGTATTATAACGGCGTGATCTTTCATCGCGTGATCAAAGATTTTATGATCCAGTGCGGCGACCCCACCGGCACCGGCCGCGGAGGGGAATCCGTCTGGGGAAGCCCGTTTGAAGATGAATGTTCTCCGTCCGTTACTTTCGACGCCCCCGGGATCCTGGCCATGGCGAACGCCGGGCCGGGCACGAACGGCAGTCAGTTCTTTATTACCACTGCCAGGACTCCCTGGTTGAATATGCGTCATACCATATTCGGGAAAGTGGTTTCCGGTTATGACGTGGTCCAAAAGATCGAAGATTCCGCTACCGGCGCTTCGGATAAGCCTCTTTCGGAAGTGAAGATAATCAAGGCTTATTCGAAATAGAAAACCGGCAGGAACAAAATTCTTTAAAAAACACTTGCATTTTCCTGAAGATATATATAATAAGATAAATAAGGGAAGTTTTTGTCTAAAAACAGGTTTGAACCCGCTTAAAGAGCGGAGAAACTTTTAAAATGGGGGGGGTGAGATGACAGGCTGTTCTAAGAAAAAAGAGACTTTTAGAACTGTCCATTTAATTGCCGATCTGGAAGCGCCTCAAATGGATGAAAGTCCCAAGGCGGTAAAGAAACTGCTATGGGAGGCAGCTAAAGCGGCCAACAATACGCCATTGAAAGCTTCCGTGCATAAATTCCCCGTGCAGGGGATCACGGGTGTGGTCATTCTGGCGGAATCACATATCGCCATACACACCTGGCCGGAGCATAATCATATTGCCCTCGATATCTTTACCTGCGGCGAGAATACTCAGCCTTACGCCGCCCTCGAATACCTGAAGAGCAAACTCAAACCCACAAAAATAAAGATCAAATTCCTGAAAAGAGGTATATAACGTGAAGACCATCTCCGATAAAAACGAAAAATGGTTTGTGGAGGCCGCTTTCCCCGGTATCAGACGCTGTAAGAAAGATACCTTCCGGGTGGACAGGGAAATTTTTTCCGGTAAAACAAAATATCAACAGATATATATTTTTGAAAGCCGCGGTTTCGGCAAGATGCTGGCCTTGGACGGGATAGTCCAATTCTCCCAGAGCGACGAGTTCATCTATCACGAGGTCATCGCCCACGTGCCGTTAATGACCCATCCCGCTCCGCGGAGACTGCTGGTGGTTGGAGGCGGCGACGGCGGGGTCCTGCGCGAGGCGCGCAAGCATCCGCTGAAGGAATTGAGCCTGGTGGATATAGACGAGGAAGTCGTCGGCATGGCCAGGAAATACCTGCCGTTCGTCTCTCAGGGCAGTTTCACTGATAAGAGGCTGAAACTCGCTTTTCAGGATGGCAGGGAATTCATTAAGGCGCACAAAAACCATTTCGATATTATCGTAGTTGATTCCACAGACCCCGTCGGTCCCGGGAAGGCTTTATTCCAGGGCGATTTCTACAAGAGCGTGCATGAAGCCCTGACCGACGACGGCATCGCCATCTTTCAATTGGGCCCGTTCCTGGATTTCGACATCATCATCAAGGGAACGGTGGAAAAACTCGCCAAAATGTTCTCTTACCTTAACCCGGTCAGGTTGCCTATGCCTTCCTACAGCTGTGGATGCGAATATTGCTTCCTGATGGCTTCGAAGAAGGCCGACCCGGCTAAACTTACCCTGCCCGTGTTGAAACGCAGGCTGCAGCAGCGGCTGGGCGCCAAGGCGGAATCGTTGAAGTATTATTCTCCGGAGATCCACCTGGCCAGCCTGGTCACGCCTAAGATCTGGCAGCTTAAAAAGAGATGAAGCGGCGATATAGTGTCGCAGTTGCCGGAGACGGCCGCATAAGCCGCGCGGTGCTGCATTTCTTTAAAAAGCGCGACAGTGATATTTCGGCTTTTCCTCTCACGGATGAGCGTGATCTTTTGAAAGCCGATCTGCTCGCCGGAGCCCTGGCAGGAGAGATCGGCGAACGCTGCCTGGAGTGGGCGCTTAAATACCGCAAAAACCTTGTCGATGTCTCGGACGTAGACCCCGATGTTTATCAAGCCAAGGGAAAAGAGATATTGAAACGCGGTATAACGGTAATACCCGGATGCGGTTTTTGCCCGGGAATAGTTAATTTTCTGCTCGGTAAAGAAACCTCAGGCGGCGGCCGCGTGCTTGAGATCCACGTAAAAGCCGGCTCTCTTTCCCCTAAAAAGAATTATTTCCCGTTTCTCTGGTGTTTTGAAGACCTGGTGCTTGAACACCGGCTGGTTTCCAGCCAGGTTATCGGCGGCAGGAAAAAGAAGTTTCCCGCTTTCGCCGGTTACCGCAGAGAGAAATATTTCGGCGTAGAAGCGGAAAGTTATTACTCCGCCAGCGGTTTCGAGAATATCTTGGATAAGACAGGGGCGCGCAGTTTGACATGCCGCGTGGTCAGGCCGCTGGGATTCGTCGAGTTCTTCCGTTTCGCGGATAATTACGGGTTGTTTTCTCCCGGGCGCATGGCGGAAAGCAAGGCGATACTGGAGGGGGCCAAACAGGACAATTATACGCTTGGTGAAGTCCAGATCATCCGGCCGGCCGGGAGAGTTACCTGGCTGTTGAAGAGTTTTGCCGCCGCCGGAGAAGAATGGAATTCGATGCAGAAGGTCACGGCTAGCGTTCCGGTTACCGTGGCCAGGATGCTGCTGGATGGGCGGATCGCGCGGAAAGGCCTGGTCTTTCTGGAGGATATTGCCGGGGAAAAAGCGGTCTTTAACGCGCTCATTGCCGGAGTAAAAAAAGAAGGTGTCGTCCTCAGGAGGCAGGAAGAATAAAATGGTTAATCATTCTTACGTCAGCGACAAAGTCAAGGTGAACCGTTCCGGGATAGACCAGCGGGGGGTTTTTGCCGTTAAGCCGATAAAGAAAGACGAGGTCATCGCGGTCTGGGGCGGTTCCATTATCACCCAGGCCGAATTCGACAAGCTGGGAAAAACTTGTTTTAAAGAGATAGATAATTACGCCACTAAAATAGCGGATCAGTTTTACCTGGTTTCCTGTAAAAAAGGAGGGTTGGAGGACGACGATTTCTTCAATCATAGCTGTAAGCCCAACTCCGGAATAAAAGGCCAGCTTGTGATAGCGGCGATGCGCGAGATAGCGCCCGGCGAAGAGATCACCTACGATTACTGCATGACCGACGCGGATTTTAACTATTCTTTTAAATGTAAATGCGGCGCCGCCGGCTGCCGCGGAATGGTCACCACTAAAGACTGGATGCTGCCTGTTTTGCAGAAAAGGTATAAAGGATATTTTTCCTGGTATGTGCAGGATAAAATAACTAAGTTTAAGGAAAAGCGCCGGCGCAGGTGAAGAAGAAATTAGCCGTTACCCTATTGACAGGCGGAAAAGTTTGTGCTATAAAATAACTCCCGGTGCGAGAGGCCGGTTTTATCGCAGGATGCCGGGAAATATCTTTCCGCATTAATTCCATTCAAGAACAACCGCGGCGTTTTCTTATGGAAGGGAAAAAAGTTTTTTTTTCGCGCGGTTTTAGCACTCTGCGCAAAAGAGTGCCAGCCGTTTGAAAATCTGATCTTATCACAGGAATAAAAACCGTGGATCCAACACGGGTTAGAAACAGGCGGTATATTCCGCCGTTTGGGTTAAAACGAGTCAGTGGAAGTTAATTAACAATAAACAGGAAGGAGGGAACATGCAAATCATACCTTTAGGAGACAGGGTACTTGTAAAACCCTTGGATGCCGAAGAAAAGACCAAGGGAGGGATCATTCTTCCCGATACGGCCAAAGAAAAGCCGCAAGAGGGTAAAGTGGTTTCGGTCGGCAAAGGCAAACTTTCCGATGACGGCAAGCTGGTCGCCTTGGAAGTCAAGACCGGGGATAAGGTGCTCTACGGTAAGTATTCAGGCACGGAGATCAAGGTCAACGGTGAAGACCACCTGATCGTCCGCGAGGAAGATATCCTGGCGATAGTAAAGGACTAACTTTTATTAAATTATTTTAAGGAGGTACTTTGATGGCAAAACAGCTTTCTTTCGGAGAAGAGGCTAGGCAAAAACTCCTGCTGGGAGTCAAGAAACTTGCCGACGCCGTGGTAGTAACGCTCGGCCCCAAAGGCCGCAATGTCGTGCTGGACAAGAAATTCGGTTCACCGACGATCACAAAAGACGGCGTTACCGTGGCTAAAGAAGTTGAGCTGGAAGATGTTTACGAGAATATGGGCGCCGCGATGGTCAAGGAAGTGGCGGAGAAGACCTCCGACACCGCCGGAGACGGCACCACGACAGCGACGCTGCTCACTTACGCCATATATAAAGAAGGTTTAAAAGCGGTTACCGCCGGCATCAGCCCCATGGGGTTGAAAAGAGGTATCGATAAAGCCGTGGTTGCCGTAGTGGACGAGTTGAAGAAGATGTCCAAACCTGTCAAGGAGCAGAAAGAGACCGCCCAGATCGCCACGATCTCCGCCAACGGGGACGCGACTATCGGTAACCTGCTTGCCAGCGCCATGGAAAAAGTCGGCAAGGACGGAGTTATCACGGTTGAAGAAGCGAAATCGATGCAGACCACCCTGGAAGTAGTTGAAGGTATGCAGTTCGACCAGGGGTATCTTTCACCTTATTTCGCGACCGACATGGAGAAAATGGAATGCGTGCTGGATGAGCCGTATATACTTATCCATGAAAAGAAAATATCGGCCGTGAAGGACCTTATTCCGTTGCTGGAAAAAGTTTCGCAGCAGGGCAGGCCGTTGATCATTATCTCCGAAGAGGTTGAGGGCGAAGCCCTTGCCACGCTGGTCGTCAACAAGATCCGCGGCACCATCGCGATCTGCGCCGTCAAGGCCCCGGGTTACGGAGACAGAAGGAAAGCGATGCTTCAGGATATCGCGGTATTGACCGGAGGCAAGGCGATCATGGAAGATCTCGGCATTAAACTCGAGAACGTTCCCGTGACCGACCTCGGCCGCGCGAAACGCGTCAAGGTCGATAAAGAGAACACCACGATAATCGAAGGCGCGGGCAAGACCGCCGATATCAAAGGCAGGATAGAGCAGATAAAGAAAGAGATGGAGAAGACCGATTCCGATTACGATAAAGAGAAGCTGCAGGAAAGGCTCGCCAAGCTTTCCGGCGGAGTCGCCGTGATCAACGTCGGAGCAGCCACCGAAACCGAAATGAAAGAGAAAAAGGCCAGAGTGGAAGATGC
>JBAZGW010000029.1:0-15855 GCA_041652635.1 Candidatus Omnitrophota bacterium | reverse complement strand
ACGCAAGAATTCTTTTGGATTATAAACATAAATTATCGCTGTTGCTGCAGAATAATTTCCCGGGAGAAGAGGCGATAAAACATGAGCTCTTAACTTTATTGGATAATGAAAAGCTCACGGAAGATGTCTTGGATAAAGTATACGGTCTTTCTAAGGAGACCGGTCTTGAGAGTGAATTCTTTACTGAACTCGGCAAGGTTATGACTATTAACAGCTTGAGTGATAATGATAAATCAGTGATCCGCTGGCTGATCAAGAATGTGGGGGATGCCTATCTTATTGTGCATCCGGGTTATTTCGCCTGGCAGTCCGGCGATTATTTGGCTGATGAAAAATATGCTGCTTATTGGTTCAGACTTATCAGGCTGTTTTTGACGAGCAGGCAGCCGGTCTATGTTTCCGCCGATCAGACTACCGGAGCGGTCTTAAAATATCTTATAAGGATCGCGGGTTTACCGCTGCAGGCTCCGGTTATCATCATTCCGACTGAACGCTCGCAGCCGGTTCCAAAGAAGAGGCTTAACGCGGTCCCTCGGATAATGAACGATTTAAGGATTAGCTTGCCGCAAAATGGTGGATGGGATTCTGTTATTCGTATCATGCATGAGTTAAACACCGAGGATCTAAATATAGGGGGAGAAGATTCCCGGGCTTGCGTAACGATTACCTTAAATCGTTTAAAACGGTTCCATTTTAATGCTTTATGCGCGGCTGCGGCGAACAACAGGATTTGTGAATCTCTGGACGGGCGGGTTAAGATATTCGAAGAGTTATCTTTCCCATCTACAAAAACGTTTTCCGCGGAAGACGGGTTGAATAGAATACTTGCGGATGTCGTTTACGGTCCGCAAACTTTATCTTCGGGAAGCAATCCGTTAGCCGAAAATGATGACTATCTACGGGAACAAACTCTCTTGCTGGCCGGCGACGGCGGGAAAAGAATAATGAATGATTGGCCAGGAGACAGCCCGCTGCCACGGGCCCCGCCGCAGGTCAAAGTTGTATCGGCCGTTTTGTTAATTACGGCTTCATTATTGCTTTTCCCTCCCGCGGAATTAAAGCCGGCTGTCCTATGTTCAGGATTATCGGCTTGTATATTCATCCCTGTATTCGTCTTCCTGAAAAAACACATGAAGATATCCAATCCTATCGCGGCAAATTTGCTTGTAACGGAGATATGGCTTTCTTTGATGTTTGTCATCGCGGCATTATTCTTACAAACACGTATCCCATTGCTCGCAGCCGGGATGTTCAGTTCTATAGCAACGTTTTGGGCTTTGCTTAGCGCGGTGGTGAATAACGCGGGGAATAAGCAGAAAAATTGTGATCGCGGAAAATCCCGCAGTCCGGAATACAGTATTGGGGACAGAAGGAGACGTAAGGACGGCGGGAAGCATCGATTTGGTCCGGATGCGACAGGGAACGCAGAAGTTCACAGGGGTGAAGAGAGAGGCAAAGAAAGTATCTTATCGGGAAGCCTTGATTTTAGCCATGCTGTATCCCTGATCAAGCAGCTTCTTCCCATCGGGGGCAATGGGATAAGTCCATACTTTAGGGTAAAAGAACCGACCGTAGGAGAGTTTATTATTGCCACAAATTGTCTGCAATTTGAGATGGGGTTATATGGATTACCGAAAACCGGCGTCTGGGGAGTTACCGCCGGTGATAGATACGGATTCCATCTTCCCGATCAATGGTATAAACATTGCGACAAGGTGCTCTTTCATAATCACCCTGATCAGATCCTGCCCAGCACGGCCGATCTGTTGTTATTCAGGAACGGAGGAATATGCCTGATCAATGGACATATCCGGTCATCGGGTTTCCTGTTTTTATTTCAGACGCCGCAGTTGTATGCGAGTATGAATATCCCTTTTACCGTCCGTGATTCCAGGGAATTGGTTTTATATAACGCGATAGAACGTCTGCGGTTATTATTATCGATCGAGCTTGCCGGTAATAGGACTGAACGGCAGATAGCCGAGGTTCTCGGCCGGGAATATGCCGGGTCCGTAGGCCCGTGCAGGATAATCCCTGTCGCGGATATCCCGCAGAGAGGTCTGGCTTTGTCCGTTGATAAGTTCATCCGGCAATACTGGGTGAATGATATAAGAGAGATAAACAATGGTGGGACGATATTTCATTCAGAGAATACAGAGATCAGTCTGCAGGATAGCTATAACTCCGAGATAATAACCGGGGATTTAAGAGGGGTGCCGATTGTTCCTGTGTTAGCGTCCGGTAACAACATGGCGGTCAGAGACTTTATCGTCATACGCAGCGGGGAAGTGATTAAAGCTGTAGGAGATGTCTTCAAGAACGGCAGTGTTGGTAAAGACGGGGGGCAGGTTGTTAATGAGTTGCGGACATTACTGCCGGATGGATATGAGTTGTTGAAGCCGATCGGCGGGGGATCCAGCGGGGCCGGGGTAGCGTTGGTAAAAGACGCTGCCGGCAGAAATGTGGTAATGAAATATACCGTGTGGGAAGGATTGACATCTAATGGTAAGCAGGATCTTAAAGCTCAATTTGAGAGATACAGGAAATTGAGAATAGGTTTGCCTTCGGAAGCCGCATCTTTACTGCCGGAGGTGTATGACTTCGGGGAACGCCAGGGATTCACTTATTATACGCTAGAATATTTCGAGAACGCAGAGCCGGTCATTGAATATTATGTGCGTAATCCGGATATTGGATTACCGGCCCTTCAGTTTGAGTTGAAACGGATATTGGATATACTCACCGGTTACATTTATTCCGGAAAGTCCCTGCCTGTCCCTCAGGATTATGCGCAAAGAGTGCATTTTGACAAACTTGATTACCGGCTTGGCCTTCTGGAGCGCAGGGATACGGAGTTCTACAGGAATTCGGTACAGGGCAGGGCATGGAATAACGGGAACTTGGCGTACAAAGACACAGCGTATCTTTTTAAGGACCTTTTGCATGCGGATGCTATTTGGATAAACGGACAGCCTCATAAAAACCTTACGTTGTTGACGTCCGGCCTTAAGAGTGCGCAGAGTATGTCGAATGTGCTTATGCCAGTTTTCTTGCCGGAGAATTCTTTAGGCGACCTGTTTTTAAGAAATATACTCCGCCTGCCGGACGGCAGTTTGCGTTTTATAGATGTGCAGGGAATATATCCTGAAGGTAATCTTTATCAGTATAGAGACCCGGCCTACGATATAGGGAAGATATTCAAGTCATTGTTGAGTGAGTTGGTTATGCATGATCTATTGAGTGTTTCTATTGAAACCAGCGGTAATAAAGTTTTTAAAGCGGAATTTACACTGAAAGATAAAAATAGGACGGCGGATGCTATTTATCAGGCGCGCGAGGGATTACCGGAATTGGTTTCCGGCCATGCCCGCCTTGGTTCTCAGATGCAAGAGAAACCTGATTGGTTGAAAAGTATTTTTTTGACGGAAGCCGTTCATTTCGCTACTTCCGCATCCGGTGAATTGATAGAAGACCAAAGCGGTGAACACGCCATAGCGTATTATCTGCTGGCGAACGCCTTATTGAGCGGGATAATCGATCATGACGGCCGTTCAGGGCAGGGAACGTATGACCCTCTGGGTATCGTATCACTGGACGGGGGAGATATCGTGGGAAAAGGCGCGCCGCAGGATGATCCTATGATGTTGAGTTATGTATCCGGGAGTATCTGCAAAATGGTCGAGCATGTTCAACAGACGGTTCTACCGGAACTCGCTTCGTATGAGAATAAAACGGCTACTGGAGATCTGCTGGACTCTTTGCGCAGGACCAGGAGAAATAACGGGACCGTAATGATCAGCGCCGCCGGCAGGGCGGGAGAGATCGGCAAATTATTCATCTCTAAATTGTATATGTTGGGTTTTAATGTCTATAAACTGGAAGGCAATACCACGGAGTTCCATGTAAAAGATAACGATCTTATTCTGGTTATTTCCGGTACCGGTTCCACGAGTTCCATCGTGCATCATATGGGGCAGATACATAAATTGAAAGGGAGAGGGGAAATAAAACAGGATATTTTCGCCGTAACCGCCGATATGCAGGGTTCAGCCTGGCAGCAATCGGGGGGATATCTAAAAATCGTGCATATACCGGGAAGGACTAAGGATCACACCGCCGGTGATTTCGTGGTTAATGCTCTGCCGGTGTCTTCCGAATTTGAGTTGAGTGTTCTTTTGTATCTGGAAAGTCTGCTTGAGGTGTTATCTGTATATCCGGATGAAGCGGACAAAGACGCAATATCCGTGATTATTGACGCTACATTTTCATCGGTCAAAGATGTTAAGGCCGGTTTGCTGGACAATATATCCAGGCAGGAAGGGGAAACCCGGCGCTTACTTCGTATTTTATATGATACCGAGAGAAAGGGGAATCCGGTATATTGGTTCGCGCTGGGGAAAAATACTTATATTGTTCGTTTTTCCGCCAGGCGTATGCAGAATATGGGGATCCAGTCATACGTTCCTTCTGCCGATGATATCGTCTCCAAACCGGTAGGCCGGGAATATATTACTATGTTTATTTCATTATCCGGTTCCAGGCCGGAGTTGATGGAAAAGCTGGAGCCGACTGAAGAATCATTGAATGGGGGAAAAGAACGCATGTCTACCCGGGTATTGATCACTTCCGATAAGTCCGGGGGTTCGGCGTTGGGAAAGCGCGTTGACCTGGTTATGGGTATATCTGATGTCTGGAGCGATCGGCATATGCCCGATATTGTCGGTGGGTCGCGGGCGGATTCCATGGAAAGGGCTAAAAAGAGATTTTTTGAGCTTTCCGTTATATTTTACTTTGAAGGTCTGGGAGTAGCTCTTATGCGTATGCTTAATAAAGGGGAAGAAGAAGTGCGTCAGCATCATCTTCCTAAGAAGTGGGAAGTAAGCTTGAATAGCGCGCTTGAAGCTTTGGGGATGTTTTCCGTTATTACTATAGCTGTCACCTGGGCCGGCTTACCGGCCTTTGTTCAGCATTTAGCCGCCGGCGTAATGCTGATCTACCTGCTGGAGGCTGTAGATATTTCCGGGATCCCGTATAAAACTGGTAAAGCAGTCTTCAATACTGATGTTTACAAATTGATCACTCCGTTTAAACAGGCCGAAGGAACAGCAATTCCGGAAGAAAGCCTTTCTTATGTTCGTTCCGGAAGGCTTTATGTCAATAAGGCCAAGATGTCTATGAAGCCGCAGTTGGTCCAATATTTCTATTATACGCATGAACTTGTTCATTTATGCGGTATAGAAAGCGAGATTTTGGCCCAGATATGCCAGGTAGCGCTTATTCCTTATGCTATTGCAGCCTGGCTGGTCTCAAAATTGCGTTCTCCTCCCATCGCCGTTATATTCGGAATGGGCCTTATCGGTAGAGGCCATCTCGCCTATAACCTGCAACTTAGGAATGCTTTCAGGCTGGTTTTCGTAGATAAAAATAAAGAACTCATTAAATATGCCGCATCGGTTAAAACATATACCGTGCAGTCGGGAGTTAACGGGGTAAGGAACATTATCTCCGGATTTCAGGCTTATCATCTGGATAGCGGCAGTATTCAGTTACTGCCGGAAGAAGCACGCAACGCCGAAGTTGTCTTCGTTTCCATAGGGGCTTCCATGTCCCTTGATCTTGCCTATGCTCTCAGGCAGATCGTCTTTTTCAGGTATGAACGGAAGATAAAAGAACCGCTGAACATTATATTTGTAGAAAATTACGAAATAGGGACGCCGGTGTTGCGGCAGTTAAAAGATGATATATGCCGGGGAGAAAGCGGGCTTTTCAAGGAATATGTCGAAAGGTATATCGGATTCGTAGAAGCTATTGACAGTATTATTATACCTTCCGGATCGCCGTTCTCGAGGAACTCTCTTGATATCCTGTCCGAGCAAAAGGAGTTTTTCATTCAGGTTGACGTTAAAGACTGGAAAGGCCCAATGAATATCGCTTTACTTGAGCAGGTTACTTCATTTCAGGCTTACCGGGAGGAAAAATTATTTTTGCATAATCAAGCGCATGCTGTTACCGCATATCTTGGGGCAGTTAAAGGATATAGTTCTTTGCCGCAGGCGATTAAAGATGAGGAAGTCCGGACTGTTGTTTCCGCCGCGATGGCGGAAGCGCAAGAAGCGCTCTGGAGAAAAAACAAGGATATCAGCGGTTATTTCAGCAAAGAGAGCCTGCGGGTCATTGCCGACGATCTTCTTTACCGTTTTTCCACTATTCCCGATTCCGTAGAACGCGTAGGTAGGGAACCGGCAAGCCGGAAATTGAGACAAAATGACCGCCTTATCGGCGCCGCTTTGTTCTGTCTTCAGCAGGGAGTAAAACCGGTCAATATCGGCTTGGGGATCGCCGCAGCTGTGGTCTACGCCAATAATCTGGGAGATGATCAACAACATGCTTCATTAAAAGAAGTTATGGATGTCCTGCGTGAAACCAGCTTGGACTTCTTTATCCGGGGGATAAAAGATGAATGTCCTTCTGGATTCAAAACGATGTTCGAAGAATTTTGTGTAGTTTCCCGGCTCGTAGAGCAAGCTGACAGTCGTTCTCCGGCAAAGGACGGAGGCGAAAAAGACGTTTTATCCATGAAGAGGGCCAATGTGCCCGTAGTGCGGAAGGTAATCGCTTTTGACGAGGCTTCTGATATGGCCAAAAGCATGGGATTCGGCTATATCACTGCCGGGATGCGCGTTCTGGAATTGGGAAGCGGTAACCTGAATGATGCGCTATGTCTGGCTGCACATGGATGTAATGTCGTTGCCACTGATTATAATGAGGAAATTATAGCTTATTTGCGGAATAAAGCCGAAGGGATAGATAACATCAGCGTCGAGAAGCTGGATTTGCAGAAGTCGATTCGTCTGCCGGATGCGTCCTTTGACGTCGTTTATTCCCGTTTACTATTTCAGTATTTCGAAAATACTCTCCAGGAGTCGATACTGCGCAGATTATATAAAGTGCTTAAGCCGGGCGGCTTGATAGTGCTTCAGGTTAAATCGAAGAACGACATATTGAACACGTTGACCAAGATTGAATTGGGCGACGGTATGGTATTCCTGCCGGACAAGAATTACAGTAGGAATTTCGTCGACCACGATGAATTCGCCGTAAGAGTGGGAAAAGCGGGATTTTTCGTCTTATATTCGGAAGAACTGGTGGAGAAAAGCTTATATACGGTAGGTAAACAGACTTGTTTATCCACGGTGGTCGCCGTGAGATCAGACGGCGGATACGGTCCGGTCATCGTTTCCAGGGACGGGATGCATATGTCGGAGCAGGATATGTCGTATCTGAAACCGGCAGGGGGTGAACTGTATATGTACAGGGTAGTCCCGGAAGACGGCCGCGGGATTTTGACTTTTGAAATATCTTCTTCGATAGGCAGAAAGGGGAGAAAGGTTTATTCGTTGAACGATTTGAGTATACGTAAAGAACCGGGAGCCGAGAGCGGATTCGGAAGGAAGATATTCGCTTTCTCTCTGGAAGAACTGTTGTATAACCCGCGTTTCCACGCATTTGAACGTATAGATGAACTAAGCACATCCGGGATATGCACAGAAGACCTCGGCCTTGGAGAGACTATCAAGCGTTGGTTCAGTCTTGGTTTTGACCGGATAGAGCTAAGTCATAGCGGTATGGAAGAAGAGGGGATCGGCAGACAGGTGCGTTTGAAACGCGCCCTGCCGGACGGCGATCTCCGCAGGTATTTAAATGAAGAAGTGTCTAAAGTGTCGCATCAACTGCTGCCTGAAGAAACGTTTCTGGAAGCGGAAAGATCATTGCGGGAGGACGGCGATTTGAGGAAGATGTCGGAGTTGTTTATTTTATATAATAAAAATAATGAGAATAAAGCGGCATCCGATTTCGACATCTTCGCCGGACGGATATTCGATCAATTAAAGATAGCCTATCAGATTACAGACCGCCGGTTGAAACCGCTTATGTGGATTTTTGATCATGTAAAGTATTCCGACGCCGGGGGATTCCTTAAGTACCATGATCTGGCGCACAGCGGGTGTGTCGCTTATGTGTTCTTGCTTGTTGCCATAAAAGAAGGGTATAGCTTTGAAAATGCCCTTTTATCGGTGATCAGCGGGATACTGCATGATTACAATGCCGCATCATCCGGCGTGCCTGAGCCGGGCAGGACAATAGAACTGATCAGCGCTTCCCGGGAACTTATGCGATACCTCTCCTTCTGCAATATAGACCTGTCGAAATTATCCCTTTTGATACGCGCCACCGAGACTCCCTTATCATCAGCCGTTAGAGATAGTATGCGCACGGCATTAAATGATTACCGGGGCCGGGAGGCTATCATCCTGTCCTGTATGTTCCACTATTTGAGCCTGATAGATAAACTTGAAGTTTATATGTATCCGAAACTTTCTTTGCGCGAGACGGAGGAGAAAGTGCGTTCTCTTGCCGTTGAACTCGGCACGGACGAAGAATCGCTGGTAGAAAACACGTTTAATTTCCTTAAGACTTACGGTAGTGAAGTGGATGATGTTGTGTCCCTTCTGCCGGAGTCTTTCCGCTTGAAATGGGATGGATCATTGCGATATTTCTCCGGAGCCGGAAGAGATGAGCGGAGAGAGGGCCGTGACGGTGGAAAAAATGGGTGGATTGATATCGGCAATTGTCAGCGCGGTATAGAAGCGTATCTGCAAGAGAACGGTAATCCCTTTGAAGATACCAGTAAAGCGATGGATCTATTAGGCTTGAACGGTAATGATAACGGCAGGCGTATCTTGTTATCGTTAGGCTGCGGGACCGCTAAAGCGGATTATGAAGTAGCCTCGCGTAATAGGAACGGGATAAGTGTCGTTTCTATAGACAGATATGATCCGGAAGCGAGGGGTTTTACGTACCGTGATTTCGCGGAACGATGGGCGTGCAGGCAATTACCGGCGCAGCGCGAACCTTTGGAGAATATGGTTATTCTCCGGGCGGAAGCATCAGTTTTGATGGACATTTTGCCGGATAGTTCTATTGATTATGCGCTGCTTTTGAGCCCGAATACTCCGATCCTGCACAGGGTACTGGAACATCCGAGGTTGTTGAAGATGCTTAAACAGGGTGGTGAGGTGGTTATTAAGCCGTTCCCGTACCTGACTATGAGTGAAGACGATATGATAATCGTTGAACTTGGTTTCCGGCCTGCCGGAGCGGAGAAATGGGGGGTGAATCTTGATGATTATTCCGACTGGCGCAGCGGCGACGCGGGAATTTACGTCCTCAGGGCTGACGGAGGCGTATCGACTGATCCCGCGGCTGCGCGGTATTCTATCAGAATTGATTCCACTTTGCCGGAGTTGTATCTTTCCTATGTGAATGAGTGGGGAGGCGTTCTCGGGTTCCTCTATTTGAAGGCCGACGCTGCGCAGGAAGCAGTAGGAAGGCTGGATATACGCAAATTTTGCGCTTGGTACCCTGAGAAAGGTTTTGCCTGGACAATGCTGATAGCCGCTTTGAAGGAATTGATAATAAAACCGGAATATGCGTCGGTTCATAAGATACAAACATCCGGTATTTGTTCCGATAACGAGTTGCTCGCGGATATTATCAAGGCATATATCCGTCTTGGATTTCAGGATATCTCTGTTGACGCGGATAATCCCCGCCGCCTGGTATTTACGCTGTGGCTTGAAGGCAGCGCGGCTGAATATTTGGCTGATCTGGAGAATGGAAGGGTATTCGCTGATGTCCCGCATAAGGATAAGATCGGGAACGCGATCAGAGCATTCCGTTCCAGCCTTGACGTAAAGCCGCTGCGGCAACTCGCCGCCGTATACGCGGGCATCAATGCCGTCCGTGATGGAGGCCGGAGGACTCGATGGGCGGCCGAAAGGCGCAGTTCATACATGCGCGGCCAGAAAACCGCGCCATCTATGGCGCGGATGAGATATGGCCGCTCAGTATTCCGCTTTGGGAAACCGCGGGCTTTAGCCTGTGGAGCTTCATTAACTAATATTCCCGGGATTGTCCGGGACGGCGGAGCTGCTGCCGCGTTTGCCTGGGGAGTGTTTAACTCCTTGGGCGATTTTCTCGGTCCTGAGCAGGCAGTTCTATTTCTCTTTTTGACCGGTTATTTTATCGCCGGGAATGTAAAACATTACCGGGATTGCGTGAGACTGCGGCGCGCCGAGACGGCCTGTTCAATGGATATTCATTCTTTTTCATTGAAAAGATTTGTTTTCGATGCCCTTTTGAATCTTGTTTTTATTGATTATGTCTGTATGTTTGGAGGGACTTATTTTTTCTGGGGGCAATTGTCATGGCCATTACCTTGGATTTTTGCTGTGTTGCGGATCGATTTGATGTTTTTATCGGTATCATATCTTGTTTTGTTCAGCAGCGAAATGGTCCGTTATCTTCTCGCCCGGGCGGCAGGGATCAAGGATTTCGTTTTTATCGTGAAAGGGCGGCAAATGGCGGTTCTATATCAGCAGGAGGATATTCCTGATCCCCGGACGGCCGCGCGTATCCAGATAATAGCCGATATTTCCGGCATAGCTATAGGCGTTATCCTGGCGGTTTACATTGCCGGCATCATCGGGATCAATGAGTTGTTCATCGGCAGCCTTTTGATCATTATGAATGAGATGAACCTGCAGCGGGATTATCTGCCTGGGCCGGCCAGGAACATGCTTGAATCCATGGAAGCCATGGGGATACGTTCTAAAGTCCGGTTCAGCGGCCTTATTTTCATGGTTTACGTTCCCGCTTTTATCTATTTCAAGATCATTAGTAAATGGCTGAAAAAGACGGTCCGTAAGATATTCGGGCCTCTGGCGGCCCTGGTAATACGTTTAAAAGTCAGGATCAGCGTTAAGGTTTACATGCCGTTTTATATCCGCTTCAAATCCCTCAGCGTCCGGATGAAGAAGACCGTTACGGATATGCGGTTATTTTTGCGCTTGAGAGGGCTTTCGAAGAGGCTTAACGGTGTTTCGTTGACAGCTAAAGACGGGGCGGAATATTCTCTGTGTTTGAAGGATAAAGTGACTGCCGCCGGAACTAATTTCTATCTGCGGAGAGGATCGGACAAGACTATCTCGCGCGATTGGGTATTCCAGGTCAAAGGCAGGAAGCAGGATGAGATTTCCATAGCCGTTATCCTCGGCAGCACTAATTTTGCGGGCGGAGGCGGCGGGGATCTGACAAATAAAGGGATCGGTTCGCAGATAATGAAACGGTTAGCTGAAGTTCTCCCGGCTGATATGAAGGTGGTCCTGGAAGTGAACAATAAAGAGACCAGGAACCATATCTATCTTAATTATCGCATAGACGGTAAAGAGGTCAGAAGGGATACGGATGATTTTAAAGTGGTGGATGGGGAGGAAGCTCCGGCCGGCGCCGTCAGCCTGCGGCAGGTGCTTTCAGAGACCTATTGGGGCAGGGTTTTAAGGAAGTCCGGTTTCACCGTCGAAAATGTGACCTGCACAATAAACGGAACGGATGAATATACCGGGATTGAGGCTTTACGCGTTGCGATCGGCTACGGTGACGCAGAGAAAATACTGGTCCATCCGTTTAACATCGTGGCGGTGAAATCAGGAGCCGCTTCAGGAGCGGGACACGCGAAGGGGCGGTTTAATGACCTGGACGGAGGGCTATCCAGGGATATCAATGTTGACTTCTTCGGTTATTCCCGGCGCAGGAGCTTTATTTATAAGATAGATAGTTTACGCTGGAAGCTGGCGCAGGCGGCGCGCGGGCTGCGGAGAAGCGCAGTCCTTGAAGAAAAAGCCTCCGGAGCGGATGAGAAAACCAGCCCGCTCATAGTTTATCACCGCGGCGGCGGCAAAGACAGGGGATATCCGGAGAACACCTTGTTCACTTTTGAAAAAGCGATAGATGACGGAGCGCGCAGCATAGAATTGGATGTCCGGCTTTGTCGGGAACCGCCTTTGCAGGGGACATTGTATGTCAGTCATTCCGAGAGGACCGCTGCGGAGCTTATGTTCTTTGACGCCGGCAACAAAAAATCCGGGAAACAGAGGATACCTTTTCTGGCGGAAGTCCTGGATCTCGTAAAAGGAAGCGATGTGGAACTGCAGATAGAGTTGAAAGGTGAAAACGGGGATATCGTTCCGGTACTTATCTCTTTGCTCGATAAGGAGAAAATGGCGCGTAATGTCCTGCTTACTTCTTTCAACCTTGAACTGCTCAAACAGGTCCGGTTCATGCGCAAAGACATCCGCGTCGGCTGGTTGCTGCCGCGGAGGCAGAAGAAGATAAACTCCGCGATACGCGAGGCCAAGACAATGCGGTTGGACGCGGTTATCGCACACGCCGACAGGATCGGGCGTTATACCATTCACACTCGGGGCCTGGAATTCGGGGCCTGGGGCGTTGCTGATAATTTGGCCTCGGCTCGTTTGATGAAGATGGTGGGGGTGGACAGGTTTACTACGGATATTCCCCGTGCCGTAAGTAAGCGTTCGGCCGCGTTCATTTATCTGATATCAAAGGCCAAGTTCAAGATCGCGGCGTTGACGGGATTTTTATGCGCCGCCGGGATCGTTTATGCGCCTTTCATCAGCCTGTTTTACGCGATGTACATTCTGTTATTAGCTATCCCGTTTTTCGCGGTGATCCTTACCGTCCACGGGTTCTCATGGAAAAAAGAGGAAGTAGTTCGATGGATATCGATGAATATAAAAGCCGCGATCGCGATAGAATTCGTTCTTCTGGTATCCGGAATATCATTAAGCTCTTTTTATCTCGGGCTATTCGAGTTTGCCGGAGCGATCCTGCTTGTTATGTTCTGCCTGCGTCAGATATTGCCGGTTTACAACCCTCCGCGCTGGCTCTACCGTTTGCCGTTCGGGGCCGTGCCGCTGGCCGTGCCGTTGCTGATCAACTCCTTAGTGTTGGGGATCAACCCTGCATTGGCCGGGGAGTTCGGGTTTCCCGCCGTATTCCTGGCTTTCGTTCTTAATATGGCAGCGGCGCAGTTTATTCTTGTTCAGCTGATAAAACGTGACATATATCCAGCGTTGATATCCAACAGTTTTGCCGAACAGCCTGACCTGGGGAGATACTACATTCTAAAATGGGCATACAGTATGATCCAGATCGTGATGGTTAAACTGAGCTCGCTTGTCATTATTTCCTTTTGGCTCACGGACGGATTGGGGCTCATGGGCGTGTCCGTTCCGGTGGTGTTCCTGGCCGCGTTCTTTGTATATGTTTTCGGGATGTTAATAGGAGGCGGCCTGGTAGCGGGAATACTGGAGATGGTCAAAGACTCCATTTTAATTATAAGGAAATTTGATTATGGTGAATCGTTTTTCTCTATTGCCGGCGCCGTGAGAAAGACCGGCGCATACGTGTGGGAACTGCCATTGAGGATAAGACGATTCACACGGCCGCGATTTACCGCTGATTTTGATCTCGGCAAAGCAGTCGGCTTCTTTACCGGTAGGATAAGAAGCATATTCCAGGATATTGGTTTGCATCCGCTGGCGCTGTTAATGGTAATTACGGTCTTTATGTTCGGTTATCGTATGCTGGAGTTCTTCTGGGGCGCGGGGACAGGGTTTCTGGGGCTTATTCTGTTCCCTGAGTCCCTTGCCGGTGCGGCTTATCAGGAAACAATCGATTCTCTGTTTGTCTTTTCCGCCGGTACTGCCGGAATAATAAAATATTTCCTTAACGATACCCGTAAAGAACCGCTGCGCCGCAGGCCGCCGGCAAGTATATTGTTCGGTTTGCTCTTGGAAATATCCGGGAGGTCCATGGCGGATACGGCCGGTCTCTATTTGGCCCTTATCGGGTTCGTTCTTATTCTCCTGACGCCTGTTTTACACCCTGAAAGCGTGAATAAGGGAAGGCCTGGGGAACCGCTGTCTAAGAGTGGAAAGGGTGGGAAGGCGGATGGCGGGAATGTTATCGTGCGTTTCCTGAACAAGTGGAGATATTGCCGGAGCCCGGAGGCGTTGTTCGTCTGTGTCTTTATCTTGACGATGGCCGTAGAACTTGCAGTCGGTTATTTCTTCCCCGGGTCAATATTAATAAGCGGCATTTTGCACGCCCCGCTGAATTATTTGATCGGATACATCATCGTCGGGCGGCCGCTTTACACCGGAGGGCTTAACATTATCAACAACTGGAAAGAAATGCGCCACGCAGAGCGGCAGATGAATCTGGCTATGATGAACAAGGCCGATGAAGGCTTCATTTACTGGCTGGAGAGGTTCAAGGTTTTAGTCAGTTATCCGGCTCTTGTATTTAGCGCCAACGTATCGGTTTTTATTATTTCGTACTTTCTATTGAGCAACTCGTTACATTTGGCCGGTTACTTTATGACTGTGGAAGACGGGGTGTTTTTTATGGTATCCGGTGAATTTCAGGAATTGCTGCGTAGCTTGGTCGTTTCAGCGGCCCTCTTCGGCGGAGCGGCGCATGGATACCGTGATTACCGCAAGGTCAAATATTCCGGATGGAGGCCTCCCGCCGCCGTTATCTTTAGCTTTATAAGCTGGGCGTTGGCAATATTACTGCAAGGAGCGCCGGGAGCGGGCCTGTTGACACTTGGGGGCTTGGCGATCCTTATGGCTTCACCTATGGCAATTGAGATACGGTATTGGATAAAGAGAAGACAGCTGTCCCGGGGACACTTCAGACGTAACTCGTTGCCGCCTGGAGGGATAAACGGACCAGGTCCCGGCAAGGGAGACAAGGACGGCGGATATAAAAACAGTCAGATAATATCTTTTCATAATCTCCCGGGAGAGAAATTAATAGATTCGGCTATTTCCTCCCGCGTGTTGGCTTTAAATGAAGCCGCGCAACTACAAGAGATCATTCGTTCCCATTTGGAGAGTCTGCGCAGGCTGCCGTCTGATGGATGGCTTGTGTATTATAAAAAACTGGCCTGGAAGCTGTTGGTAATAAAAGGTTTTTGTGATATCGCCAATATACTCAAAGATTCTTGTATGATCCATGCCCCTCCTAAGCTGGCAGAGGATATATATGATTTCGAAAAGGAGAATTCTGTATATATAGATGCCGTGAGTCTCAAGGATGGAGATCGAGAGATCATTTTGCTTCCGGGAAAGCGGCTGAATGTAGAAGCAATAATTCGTGTGGCGGGAGCATTAGCCGGGGTGCCGCATAGTGCCAACATTTATCTTGGGAGGCTTTTTGATTCCCCCAGGACTTTATCAAGACTGCTGCGTATCGATAAAGATCGTCATTTTCAGCTAACTTTGAAATATGAGCAGGTCGCCGTTGCAAAACCGAAGCTTCTTAAACATTGGATGACTTTTCTTGAAATAGACTCGTTTTTTCACGTTCAGCAGATCGGACAGAGACCGACTTTTTCCGCGGTGATAGGCGGTTCTGAAGCGTTGGCGGCAGAATTTCTCTCCCGGGTCATCTTTAGCGGAGTGGTATGGAAGCAATCGTTGAGAAAAGACCTTCTATTTCGCATTGGTGACGACAATACATCAGTCGCAGTTTATGAAGGGTTCAATTGTTGTCCTACCGTAGAGCTTTCCGAAATAGCCGAAAACGTCCTTAGGGAAACGAATATTTCATTGCGGAAAAAGCATGAAGAACAACGCCGCAAACAGGATGATATAGATCATGTTCTAAATCGTGAATTCTTCTCGGCGCGTTTTCAGGAGTTTCCTGTTGGACAGGATTGGTTTGCATTCGCTTCTGCGCAGACGAACAAAGGCGTTTTTGTCGCGGCTGCGGGAATGATCCTGCAAAGTGAAGCACAGGAATTAGTCGCGGCGCTTCGCGCGAAAGAAAAGATTTGTTTGGATAGACTCGGCTGTACGTTGATCATTTTTAACAAGAAAGACTTTACTATCGCGTCGGAACACGATGATAAGGATGCGTCGGCCA
>JBAZGW010000028.1:0-16454 GCA_041652635.1 Candidatus Omnitrophota bacterium | reverse complement strand
CTTAAAATCCCGATCAAATCGTCTCTTTTTTCCCTTTTCCCCTTCCATTGGACACCTCCCTCTTTTGAGCTGGTTTCTATTCTAAATCCAACTCTTCGTTGTGTCCACTTTTTCGGGGGAAGATCACTTTATATCACATAATTTGTTATTTTTGCCCATGCCCCAAAGCGAGCCCTTCGACTTTGCTCAGAATGGTGAGCGTAGTCGAACCATTCTGCAACCGTCCGCCAACGTTTTAATGGCGGACGCACGAGGATTGTCTAAGCGAAGGGCAGGACAAAAAGAACAACTATTCACGGATGGATTTGAAAAAGAAGAGATTGCTTCGTCGCCCTCCGGGCTTCTCGCAATGACGTAGAAGATTAAAACAGTGAGGCTTTCATCCTTCGTGCTTCGTTCTCCCAGAACCCAGAACCGTTCTTTGTACTCTATACTCAATACTCCCCACTCTATACCCTCGTCTTTCTTGTGTATTTGTCGTCCTTCATCCTTCGTGCTTCATCCCTCGTGTATTTCTCGTCCCTCGTGCCTCATGCTTCGTGCTTCTCTACTCTTCTAACCCTGATCCCCGCCTCTTTCAGGAACTTGCGCGCGTTCTCGTCGGGATACTCGCCGCAGGTCACGACTTCCGCGATCCCGGCGTTGATGAGCATCTTGGCGCAGATCACGCAGGGCTGGTGGGTGATGTAGATGACGCTGTCGCGGGTGCCGATCCCGTGCAGGGCCGCCTGAAGCAGGACGTTCTGCTCGGCGTGCAGGCCGCGGCACAATTCATGCCTCTGTCCGGAAGGGATGTTCAGTTTCTCGCGCATACATCCGGTCTTGGAACAATGCTTGAGCCCGGACGGGGCGCCGTTATAACCGGTGGCCAGTATCCTTTTATTCTTGACCAATACCGCGCCCACCGCCCTGCGCAGACAGGTGGTGCGTTTGGAGACCAACTGCGCGAGTTCAAGAAAATACTCGTCCCAACTCGGTCGTTTTTCCGGTTTACTGCTTTTCTTCGTCGGCTTAGGCATTCTTCAGCTCCGGGTAAAGAGGAAATTGTTTTGCCAGTTCCTTGACCTGTTCCCTGATGCCGCTCTTGGCGAAAGCGTCGTCGCGCACAGCCACCGCCTGGTCTATAAAGTCGGCGATCTGGCGCATCTGCGGCTCTTTCATCCCGCGGGTGGTCACTGCCGGGGTACCGATACGGATACCGCTGGTCACCGCCGGGCTCTGCTTATCATAAGGGATCAGGTTTTTATTCACGGTAATATTCACTTCCTCGAGGACATCCGAAGCCTGCTTTCCGCTGATATTCTTGGAGGTAAGGTCCACAAGCATCAGATGGTTGTCGGTGCCGCCGGAAACGATACGGTAACCTTTTTGTGACAGGCCTGCGGCTATTTCCTGCGCGTTCTTGACGACCTGTTTCTGGTAAACCTTGAATTCCGGCTTCATCGCCTCGCCGAAAGCGACGGCCTTGGCGGCGATGACGTGCATAAGCGGCCCGCCCTGCAGGCCGGGAAATATCCTTGAATCGATCTTCTTGGCGAACTCTTTGCGGCAGAGGATAAAACCGCCCCTCGGCCCGCGCAGGGTCTTGTGCGTCGTGGAAGTGACGAATTCGGCGTAAGGCACAGGGGAGGCGTGCACCCCTGCCGCCACCAATCCCGCGATATGCGCCATATCCACGAACAGATAAGCGCCGATTGAATCGCAGATCTTGCGAAAACGCGCGAAGTCCATTTTCCTAGGATACGCCGAAGCGCCTGCCAGGATAATCTTCGGTTTATGCTCGGCCGCGAGTTCCGCGATCTTATCATAATCGAGCATTTCGCTTTCTTTGTCCACCCCGTAAGTAACGATCTTGTAGAACCTGCCGGAAAAATTATGCGGATGGCCGTGGCTTAAGTGCCCGCCGCAGGCGAGGTCCATCGCCAGCACCGTATCGCCGGGATTCAACGCCGCCATATACACGGCCATATTCGCGCTGGTCCCGGAATGGGCCTGAACATTGGCGTATTCGGCCCCGAAAAGTTCTTTTGCCCTGCTGATGGCGATATCCTCGACGACGTCGACGTTATGGCAACCGCCGTACCAGCGCGCCCCGGGGTAGCCTTCGGCGTATTTATTGGTCAATACCGAACCCTGCGCTTCCAACACCGCCAGGGAAGTGAAATTCTCCGAGGCGATAAGTTCCAGATTGTTCTCCTGCCTGTCGATCTCATTCTTGACCGCGGCGTATATTTCCGGGTCAACCGCTTTCAAATGTCTCATTTTCTACCCCCGCATATCTGTTTTTCTATCTCCGCGATTAATTTCAGCCGGCGCTGATGCCTGCCTCCGGCAAAAGCCGTATTCAGCCAGATCTCCGTAATTTTATAAGCCTCCGCGGGCGTGACGAAAGACGCGCCCAGCACAAGCACATTGCTGTCGTTATGTTCCCGCGAGAGCCGAGCCGCCGTCCTGTTATAGCAGAGCGCCGCGCGCACTCCCGGAAAACGGTTGGCGACTATGGAATTACCTATGCCGCTTTTGCAAATAAGAATCCCCCTGCGGTAACGGCGGCGGGAAATAAGTTCCGCCAGCGCCGCGGCGGTCACCGGATAATCGCAGCTCTCCTCGGAATACGTCCCCAGGTCTTTCACCTGGACCCCGCGCTTGGCGAGAAAGACCTTGAATTTCTCTTTGAGGGCGAACCCGCCGTGGTCGGAAGCTATCAACAGCTTAGAATTCATATTAAGGCCTCCACTTTCATCACCGCTTCTTTTATTTTAGCTAATGTTTCCCGGTAGAATTCAAGCGAACCGCCGATAGGATCGTGGATATCTCCGTCACCGGAGCGCACACGGGCGAACTCGTTCAGCAGAAATACCTTGTTCTTGGCTCCGGGGACCATCGCCAGTATTTTATCCTCGTGCACCCTCTCCATCGGCAAAATAAGATCGGCGGCCTTGATCAGTTCCGCGGTCAGCCTGCGGGCCTTATGCCCGGAGACATCCATCCCCTCTTCCTCCAGGACTTCCCTGGTGGCCTGGGTGGCGCCGCCGGACACGGCGGATACTCCGGCGGAAAGGACCGTCACCCCTTCGCGCTTCTTTTTCAACAATATTTTCTTCAGGACCGCCTCGGCCATTACCGAACGGCAGGAATTACCCGTGCAAACAAAAAGCACGACCTTGTTTTTCAGGGCGAGCATTATCTCCGCTTCGCTCAACGCGCCCGCCCTCAACAAACGGGCCTGCCCCGAAGATAAATCCACCACGCTGGATTCCCTGGCTATCCTGCACGGCCCGGAATCCACCGCCATCTGCACCAGCCCGTCGAATTCGGCCAGCGCCATACCGCACTCCGCGGGAGGAACGCCGCCGGATAAATTCGCCGAAGGGCAGGCCACCGGCACTCCGGCGCGGTCAAGCAACGCCAGCGCCACGCGGTGATCCGGCATCCTCACCCCGACGGTGCCGCCTTCAAGGGCTTTCAAAACTATAGTCAAAGGGCCGGGCCAGAAGCGCGAGATAAGTTTATACGCCGGAGCCGGTATCTCGGCGGCGAGACGTTCAACCTGCCCGCTGCCGCTTACCAGCAGAGAGAACGGCTTGTTCTCCGGACGTTTCTTTATTTCATAGAGCTTTTTTACGGATGCCGGATTAAGCGCGTTCACGGCAATACCGTAAACCGTTTCCGTGGGAATGATCACCAGCCCGCCCGAAGCTATCAACGACGCCGGCTCCTCGAGCAGATGGGACTGCGGCGCGAACTCGTCTATAAATACCGTTTTCGTGCGGCTCATGCGGAAAGTTCTATTTTCCCGATCTCATCGCGCATTTTCACCCGGAAAGCTTCCAGTTTTATCCTGATACGCGCGTCGGACAAAGCGAGTATCTCCAACGCGAACACGGCCGCGTTCTTCGCCCCGCCGGCGCCGATCGCCATACACGCCACGGGAATGCCGGAAGGCATCTGCACCGTGGAAAGCAGTGAATCCACTCCGCGCAGACTGCCGGTTTCCACCGGGATGCCGATCACCGGAAGCAGGGTATGGCTGGCGACGACCCCGGCAAGCGCGGCCGAGCCTCCGGCCGCCGCGATAAACACGGACACGCCGCGCGCAGGGGCCGACTCCACATAAGCCTCTAATTCTTTGGGAGTGCGGTGGGCGGAAAGCACCTTCACCTCGGGCTCGATGCCGAATTCCTTCAGTAAGTCCACGGCCGGCCGCACTGTTTCCAGATCGGATTTACTGCCCATAAGCACACTGACGGTATTTTTCATCTCCATCCCTCTCCTGGTAAGGCCGCTTATCCGGCGTTATTCCCCGGCCGGCTTAACCGGCCTTGGCCGCGATATCGCGGCGGTAATGCATACCTGAGAAATCTATCTCTCCGGCGGCGGCGTAGGCCGCGGCAGCCGCTTCTTTTATGTCCCGTCCTAAAGCGGTGACTCCCAAAACCCTGCCTCCGTCGCTGAAACACCTGCCGGTTTCCCCGCCGCACTTGGTGCCGGAATGAAAGACGGTAACATCCTTGCGGCCGGATAACCGATTGAGCCCTTTTATCTCCATCCCTTTCGAATAATCTCCCGGATACCCGCCGGAGACAAGCACCACGCAGACGCAGGCGCGTTCGTCCCAGTCAAGAGCGCGTATACCGGACAACGTACCGCGGCTCACCGCCAGAAGCACTTCCGCCAGGTCGCTTTTCAAACGCGGCAGGATCACCTGCGTTTCCGGGTCGCCGAAACGCACATTGAATTCCAACACTTTCGGCCCGTCTTCGGTAAGCATTATCCCGGCATAAAGCACGCCCCGGTAATCAAGTTTCTCCTTACGCAATCCCTCGACCGCCGGACGCAGCACTAAACGCTCGATCTCTTCCTGCTGGGATCGGAAAAGGAAAGACGCCGGAGAATACGCGCCCATTCCGCCGGTATTCGGCCCTTTGTCACCGTCAAAAACGCGTTTGTGGTCCTGGCTGGAAGCCAGAGGCAATATATGCCCGGTATCGGTAAAAGCCAGGAAGGAAACTTCTTTTCCCGAAAGACATTCTTCGATAACGATCCTCTTCCCCGCATCGCCGAAGATCCTGCGCCGCATAATATCATCCACCGCAGAGAGCGCCTCATCAAGGCCGGAAGGAATGATCACGCCTTTGCCGGCGGCCAGGCCATCGGCCTTGATCACGCACGGCTTATTTAATCCGCGCAGGTAATCCTGCGCCTGATCCGGATCGTCGAACACCTCGAAAGAAGCGGTGGGTATGCCGTACTTAGACATAAATCGCTTGGAATACACCTTGCTTGATTCCAATTGCGCCGCCTTGCTGTCCGGGCCGAAGATATCCAGCCCGCGGCCGCGAAAGGCGTCGGCGATTCCGGCGGCCAGGGAAATTTCCGGGCCGACCACGGTAAGATCTATTTTTTCCTTCAGGGCAAAGGCAAGCAGTCCTTTGACGTCATCGGCCTTGATATCCACGCATTCCGCCAAAGACGCGATACCGCCGTTTCCCGGCGCGCAGAAAATCTTCTCCACCGAAGAAGACTGCGCCAGTTTCCAGGCGATCGTATGCTCCCTGCCTCCGGAACCAACCAAAAGTATCTTCATTATTATGCGCCTTTAGCGTCTCTCTTCAAAGGCAGTAAACCCGCCATCTCGCCGATCACATTCACCAGTTCGGTGCCCGCGGGCACGACGACCTTAGTGTTATTCTGCAGGGATTTCTCCACCGCTTCCAGTTTTCGCAGCACCTGGGCGTTACCGACGAAATATTTTTCCGCCGCCTCATTGACCAGCATTATCGCTTCCGCCTCGCCCTGCGCTTCCAGTATCCTGGATTGTTTTATGCCTTCCGCTTTCTTTATCTGCGCCCTCTTCTCGCCGTCGGCGACGGTCTCGGCGGCGGTGGCGTAATCTACGGCGGCGACCTTTTCATTCTCTGCCTTGACCACTTTATTCATCGTCTCCTGGACGTCCTTGGGCGGGTCTATCTCCTTCAACTCCGTCCTGACGATATCTATGCCCCAGCTGGAGGTCTCGGTCATCAAGGTGCGGTGCAGTTCATCGTTGATCTTGCCGCGCTCGCTGTTGGCGGATTTCAGGGTAAGAGTGCCGATGATGTTGCGCAGGGTCGTCCTGGCAAGGTTGACTATCTGGTACTGGTAATTATTGACGTTGTAGAGAGAACTCTTGACGCTTTTTTCGTCGGACTTGACCTTGAAATACACCTGCGCGTCCACGCGGGCGTTCAGGTTGTCGAAGGTGATGATCTCCTGGGCAGCGGCGTCCACCATCTGCTCGGTCACGTTGACCAGGTACATATTTTCTATGCCGGGAATTATCCAGTGGAACCCGGACTCGGCGAAACGGGAGTATTTGCCGAGCCGTTCTATGAGCCCGCGGTGCGTGGGACGGATGATGCGTATCCCGGAGATGAAAATAAACAGGATCACGGCGATCGCCAGGTAAACATTATTCATCTTCAATCCTCCTTAGTTGTAGAACCCGTTAACGGTTAAGGTAACGAAGCCCGTATCGGTATAGGGTTACGGTAACATGAAAAAGCCATAACCTTCCGTCACTGGGACTTTGCCGGACTTCGCTTGACGACTGACGAAACGTCCGCCATTAAAACATCGGCGAGACTTCGTAGTCGAATGACGATATTCAAATCAGACAGCGAATGAAACATTCCTGATCCCTGCGCTACAATCAAACTACCGAGACTTTTTTACTGCCGGCAACGATCTCGCCGATCTTCCAGCTTTTTATGCCTTGAGCGGCGAGAAAAGAAGCGATATCGCCGGCCGCGGCAGGCTCAACCACCAGCACCATACCTATTCCCATATTTAAAGTGCGGAACATCTCCGCGTCATCCACGTTGCCCTTATTCTGGATAAGCTTGAATATCTTCGGCACTCCCCAGGAATCCTTGTTTATCCTGGCGTCGAGATCCGCAGGCAATATCCTGGCTATCTTGTCGTAGAACGCGCCGCCGGTGATATTGGAGATACCCCGGACGATCCGTTCCGTGTTCTTCATCCTGGGATTCAGGAAAGCGTCTTTCAATAAAGCCAGGAGCGGTTTGACGTAGATCCTCGTCGGCTTAAGGAGTTCCGCGTGCATCCTCTTCTGCTCCTGCACGGAGAGCACTTTACGCACCAGCGAATAGCCGTTGGAATGCAGGCCGCTCGATTCCAGTCCGATAACGGTATCGCCCTTTTTTATCGCGCTGCCGTCTATCAAATTATCTCTTTCCGCCACTCCCACGCAAAAACCCGCCAGATCGTATTCCCCGCCGCGGTAAATACCCGGCATCTGGGCGGTCTCGCCTCCGATCAAAGAACACCCGGACTGGAGACACCCGTCGTTGATCCCTTTGACGATGTCGTAAAGCGTCTCCGGCCCCAGGCTGCTGTAGGCGATATAATCCAGAAAGAACAACGGCTCGGCGCCGGTGCAAAGGATATCGTTGACGTTCATCGCCACCAGATCCACGCCGACGGTGGCGTGCTTCCCGGCAAGCACCGCTATTTTAAGTTTAGTGCCCACTCCGTCCGCCGAAGAGACCAGCACCGGTTCGCGGAATTTATCCTTACCCAGCTTAAAAAGGCTGCCGAACCCGCCGATGTCGGCGATGACCTCCGGACGGAAAGAACGCCTGACCAAGGATTTTATCTTCCCCTTAAAAACCGACGCTTTATCTATATCCACGCCCGCCTGCTTATAAGTAACTTTTCTCATAATCTTTATCTCTCCTTACAATCCGCCCTGTCCGCAGCAATGCCGCTCTATCGACAACTTTCCCGCCGTCTTTTCCACCGGCAGAGGATACTTGCCGCTCCAGCAGGCGGTACAGTAATAACCGGCGGGGTTCCTTAGACATCCCAGCATACCCGGCAGACTAAGATAACCGAGGGTATCCACCTCCAGGAACTTTCTCACCTGGTCCAGGGACTGGTATTTATTGGCGATCAGTTCGCTGGGACGGTTGAAATCTATGCCGTAAAAACACGGGAACCTGTGCGGCGGGCAGGAGATCATCATATGCACTTCCTTGACCCCGGCCTGGCGCAGGTTGCGCACGCGGATGCGGGAAGTGGTGCCCCTGACAATGGAGTCGTCCACGATCACCACTTTCTTGCC
Organism: Candidatus Omnitrophota bacterium; assembly: GCA_041652635.1. Taxonomy (GTDB): domain Bacteria; phylum Omnitrophota; class Gorgyraeia; order Gygaellales; family Profunditerraquicolaceae; genus Undivivens. The sequence continues at coordinate 8,329 of JBAZGW010000028.1, read as the reverse complement.
GCGCAGAACGGTCTTGAGCAGGTTGAATTTAACCTTGACCCCCATCTCTCTGGAATCCTGCGCGGGCTGGATGAACGTCCTGCCCACGTAATGGTTCCTGATTATCCCCATTTCCAGTGGGATGCCGGAAGCGGAAGCGTATCCCATCGCCGCCGAATAACCGGAATCGGGCACGGGAATGACCAGATCGGCCTTTACCGGGTATTCCGCGGCCAGCCGCTCGCCGAGTTTCCGCCTGACTAAATGCACATTATCGGAGAACACCGTGGAATCCGGCCTGGAAAAATAAACATGCTCGAAAGTGCAGAAAGCGTATTTTTTGGTATGGTGCAGGTGCGAAGGCCGCACCGACCGGAAGCCGTTCTTATCTATGATCACGATCTCCCCCGGCTCCAGTTCCCGCACGAACCTGGCGCCGACGAGATCGAAAGCGCAGGTCTCCGAGGCCAGGCACCAGGCACTGCCGACTTTCCCGAGGGAAAGAGGCCTGAAGCCGAGCGGGTCGCGCACCCCGACCAGAGAATCCTTGTTCATCAAAAGAAGCGAATACGCGCCTTTTATCCTGCGCAGCGCGTAAACCAGGCTCTCGGTGAAGTCGCCGCTCTGCGCCCGCGCCATAAGTTGTATGATGATCTCCGAATCCGTCGTGGTCTGGAAAATAGAACCCCTCTTTTCCAGGTACTTGCGCAGTTCGAGGGAATTCACCAGGTTGCCGTTATGGGCGATACAGACAGTGCCTTTGGCATAGTCTATCAGCAAAGGCTGGGCGTTCTTCAACACGCTGGAGCCGGTAGTCGAATAACGCACGTGCCCGACCGCGCAATTGCCTTTCAAATGATGAAAGACATCCGGGGTAAAGACATCGCTGACCAGCCCCATACCTTTATGCAGGGAGAGCCGGCCGTCGGCGGCGGTAACGATACCGCAGGACTCCTGGCCGCGGTGCTGCAGGGCATAAAGCCCCATATAAGTCAGCCAAGACGCCTGCTTATGGCCGAAAATGCCGAACAACCCGCAGAATTCCCTGGGAGAATCGTCAAAGCATTCTTTGCGCATAGCGCACTCCGTTCTTGAAAATTGAGATCCCGTCCGGTTCATTCGTCTTGCCCGCCGTCCCGGGACGCGGATGCTGCGTGGCCTGCACGTGCCGCTCCGGGTGCGGCATCAACCCGAATATCCTTCCGGTCTCGTCGCAGATCCCGGCGATATCCGCCTGTGAACCGTTGGGATTGGCCGGGTAAACCGCGGTAGAACCGTCTTCATTGCAATAAGTGACCGCCACCTGCCTTTTATCCAGGATAGAACGCAAAGAAGCCGCGCCGACGGCCATAAATTTTCCTTCTCCGTGAGCCACGGGAAGATAAATGATCTTTTCTATGCCTTTGGTCCAGACGCAGACCGACTCCGGCATCCCACCCCCGCCGGCGCGCAGGTGCACCCAGCGCGCTTCGAACTTACCGGAATCGTTTATCACCAGGCTGGCTTCCTGCTTCCACTGCGCGTTCCCCGGCAGCAGCCCGCTTTTGACCAGTATCTGAAAGCCGTTGCATATACCGATGACTAATTTGCCGGCCGCGATGAATCTCTCCACACTCTCCCTCAATTTACAGCGCAGCTCATTAGCGAGGACCTTGCCGGCAGCGATATCGTCCCCGTAAGAAAACCCTCCCGGCAAAGCCAGAATATGATAAAAGTCCAGGGTGCGCTTTCCCTCCACCAGCGTGTTCACGTGCGCCATCTCGGCTCGCGCGCCGGCCAGTTCAAAAGCGAAAGCCGTCTCCGCGTCGCAATTCGTCCCGGCTGTCCTGAGTATGCAAACCCTGGGTTTTCTCATCGTTTATCCTTAATCCTATATGCCGTTCATAATGCGGGAACACCCCGCTGCGCCTTTGCGGTAGAAATCCTTGATAATACGGGCCGCCTGAGACGGGGTATCCGCTATCTTAAAAATATCCAATTCGCGCCTATCGACACTCCCCTTGGCGACTACCGTATCCTTAAGCCACTCCAAGAGTCCCTGCCAGTAAGCGCGCCCGAAAAGCACCACGGGGAACTTGGGTATGCGCCCGGTCTGAATAAGCGTCACCGCTTCAAAGAATTCATCCAAAGTGCCGTAACCGCCGGGCATTATCACAAAAGCGCTGGCATACTTAACGAACATTACCTTGCGCACGAAAAAATAATGGAATTCCAGTAATGTGTCGATATACTTATTGGCTTTCTGTTCGGAAGGTATCTGTATATTCAAGCCTACGGACTTCCCCTTAGCCCTGCGCGCACCCTTATTAGCCGCCTCCATTATCCCGCCGCCGCTGCCGGTGATCACCGCGAAACCGGATCTGGCCAGTAAATAAGCCGTTTCTTCCGCCAGTTTATAATATTTGTCCTGCGGGCTGGTCCGGCTGGAGCCGAAAATGGAGACCGCTTTTCCCAGAGAACTGAGGATCTCGAATCCCTCGACGAACTCCGACATAATGCGGAATACCCGCCAGGGATCTTCTTTCACGAAATTACAGTCAGGTTTCCGCGCCATTCTACCACCTCAGGGGTTTTTGCCAGGTTTCCTTAAGTTCCGCTATATTCTCGCGCAGACAGACCTTCCCGCCGATCCCGCGCGCGATAAACTGCCCGTGTTCCTCCAGCCTGCCGATAAGGGCCGCTGGCAGCCCTTTCAACCCTTTTTCGAAAACCGCTCTCTTCGACTGAGAGACCTCCACGACAAAACGGGAATTCGACTCGGAAAACAGGATAAAATCGTTCCTGCGGCGTTTCTTATCGGAACTTTTATAAGGGACATCCTCCAGGGATATCTCCATACCCAGCCCGCCTGCGAAAGCCATCTCCGCCGCGGCGACTCCCAGCCCGCCCTCGGAGCAATCATGCATAGAGCGTATTGCCCCGGCTGCGGCGAGCCGGCTCAATGCCGCGAATATCTTCATCGACCGCGCCGGATAGATTTTAGGCACGCTGGAACCGGTCAATCCCAACTGCGAATAATAAAGCGACCCTCCCATTTCGTCCCTGGTCAACCCGACAACGTAAATAAAATTCCCCGCCGCTTTGGCATACATAGAAACCGTCTTGGAAACGTCATCCAGTACGCTGATCGCCGAGATCAACAACGTGCCGGGTATGGCCCTGGACTTACCGTCGCACATATATTCGTTATACAGGCTGTCCTTGCCGGAGATAAAAGGCACGCCGTAGGATTTCGCGGCGTAATAACAGCCGTAAGAAGCCCTGACCAGCCCTCCCAGCCTGTCCGGCTTATCCGGATTGCCCCAGCAGAAATTATCCAGTAATGCCGTCCGCTCAACAGAACCGCCGCAGGCAACGACCTGCCGTAAGGCTTCGTCTATGCAGGAAGCGGCCATCCAATAAGGGTCTATCCTGCCGAAACGGAAATTTATCCCGTTGGAAACGACCGCCGCTTTCCGGGAAGACATCAACGGCCTGACCACCGCGGCGTCCGCCGGGCCGTCGCAGGCTTTACCGGCCAAAGGCTTACCCGCGGAACCTCCCTGGACCTCGTGGTCATACTGCCTGATTATCCATTCCTTGGAACAGACATCATAAGCGGAAAGCATCTTTTTCAATGCCGGCCCCTGATCACCCGGGCACGTATTCCCCGTTTCCTTATGCGCGGGTAATTTAAATACGGCTTTCTTCTCTATGTCCGGCCTGCCGTCATGCATAAATTTCATATCCAGGTCGGCGGTAAGCTGCCCGCGGTAATAAAGTTCCAGCCTGCCGCTGCCGGTGAATTCTCCGATGACCGCGGCCTCGACATTCTCCGAAGCGAAAAGCGCGATCAACTCCGGCGCTTTCTTCCTGTCCGCCGCCAGCACCATACGCTCCTGCGATTCGGAGATCCAGATCTCGCTGTAGGACAACCCGCTATATTTCAAAGGCACTTTATCCAGATCGACTCTGGCGCCAAGTTCAGAGCCCATTTCCCCCACCGCGCTGGAAAGGCCGCCTGCACCGCAATCGGTAACGGAACGGTAAAGGTTCCTGTCGCGGGCCTGCATTAAAGTATCGGCCAATTTCTTTTCTTCGATAGGATTGCCGATCTGCACCGCGCCGCTGGAGATCGTCTCCGATTCCTCGGTCAATTCCCCGGAAGAGAACGTCGCTCCGTGAATACCGTCCCTGCCGGTCCGGCCTCCGGCGACCACTATCAGATCACCCTTCTTCACCTTTTTGAAACATTTATCCTGCGGGATCATCCCGGCGGTGCCGCAATAAACAAGCGGATTGCAAATAAAACCCTCATCGAAAAGAACGGCGCCGTTGACGGTGGGAATGCCCATTTTATTCCCGTAATCCCTGACCCCTGAAACCACCCCCTTCATTACCCGTTTAGGATGCAGAGTGCCGGAGGGAAGTTTGTCGAATGGATAGTCGGGCGGGCCGAAACAAAAAATGTCGGTGTTAAAAACCGGCCTGGCGCCGAGCCCGGTGCCGAGGCAATCGCGGATCACGCCGCCTATGCCGGTGTTGGCGCCGCCGAACGGCTCAAGCGCCGAAGGATGATTATGCGTCTCCACCTTGAAACAAATATTGTTCTTCCCCTCGAACTTGATGATCCCGGAATTATCCTCAAAAACCGAGACGCACCACGGTTTGCGCAGTTCCCGGGTCACTTTCATTATCGTGGATTTTAGCAGGTTCTTGATCATCCGCTTCCCGACCCTGCCGCTGTAAGCGCGGGGAAGCGATTCGGAATATTGTATCCTGCCGCGGAAAGTCTTGTGCGCGCAATGCTCGGACCAAGTCTGAGCAACGGTCTCCAGTTCGCAATCGGTGGGGTTACGGCCGAGCGCTGAGAAATAAGCCTTTATGGAACGCATCTCTTCTAAATTAAGAAAAAGCTGACCCCGCGAACTGATCCCGCGCAGTTCCGCGTCGGAGGCGCCGAGCAGATCAATACGCGAAAGTTTGAAATTATATTCGGTGGGAGGATGCGACGAACGCGCGCCCGGCCTGACGACGTGCTGGATCAACTTGTTATAAAGCAGTTTCTCCGCGATGGAATCCGCCTGTTCGGAACTGATCCGCCCTTCTATTCCGTATTTTCCGGCGGTCTTGACGGAAGAGACACCGGCTATGCCCAGGTCGCGTATGCCTTTTTTTACGGATTCTTCCACAGGGTCCATCACGCCCGGGTTATAGGAAACTTCAATATTGACCCCGTTAACGGGTGCCGCGGACGTGAAAGAAGCGGCGTCGTAAAGCAAATAATCCTGGGAAACAGGGTCGGCCAGCAATTCCCGGCAGATCAATTCGGCGTCGGCGCGGGAAATGGCTCCTTCGATAAGATATATCCGGGTGTAACGCACTCCGGAGACGCCTTCTATCCCCAGGTCGGCGATATCCCTGGCGATCCCCTCTCCGACGGCGTCGAACAATCCCGGCTTGTCCAGTACCTCGATACGGTAAGTCATTTTAAGGCGTTATTTTTATCCGCGCGATATTGCGGCGGGCAAAACTTTGCGGCGGTTTATTCTACCGTAAACAACTAACAACCTGTTGAAAAGATTTTAGACTCGTCATTCTGAGGCCGCGTGCCGAAGAATCCGTCAAAACAGCCCCCTTCAACATACGACTAACTAATCTTCTTCTCTATTGTACGTTTAAAGATAGTGTCCACGTTACGCAGGTAATGATCCAGGTCGAAAATACGCTCAAGTTCTTTCTTCGATAGATAAGACGACACTTCCTTATCATCCATCAGATTAGCGAGGAATTTACCTTCCCCCTTCCAGGTGCGCATCGCGCACCTCTGCACCATATCATAAGCTTTCGGCCGGGGCAATTCCTTCTCCATCAGTTCCAGCAGGACCCTTTGCGAAAAGATGAGCCCGCCGGTCCTGTCCAGATTCTCCAGCATTCTTGCCGGGTAAACATTCAACCCGTCCACCACGGCAGTGAATTTATTCAGCATATAATCCAGGACGATCGTCGAATCGGGAATGATGACCCTTTCATTGGAAGAATGGCTGATATCGCGTTCGTGCCATAAAGAGATATTCTCCAAAGCTACCTGGGCGTTGCCGCGTAAAAGCCGGCTCAATCCGCAGATACGTTCGCAGATCACCGGATTCCGCTTATGAGGCATTGCCGAAGACCCCTTCTGCCCTTTGCCGAAAGGTTCCTCCGCCTCCAACACTTCCGTCTTCTGCAAATGCCTGATCTCCATCGCGAACTTTTCCAGGCTGCTCCCGATCAAAGCCAGAACACAGAGATAATTCGCGTAAACGTCCCTCTGGATTATCTGAGTGGAGATAGAAGCCGGCGAAAGCCCCAGTTTACGGCAGACGAACAACTCCACCCCGGGATCTATATTGGAATAAGTGCCTACCGCGCCGGATAACTTGCCCTGCGCCGCTTCTTTCGAAGCCGGCTTCAGGCGCGCAATATTGCGTTTAGTCTCTTCATACCAGACAGCCAATTTCAAGCCGAAGGTCACCGGTTCGGCGTGCACGCCGTGCGTGCGGCCGATGCAAACGGTACGCTTGTGCTGCAAAGCCCTGCGTTTTATTGAAACAAGAAGTTTCTCAAGCCCGCGGGACAGTATCGCGGAGGCAAATTTCAACTGCACGCCGAGAGTGGTGTCCAACAGATCGGAAGAAGTCAGGCCCGCGTGAAAATACTGCGCGTCCGCGCCGATGGAAGCGGATACATTGGTCACGAAAGCCACAATGTCGTGATTAGTGCTCTCTTCTATCTTTTTTATTTCTTCGAGATCAAAACAGGCCTTCCTGCGCATCCTGGCGGCCGCGGCGGACGGTATACTGCCCTGCCTGGCGAACGCCTCGGCGGCAAGCAGTTCGATCTCCAGCATAGTGCGGAATTTGAATTCGTCTTTCCAGACAGCCGACATTTCCGGCAAACTGTATCTCTCTATCATATCTCCTCCAGAAAGTGTTATTATAACAGAAATACAACTCTTCGCAATAAAAAGTCCCATAAAACTATTGACAAATTCTTTTGTGATGATATATTTATTTTGTAATTCGAATACAGAAGGAGAAAGTTGTGCGCGACAATCAGAAAAACCCGTAAAGCAAGTAATGGACTGTGCTTTACGGATTTTTTTTAAAAGGAGGGGAAAAGCGGCAATGGCAAAAGGTAAAGTAAAGTGGTTCAGCAATCAGAAGGGTTACGGATTCATCACTGGGGAAAACGGTAAAGACGTATTCGTCCACTACAGCGCAATCACCGGCGACGGCTACAAAAGCCTGGAAGAGGGGCAAGACGTTGATTTCGAAGTAACTCAAGGCCCTAAAGGCGAGCAGGCTTCCAACGTCAGCAAAGCAACAGCTACCGCATAATCATTCCACATCATATCGCGCTGTACAGAACCCCCGCTGCTGACGCAGCGGGGGTTCTGTTTTTATCTAAACATATCCCCGAATTAAATGCTACTGATATTCAAACGATACCGCACTCAAAGCAATTTGTAATTCCTGCGCAGGCTTATCCGATTCAAGCGCGCAGAGAAGCTGGACAAACCCCGATTCGCAGGCTAACGCGTAATCCTCTTCCAACCGCAGGATATCGGAAATACAGACGAGAACTTTCTCCACGTCTGCGGAAATATCCCCTCTCTGACAACAGGATAAAACATATTCCTTTATCCTCTCTCCGGAAGGAATATCCCCCCTCTCCACTATTCCCCGAATTTGCTTCCATTCATTATCCAACTCAGCTAAAGGAATTAGGGTAAAACGGGACCGGGTCCGCCTTTCCCATTGCGGCATAAAGAGGTTACGTCAGAAGTGTCCCCTTAATGACGGCGCAAGTTATGAAACGTAGTGCACATAACTTACCTGCCGGAATTAACCCCGTTAACTGCGAGTTGATTTCTACGAAATCAACGAAGCGGTTTTGTTAACGGGGATGCAAACAATGAAGATGCGGGATGTAGTGTGTTATCCTGAAATACAAACAAAAAAAAGAGCCTCTATTATAAGGCTCCTAATCTTACAGTGGTGCCGAGGGAGGGAGACGATTAAACATATTTCCCTAACCCTCTGTGTTATATAGCATTATATATGCAATGCTTTTATTACCAATGAATTAACCAGTCTGGATGTTTCCCGATTCTTTCCGTTGTTACCCGATGTTTTTCACTTAGATGGGCGCGTTTTGGGCACAAAAAAAACTATTTATTTACTACGTAACTTCTCAATTGTTTTACCTGTTGAAAAAAACAATAACAGCTTTTTACCTTCTTTCTCCATTCTCAAGAACCCCTTTGAAGCAAGAAACAATAAATCCTTACGCGCAGTATCATACGCAATACCGTGAGTATTCTTATAAG
>JBAZGW010000027.1:0-16704 GCA_041652635.1 Candidatus Omnitrophota bacterium | reverse complement strand
GGCTTTATTTTCTTCAGTCGTTCGGCGATCCGGGTGTCTATGCGCATAGTAAGAGCCTCACTGGGCGCCGGGGTATCATCTACCGGCGGAAGAACGGACAGCCTGCTTCCGTCTTACGGAGTAGGTTTATCTTTCTTATTGAATATACCCTTGATACCGCCTAAGAATTTCTTACCGGACTTATGGTCTTCCGGAGGATACTGCCTGGTCTTTCTTTGCGGTTTAGGCTGGGCAACGCCGGCGGATTCCTCTTTTACCGCTTCCGCGTCGATAACCAAAGCTTCTTTCTTGACGGCGGAGTGTTTGACGGCCGGTTTTTCCTTGCCTTTAGGGAGACGGGTGAATTCCAACAGCACCACTTCGGCGTTATCGCCGCGCCTGTTCCCGAGCTTAAGAATACGGCAATACCCGCCCGGCACATCCTTAAAAAGCGGGCCTATCTCCCCGAACAACCGGGAAACAAGTTCATGACAGCACAGGACCCGGTAAGCGCGCCGTTTGGCAGCCAGGGTATTCTGTTTTGCAAGAGTAACCATCTTCTCCGCTTCAGGCCTGACTGCCGCGGCAATAGCTTTGGTGGTCTTTATCCTGCCGCAGTTTATCAGATTGCGGATGGTGCTGGAGACGGTCGCCTTCCTCCAGCTGGTAAATCTGTTCAAATGGCCTTTTCTTACTTTATGTCTCATTTGCTTCCCCTTAAATGTAACGCGGGCCCTCTTTAAGGGCTTCCGCGGAAGTGTTGGTCAATTATGACGCTTTCTTGAGTTTCTTCGGGTCGACCGGCATACCCAGGCTCAGCCCCATCCCGGCAAGCAGTTCTTTGATCTCGGTAAGAGACTTTTTACCGAAATTCTTGAACCCAAGCATATCGTCCTCCGACCTCTTCACAAGATCGGCTATAGCCTTAATATTCGCTTCCCTGAGGCAATTCGAACTGCGCACGGACAACTCAAGTTCGGAGATCGGCAGTCTCAATTTCTCGTAAAGAGAAACCTCTTCCTTGGTCATCTCCGGCTCATCCTCTTCGACATCCTCGGGCAGTTGTCCGAAACTCACGAATATGTCCAGGTGCCTTTGCAGGATATTGGAAGCGTAAAGCAAAGCGTCCTTGGGAGAAATGGAACCGTTGGTGGTTATCTCGAGCACCAGCTTGTCATAATCGGTTTTCTGGCCCACGCGGGTATTCTCAACGTAGAAATTCACCTTTTTGACCGGGGTAAATATGGAGTCTATCGGGACTACGCCGATAGTCTGGTCCTCTTTTTTGTTTATTTCCGCCGGCACATAACCGCGGCCGCGCCCGACTTCAAGTTCCGCCTCGAATTTTATATCCTTGGTCAGGGTCGCGATGTGCAGGTCGGGATTGACCACATCGATCGTTTCATCGGTCTGGATATCCCCGGCCGTGACCGGGCCCTTGGTGTCTTTCTTGATGTAGATCGTCTTTGGGATGTTGGAATGCGAATTCAAAACAACGGTCTTCAGGTTAAGGATGATCTCCGTCACGTCTTCCAGCACGCCGGGGAGAGCGGCAAATTCGTGGTTCACGCCGTTGATCTTCACGGAAGTTATGGCGCTTCCCTCTATGGAAGAAAGAAGGACCCTTCGCAATGAGTTACCCAGCGTTACCCCGTAGCCTCTTTCAAAAGGCGCGGCACTGAACTTCCCGTAAGTGCTCGTATAAGTCGTCTCATCACACTCCAAACGTTTCGGTAACTGAAAATCTTTCCATTTTATGCCCATTTCGCTCGCTCCTTTGCGACGTTAACCGTAAGACCGCGCATCGCCTGCCCGCGCGGTCTTACCATAGAATACTATTTGGAATACAACTCTACTATAAGTTGTTCCTTTATGGTCGCCTGAATATCCTCTTTCTCAGGCAGACGCGTCACGCGCGCCGTCATCTCCTGCTGATTGAATTCCAGCCATGTGGGAACACTTCTGTCTTTGGAAGCCTCTATATTTTCCTTAAGCTTATTCAGTGCTTTCTCCGAGGCCTTGATCTTTATGACTTCGTCCTTGCTCACCTGGTAAGAAGGGATATTGACCCTGGTCCCGTCTATCCAGATAAAGTTGTGCCTGACTACCTGTCTGGCCTGCGCCCTCGATACCGCGAGCCCGAGCCTGAAAATAACATTGTCGAGCCTGCGTTCAAGCTGCTGCAAAAGGACCTTACCGGTAACACCCTTAACCATCGAGGCCTGCTCGAAATATTTCCTGAACTGCCCCTCCATCATACCGTAGATCCTCTTGACCTTCTGCTTCTCCCGCAGCTGTACGCCGTAGTTGGAAAGCTTGATCCTGCCTTGGCCGTGGTCGCCCGGCGCGTAAGCCCTTTTCGTAAGCGTGCATTTGGGGGAATTGCACTTCGTCCCTTTCAGGAAAAGTTTTTCTCCCTCTCTTCTGCATAACCTGCATGTAGCTCCAGTATACCTTGCCATCTGAAATTTCTCCTCGCGAATCTGCCCGCTTATGGGGCGTTAAAAAAGCCGCTTATACTCGGCGCTGTTTTTTCGGACGGCAACCGTTATGAGGCATCGGAGTCACATCCTTGATAGACGTGACCGTCAGGCCCCCCGCCTGCAGCGCCCTGATGGCTGATTCCCGCCCGAATCCCGGGCCTTTTACCAGCACTTCCACTTCTTTTATGCCTATTTCTTTTGCCTTCCTCGCCGCGTCCGCCGCCGCAACCTGAGCGGCGAAAGGAGTCGCCTTCTTAGAACCTGAGTATCCCACAACGCCCGGCGTGGACCAAACAAGCGCGTTTCCCTGCCTGTCGGTTATGGTCACCACGGTGTTGTTAAAGCTTGCCTGAATATGGGCAATACCGGCAGTAATGCCTTTGGCGGCCTTCTTTTTCTTCGCCTTATCCCTCGTAGACATAATGCTGCATCCTCCTCGTTCGTTTTATTTACCGCCGGACTTGGCAGATTCCGGTTTCTTTATGACCATACCGCTGCCCTTCTTGGGGCCTTTCCTCGTCCTGGCATTGGTCTTTGTACGCTGTCCACGGACCGGTAATCCTTTCTTATGACGCATCCCCCTCCAACTGCCGATATCCATCAATCTCTTGATATTCTGGGAAATATCGCGCCTAAGGTCACCTTCGATCTTATAAGAACTTTTCTGCAGCGCATTTGTAATGCGCGATATCTCTTCTTCATTCAGATCTTTAGCCCTCTTTTCCGGGCTGATACCGACTTCACTGAGGATTCTCTTGGCCAGAAACAGACCGACTCCGTAAAGATACGTCAGAGAAACATCTATTCTTTTTTCCTTTGGAATATCTACGCCTATTATCCTTGGCACTTCCGTTCTCCTTTCATAAAAGCCGCGTGCGGCCGAAACGGCACTAACCCTGGCGCTGCTTATGCTTTGAATTGGAACACAATACCCTGACAACGCCCCGTCTTTTTATAATCTTGCATTTATCGCAAATCTTCTTGATAGATGACTTGACTTTCACTTAAAACCCCCTCTTCAAGCGTTTATTCCTCACCTTAACGGCCTTTTCCGGTTTCTTCTTTGCCGTGAAGCGATCTCTTCGCGCTACAATGTTATTTGGACCTGAAAGTTATACGCCCTCTGCTCAGATCATACGGGGAAAGTTCTAATTTCACTTTATCCCCCGGAAGAATGCGGATAAAATGCATACGCATTTTTCCGGATACGTGAGCGAGGACCAGATGCCCATTATCCAGTTGAACCCTGAACATGGCGTTCGGCAGCGCTTCCTGCACCGTTCCTTCCGTTTCAACAAGATCTTCCTTAGGCATTATCTACGTCCCCCCCTGCCGGTCAGAATTTCCGGACCTTTCTCGGTTACCGCCACAGTATGCTCAAAATGCGCTGAAGGTAACCCGTCCCCAGTAACTGCGGTCCATCCGTTCTCGAGTATCTCGGACTGCCATGTGCCCATATTTACCATCGGCTCTATGGCCAGAACCATGCCCTCTTTAAGCAACGGCCCCCTGCCGGGAATGCCGAAATTAGGCACCTCCGGTTCTTCATGTAACTGGAGCCCTATGCCGTGCCCGACAAATTGCCTTACCACGGAGAAACCGTTACTCTCCACGAATCTTTGTATAGCGTGAGAAACATCCCCGAGCCGGTTATCGACCACAGTCCTGCTTATCCCTTCCAACAAAGCCAGACGCGTAACTTCCACCAGGCGCGCCATATCCGGCAAAGGGTTTCCGGCGATGACCGTGATCGCTGCGTCGGAGAAAAAACCGCGAAAATTCACGCCCACGTCGATACTGACGTTATCCCCGTCTTCTATCGTCCTTTTACCGGGAATGCCGTGCACTATCTCTTCGTTGACCGATACGCAGGCGGCAGCCGGAAAGCCCCGATAACCTTTAAAAGCCGGCAACACTTTCCTGCGCAATATCAAATCTTCCGCCAACCTGTCGATCTCGGCCGTGGTTATCCCCGGAGCCACCGACTTTTCCAGTTCACCGAGGATCTCCGAAAGGATCCTCCCGGATTCCCGAAGCATTTCCAAGTCATTTTTCGACTTTAAGGGGATCATTGTTTTTTTTAACCAGGTCTATGATCTCATCAAGGACGGCTAAGGCTTCCCCGTCGGCCGCCAAACGGCTGAGAATACCTTTTCCGGCGTAGTAATCTATGACCGGAGCGGATTCTTTATTATAAACTTCGAGCCTGCGCCTGATGGTTTCTTCCTTATCGTCGGCACGCTGATAAAGCGGAGCCGAACAGCTGTCGCAGATCATCGCCTTCTCAGGCGGCATATTGGTCGCGTGATAATTGGCCCCGCACTTACTGCATACCAATCTGCCGGAAAGCCTCTGCACGATCACTTCTTCCCTGGTATCGAGATAAACAGCCATATCTATCGACAGCCCGGGACAGGAAAGAATACCGTCCAAGTTCACGGCCTGCGCGGTATTCCTGGGATAGCCGTCCAGGATAAAACCGGCGCGCACATCCTTTTCCTCAAAACGCTTTGTGAGCATCCTGGTAACCAGATCATCCGGGACCAGCAGCCCCTTGTCCATATAAGACTTCGCTTCCCGGCCCAGTTCCGTGCCGTCGGTAACGTTCTTCCGCAGCAGATCACCGGTGGAGATATGCGGTACGCCCAGACGCTCGCCAAGCCTTTTCGCTTGTGTTCCTTTTCCCGCTCCCGGAGGCCCCAACAGGACAATATTCATTATTATCTTCTTCCTTTTATGCGCCCGCTTTTGATAAACCCGTCGTAATGGTGCATTATCAAATGCGATTCGATTTGTTTGACCGTATCCAGCATTACCCCCACGATAATCAGGATACCGGTGCCGCCGAAGAATGAGGCCACAAGATACGGAACTTTAAGCCAAGCCATAATAAGATCAGGAAAAATAGCCACGATAGCTATGAACGTAGCCCCCGCGAAAGTAATACGCAACAACACGTAATCCAGGAACTGCACCGTGGCCGTTCCGGGACGGATACCGGGGATAAACCCGCCGTACTTCTTCATATTCTCCGCCAAATCCGCGGAATTGAACACGATAGTATTATAAAAAAAACAAAAGAACATGATCAACAACGCGTATATCGAAGTGTAAAGCAGCTGCCCGCGCATAAGGCCGTGCGCCAGCCTTTGAAAACCCGGATTAGATATGAAAGACGCGAGCGTCGCCGGAAAAAGGATTATCGACTGCGCGAAAATAATGGCGATGACGCCGGACATATCCACCTTCAACGGGATGTACGTGCTTTGCCCGCCGTATATTTTCCTGCCCACCACCCGCCGCGCGTATTGCACCGGTATGCGGCGCTGCCCCTGAGTGACGAGTATGACCGCGAAGACCACGCTTACCAAAAGCGCAGCCATGATCAACAACGTGAACGGCTGTATTTGCCTGCGTGAAGGCGCGAAAGGCGACAATAGCACGAACAATTGCTGCAACGCCGTGGGTATACGCGAGATGATACCGGCCGTGATCACCAACGAGATCCCGTTGCCGATACCGCGCTCCTGTATCTGCTCGCCCAGCCACATGATAAAAATGGTGCCTGTGGTCAAGGTCAATACCGTCAATATCCTGAATCCCCAGCCCGGATGCATAACGATCCTGGCAAGCTCCTGCGGGGCATCCGCGGCGCCGCCTATATTCTCAAGCCAGAGGGAAATGAAATAAGACTGGATCACTGCCAGCAGTACCGTGCCGTAACGCGTAAGCTGATTGATCTTCTCGTATCCGGCCTTGCCTTCTTTAGCTAATTTCTCCAGACTGGGGATGACAGCCGTCAGCAGCTGCAGAATGATCGAGGAGGAAATATACGGCATTATCCCGAGGGCGAAAATAGTGAGCTTCTCCATGGCACCGCCGGAAAACATATTGATTATGCCAAAGAGCGTTCCGCCCTGCGTCTTGGCCATGGAATTAAAAAACCCGGCCAGCGCAGCCGCGTCGATGCCGGGAGTAGGAACGTAACATCCCACGCGGTAAACGGCCAACAATACACAAGTAACGATCAAACGCCTTTTTAGATCGGGTATTTTGAACGCGTTGGCCAACGCCTTAAACATCTTCTATTATCTCCGCTTTGGAACCGGCCTTTTCTATTTTCTCAATAGCCTGTTTTGAGAAAGCGTGGGCCCTGATGGTAACGGCTTTCCTGACGTCTCCTTCGGAAAGCACCTTCACGCACAGTGTGGTCTTTTTTATTAGCCCCTTTTTAGCCATTATGTCCGGGGTGATGGTCTGGTCGTCCAGCTTGAAAAGCATGCCGAGACTTACGATCTGAACCTCTACCGGCCTGCGGTTGTTGAAACCGCGTTTAGGCATCCTTCTGATCATCGGCGTCTGTCCGCCTTCAAAACCGGCGTAGAAATCCCGGCCGGCCCTGGAAGTCTGTCCTTTACTGCCGCGGGTGGAAGTTTTGCCGTGCCCGGAACCGGATCCCCTGCCGAGCAATTTCTTCGGCTTATGCGCTCCGCGCGGCACTACCATATTATGCAGACCGAATGTGGCGCGTTGTTCATCAATCTTAGTATTAATAGCCATTGTTATGCCTTTAGTTGTTTTAGCCCCGAAACGGTGGCTTTTATGACATTGATGGGATTATTGCTTTTCAGGGATTTGGTGAGAATATCCTTTATCCCCGCGGATTCACAGACCGCCCTGACCGGGCCGGAAGCGATTACGCCGGTCCCTTCGGAAGCGGGCTTCAGAAGCACCTTCGCCGCGCCGAACTCCCCGACGATCTCATGCGTGATGGTATTGCCGGACAGAGAAACGGCGACCAGGGATTTCTTAGCCTTGGCGAGCGCTTTGCGTATACTATCGGCTACTTCATTGGCCTTGCCCATCGCAAAACCCACTTTGCCTTTTGTGTCCCCGACGACGACCAAGGCGCTGAACGCCATCTTTTTACCGCCCTTGGTAACTTTCGTTACCCTGTTTATGCTGATCACTTTCTCTACAAGTTCCGGCTGAGTTTCAATATTAAGTTCACGCATTTAAAATACCAATCCCCCTTTTCTCAGGCTTTCCGCGAAAGCCTTGATCCGCCCGTGATAAAGATACCCGGCGCGGTCGAATACGATGCTGGAAACCCCTTTGCTTTTGGCGCGGCCGGCGAAAGCTTCGCCGAGATATTCCGCCGCCTTGATATTACCGGCACGGGGTAACTTCGCCTTAACCTGCTTATCCAAAGTAGAAAGGGAAAACATAACTTTCTTCCCCACATCGTCCACCGCCTGGGCCGAAAAATTCTTCAAACTGCGGTGCACGACGACGCGCGGCCTTTCCGTCGTACCGGTCATTTTCACAACTATACGCTTATGCCTTTTTATCCTGCGCAGTTCGTTTTTGTTTTCCATTTTAAAGAATTACTCCCTTATTTACTGCCCGCTTGGGCTTTTCCCAGTTTCTTCTTCACTTGTTCTCCGACATACCGGATGCCTTTGCCTTTATAAGGCTCGGGAGGATATACGGCCCTGATCTCCGAAGCCAACTTGCCCACCTGTTCCTTATCGATCCCTTTAATTATCAAACTGGTAGGTTTGGGAGCTTCAACCTTTATACCCTCGGGAATAGCGATATTCACCGGATGGGAGAATCCCAGGTTCATATTCAGCTTGTTGCCCTGCACCTGCGCCTTGAACCCCATTCCTATGATCTCCAGCTCCTTTGAATACCCTTCGAGTACTCCCTTAATATTGTTCACTATAAGGGCCCGGTAAAGCCCGTGCAGAGACTTCTCCGGCTTAGTTTCGTTCTTCCTGCATAGCAGCAATTGGCCTTCCTTCTGCTCCACGAAGATAGTACCGGCCATCTTCAGTTCCAGGCAGCCTTTCGGCCCGGTGACTTTCACCAACTGCCCTTGGATCTCTACTTTTACTTCTTTGGGAACGGCTATGGGTTTTCTTCCTATTCTAGACATATTATATTCCGTAAGTTTTCCGGTTATGTTGCGGTTGCCTGGATTACCAAATATATCCTACTACTTCTCCCCCGATCCCCTGCTCTTTAGCCTGTATATTGGTCATCAGGCCTTTGGAAGTGGACAATATGGCGATACCTTTTCCCCTCAGGACCTGCGGGATCTCGCTTACCCCGACGTAAGTTTTTTTGCCCGGAGAGGAAACACGCGAAATATTCCTTATCGCCGGCAGTCCGTGCTCGTATTTAAGGTAAACGCGCAGAACGCCCTGCTTGTTATCCTCGATCACCTTGAACTCTTCAATGTACTGTTCGGCCTTCAAAATACCGAAAATACTTTTCAGCATATTGGAAGCGGGGATGTCGACTTTCTCTTTACCCGTCATTATCGCGTTGCGGACGATCGTGAACGCATCAGCTATCAAATCGGTTCTTGACATTTTCTCTCCTTAAATTACCAACACAAGCTTTACCAACTCGCTTTTTTTACTCCGGGGATCAATCCCCTCCAGGCAAGCTCTCTGAAACAAATACGGCAGAGTTCAAACCTCTTGAGAAATCCTCCCGACCTGCCGCATATATTGCAGCGGTTATACTTCTGCGTGGAAAACTTCGGGGTGCGTTTCCATCTGGCTAACTGAGAATTCTTCGCCATCTGCTCCTATGCTCCTTCTTTAGTCGATACCTTAAACGGCATCCCAAACAACTTTAACAGTGACTTGGACTGTTCATGCGACGCCGAACCTTTGATCACGAAAGTTATATCCATCCCCTGAGCCCTGGTTACCCTGTCAACCTCTATCTCCGGGAAAATGCCCTGTTCCGTCAACCCCATCGTATAATTCCCGGCGGCATCGAAAGAATTCACGCGCACGCCGCGAAAATCGCGGATACGCGGCATAGCGACATTGATCAGCCTGTCCAGGAACTCGTACATCTTCTGTTTGCGCAGCGTTACCACGCAGCCTACCGGCTGCCTCTGTCGTATCTTAAAATTAGAAATGGCCTTTTTCGCCCTGCGCATCACCGGCCTCTGCCCGGTTATGGCGGCGAGTTCATCCATAGCCTTCTCCAGTATTTTAACGTCCTGCGTAGCCTCGCCGACGCCCATATTGACCACTATCTTTTCCAGGCGCGGGACGGCATTCGGGTTCTTCAACGAGAACATCTTCATCATTTCCGGGACTATCGACTTCCTGTATTCCTCAAGCATGCGTGGTATCATATTATATGGCCTCTTTACAGCGTTTGCAGATCCTTGTTTTGCTGCCGTCTTTCAGGACGCTGAAACCTACCCGCACCGGGCGGTCGCAGCTTTTGCAGACGACGAGCACGTTGGCTCCGGAAAGCGGCTTTTCTATCTCGATAATGCCGCCCTTCTGGTCCTGTCTGGTCTGGCGCATGTGCTTCTTTTTTTTGTTGATCCCCTCCACGACGACCAGAGAACTTTTCGAGAGGAACTCCAGCACTTTCCCTCTCTTGCCCTTGTCCTTGCCTTTCACAACCTCTACATTATCGTTCTTCTTTATTTTATACATGATCAGATTACCTCTGGCGCCAATGAGATTATTTTGCTAAAATTCCTCTCCCTGAGTTCCCTCGCTACGGGGCCGAATACGCGCGTGCCGCGCGGATTTGCCGCGGCGTCTATGAAAACTATGGCGTTACGGTCAAAACGCAGGATCGAACCGTCATCGCGGCGTATAGCGTTCCTCGTCCTTACCACTACCGCTTTCGCCACCTCGCCTTTTTTGATGACCGCGTTGGGGGCGGATTCCTTAACGTTGACGTTTATGGTATCCCCTATTTCCGCGGACAATTTGCCTTTACGGCCGAGAACACCTATTAAAGAAGCCTTCTTGGCTCCGGTATTATCGGCAACATCAAGAATTGACCTTAACTGTATCATTTTTCTTTTCCTTTTTTTCGGTTTCTTCAAGGAACCGGCACTTTTTAAGCACCTCGGTAACCCTGAAATGCTTGTCCTTCGACAAAGGCTTGGTTTCCTCGATGCTCACCGTATCGCCAATTCTCGCGGAATTGTTCTCGTCATGCGCCTTGTACTTCTTGAAAGTCTTCATTATTCGGTTGTATTTACTATGCTTATACATCCGCGCTATCTTTACCACAACCGTCTTCTGCATCTTATCGCTCACGACGACGCCGACCAACTCTTTTCTTCTACCCATTTTTATTCTCTTTCTTCTCCCGGCAGACAGTCTGGATAAGAGCCAGCTCGTGGTTTATCGCGGAGAACATATGCGGTTTCTCCACCCTGCCGCCGTAACGCTGCTGATTAAGCTTAAAAAGCTCTTCCCGCAGGGATTTCTCCCTTTGTGCCAGATCCTGGACCGTTAAATTGCGAAGTTCTTTTATCTTCATAACCGCGCTTTCTTTGTTTAATGTGTTCTTGTAACGAATTTTGTCCTTAACGGAAGTTTATACGCCGCCAAACGGAAACACTGCCTGGCATATTCCTCCGGGACACCGCCAAGCTCAAAGAGTATCTTGCCTCTTCTGACCACGCACATCCAATGGTCGATATCTCCCTTGCCTTTTCCCATGCGGATTTCCGCCGGTTTCTTGGTGACCGACTGGTCGGTAAAAACCCTGATCCACAATTTGCCGCCTTTATTCAATTTACGCGCCAGCAAAACACGCACCGATTCTATCTGCGTATTCTTTATACAGCCGTTCTCCAGGCTCTTCAATCCGTATTCTCCGAAAGAAAGAGTCGATCCCCGGACGGCTATACCCCTGCGGGTGCCGCACTGCAAATTACGATATTTAACCCTCTTTGGCATCATTACCATATCAATATACCCCTACCGGCTCTCAAGCCTGTTGTGCGTCAGTGCCAGCCGCTGATTCCTGATGTGCCGCGGCAGCTGGCGCGTTATTCTGTTCCGGCTCTTTTGGTCCCTGCGTGCTGCGCTTAGGCAACAAGGCCTTTATGTCCAGGATCTCTCCCTTGTAAATCCAAACCTTAACGCCTATCAACCCGTATGTGGTCAACGATTCCGCGAAACCGTAATCTATATCCGCGCGTATGGTCTGCAACGGGATCTTCCCCTGTTTATAACTCTCGGTCCTGGCGATCTCGGCGCCGTTAAGACGCCCGGCACAGATGACCCGGATCCCTTTTGCGCCGGCGGACATCGTGTTCTCGATCGACCTCTTTACGGCCCTGCGAAAGGCTATTCTTTTCTCCAGCTGCTGGGCGACATTCTGCGAAACCAACTGAGCGTCCAGTGCCGGATTCTGCACCTCTTCGATATCTATGGAAATTTCCTTTTTCAGCATCCCGTTAACGTCCTGGCGCAGCTTCTCAATATCGGCCCCGTGCCTGCCGATGATTATGCCCGGCCTGGCGGAATAAATACGTATCTTGGTCTTCTCGGTAAGCCTCTCTATTATCACTCTCGAGATCGCCGCGTGCTTGAATTTCTCGAGGATATATTTACGCACCCGGAAATCATCGGCGATAAAACGCGCGTAATCCTTGGGCTTGGCGAACCATCTGCTCTGCCACGTTTTAATATAACCTATTCTTAAAAGTGTCGGATGAACCTTCTGTCCCATGAAATTATTCTCCCGGCTTTAGATCAAGCTCTATGCGTATGTGTGAGGTCCTCTTCAGGATAGGTTCGGCCCTTCCGAACGCGGCCGCCTTAAACCTCTTCCACATCGGCCCGCCGTTGCATTCCGCTCCGGATATGTACAATTGGGAAGCGTTGAACCCTTTTACCTTGGCATTGGCGACTGCCGACCTGAGTATTTTTATAAGATATTCATTGGCCCTTTTATTGACCGTCAAAAGAATGCTCTCTGCTTCCGCGACGCTTTTGGACCTTATCAACGCAAGCGACTGCCGCACTTTAAGAGGAGCAAGCCTGAGGTACCTTCCTTCTGCCTTCGCTATCATGTCTATTCTATCCCTTCCTGAATACAACTATCTATATTAAGTCTTCTCGACCGCTTTCTTTGCCTTTACGCCGCCGTGTTTCTTGAACATCCTGCTCGGCGCGAATTCCCCAAGCTTATGCCCGACCATATTCTCGGTAACGAATACCGGGATATGCCTGTGCCCGTCATATACGGCGAAAGTGAAACCGACGAATTCCGGCAACACCGTGGACCTTCTCGACCAGGTTTTGATGGCCTGCCTCTGGCCGGCACGCCTGGCCCTATCCACTTTTTTAACCAGACTTTCCTCTACATACGGACCTTTTTTAAGCGAACGCGGCATGTTTAATTCCTTCTCTTGACTATGAATTTATCGGAATATATCCCGTGTTTCCTGGTTCTATATCCTTTTGTGGGTTTACCCCAGGGAGTGACCGGGTGCGGATTACCCTGACCGGCTTTTCCTTCGCCGCCCCCGTGCGGATGATCATGCGGGTTCATCGCCGATCCCCTGACCGTCGGTTTTACCCCCATCCATCTGGTGCGGCCCGCCTTGCCGATCACGATAGTATCGTGTTCGACATTGCTTAACTGGCCGATGGAAGCGCGGCATTCCATACTGAACATCCTTATTTCACCGGAAGGCATCTTGATGTGGACGTGGTCGCCTTCTTTCGCGGTGATCTGCGCGCAGGTGCCGGCGCTTCTGACGATCTGGCCGCCCTTGCCCTTGCTCAATTCGAGATTATGGATCATCGTGCCCGACGGGATATTCTTAAGGCGCAGGCAATTGCCCGGCTTCGCTTCCACAACCGTTTCCATGGCTGATATTACTTCATCTCCCGGTTTTAAACCCAAAGGCGCGAGAATATAACGTTTCCGCTTATCCGGGTATTCCACCAGGGCCAGCCTCGCGGTCCTGTTCGGATCGTATTCTATCGTCAACACCTTGGCCGCGACGTCGAAAATATCCCGTTTGAAATCAACCTGACGGTACATTCTTTTATGCCCGCCCCCGATATGCCGGACGGTCACACGGCCGGCGTTATTGCGCCCGCCGGTCCTTTTAACGGGAGAAAGCAGCGACCTCTGCGGCTCGTCCCTGGAGATATCCTTGAAGTCATGCCCGGTCATCCATCTTCTTGAATGAGTGGTCGGTTTGTATGCCTTTGTACCCATGAATTTACCTCTTATGATTACTGCCGTTCACTTAATTTATCAAACGATTTCCAGTTTCTGACCTTCTTTTAAGGTAACGAGCGCCTTCTTTGTGTCCGGAGTCCTGCCTTCTTGACGGCGGACCCTCTTGACTTTCCCCTTATAAACGAATGTATTCACACTGCACACTTTAACTTTGTAAACATCCTCCACCGCGCGCCTGATCTGAAGTTTGTTCGCTTCTATATCGACCAGCAGGAGGTATTTATTCTGCGGTTCCAGACGCGAGGATTTCTCGGTGCCCAGTATGGATTTAATAACTTGATGTGCGATCATTTATTTTAACCTCTCAAGCAATACGTTTAAAGCGTCCCTGGTGCAAACCACCCTTCTGTGCGCCAGCATCTCATAAGCGTTGATATCCGAAGCCCTGCAAACTTTAAGGGTATTTATATTACCCGCGGCCTTCGCCAGGTTCTCGTCCACTTTAACGACCAGGAACAGGCATTGATTCGCCGGAGACTTTCTTGACGGTTTAAGCCCGAGTCCGGACAAAACCGCGACGATCTCCTTGGTCTTGCCTGCGGAGGCTTTAATATCCTCAAGCACGCTTACGGATTTCTCCGCTACTTTGACGGAAAATGCTTCCTTCAAAGCGCCGCGTTTTATCTTAGCCGGCAGCGAATACGCGAAATCCCTGGGATGCGGCCCGAAAACGACGCCGCCGTGATACCACAACGGATTACGGCTGGAACCTACCCTGGCGCGCCCGGTGCCCTTTTGTTTCCACGGTTTACGGCCGCCGCCTGAAACTTCGCCTCTGGTCTTCGTAGAAGCGAGCCCTTTGCGATGCCCTGCGCGTGAATTTATTACAGCTTGATAAATCAAAGAAGTATTAATTTTATCACTAATAACGTCTTTGTCAAGCTTTATGCTGTCTACTTCTTTTCCTTCTGAATTCAAAACCGGTAATATTGTCATTTTCTCGACGGAATAATGCTGCTTATTGGTTTAGCTTTTCTTTGCCTTTTTCTTTGCGCTGCGTATCAATACCAGACTGTTCTTCGGCCCCGGAACAGCGCCGTTGATGAGGATGATATTGCTCTCCGCGTCAACAGCCGCCACTTTAAGGTTCTGTACGGTAACGCGCGCGTGCCCCATATGGCCGGGCATATGATGCCCTCTAATGACCCTGCCCGGGGTAGTGGTGGAACCGATAGAACCCACACGCCTGCGCGAAGTAGACCCGTGCGTCATCGGTCCGCCCTTCCAGTGCCATCTCTTCATACCGCCCTGAAAGCCTTTTCCGATGGATACGCCGGTCACATCCACAAAATCACCCTCTTTAAAATAGTCGGCCTTTACTTCCTCACCGGCCTTGAATTCCGCGCCCGCGTCGCGCGGTATTTCCCTGACGTATTTATGCGCGGCCACGCCGGCTTTCTTGAACACACCAAGCAAAGGCTTCGTAACCTTGGACTCTTTGCTTTTCTCAAAAGCCACCTGCAGGCTTTTATCTTTCACCGCGAGTATCGGGCAAGGCCCGGCCTCGACAGCCGTGACCGTGACTCTTTCACCCTTCGCGTTGAATATCTGCGTCATCCCGATCTTCTTGCCTAATATTCCACCCATCTTGACAAATTCCTTTTATTGTATAAAGCGGCGCCTCTTGCGCTGGAGCAAGCCTAACGCGGCCGTTACTTTATCTCGACGTCGACGCCAGCCGGTAAATTCAGTTTTCTCAGAGAATCTATGGTCTTGGATGTCGGCTCGAATATATCGATGAGCCGCTTGTGCGTAAAGAGGCCGAACTGCTCCCTGGCTCTCTTGTCAATAACGGGAGAACAGAGAACGGTATAAATTTCCCTCTTGGTAGGCAGCGGAACGGGACCGGAAATCTTCGCGCCCGTACGTCTGACCGTACCCACAATCTCTTCGACTGTCTGATCCAGTAACCGATGGTCGTATGCTTTGAGTTTTATGCGTATTTTCTGATTCATTAGTTGTTCCGTTCATTCCCCGGCCCCGCGGAAAGGGCGTTGTAACGCCCTTTCCGCGAAAGCGGAGACTATTTGGCTGTATTAAGCGATTATCTCGGTAACGACACCGGCGCCGACGGTGTGTCCGCCTTCACGTATAGCGAAGCGCGACTCTTTTTCCATGGCGATCGGCGTTATCAACTCAACCTCGAACTGCACATTATCGCCCGGCATTACCATTTCCACTCCATCCGGAAGTTTAGAAGAACCCGTGACGTCCGTGGTGCGGAAATAGAACTGGGGCCTGTACCCGGAGAAGAACGGCGTATGCCTTCCGCCTTCTTCCTTGGTCAGGATATATACCTGCGCCTTGAACTTGGTATGAGGAGTTATGGACTTCGGAGCGGCGATTACCATACCGCGCTCGATATCCTTTTTATCTATACCCCTCAACAGCAGTCCCACGTTATCTCCGGCCTGCCCCTCATCCAGCGTCTTTCTGAACATTTCGATACCGGTCACGACGCTCTTCTTGACATCGGGACGAAGACCGATCACCTCGATCTCGTCGTTGACCTTCACCTTGCCGCGTTCGATCCTTCCGGTACCCACAGTGCCGCGCCCTTCAATAGTGAAAACGTCTTCGACGGCCATCAGCATAGGCTTATCCAGTTCCCTGGTAGGCATAGGGATGAAGTCGTCGGCGGCTTTCAGCAATTCAAGGATAGGCGCCGCTTCCGGGCTGTTCGGATCGGTGCACTGCAGGGCTTTCAAAGCGCTCCCCTTTATGATCGGGGTCGTATCGCCGGGATACCCGTATTTAGTAAGCAGGTCCCTGATCTCCATTTCAACCAAGTCGAGCAATTCCTTGTCCGTAACGATATCGACCTTGTTCAGAAACACCACCATCGCCGGGACGTTGACCTGCCTGGCCAGAAGGATATGTTCCCTGGTTTGAGGCATAGGGCCGTCGGCGGCGGAAACCACCAGTATGGCTCCGTCCATCTGCGCGGCGCCGGTGATCATGTTCTTGATGTAATCGGCGTGGCCCGGGCAGTCGATATGCGCATAGTGCCTGGCGTCGCTCTCGTACTCTACGTGAGCGACCGAGATCGTGACTACCTTGGTCTCATCCCTTACTGTCCCGCCCTTAGCGATATCGGCGTATTCCCTAGCCTGGGCTTTTCCCATCTTCGCCAGAACATGGGTAATGGCTGCCGTCGGGGTGGTCTTACCGTGATCGATGTGGCCGTTTGTCC
>JBAZGW010000026.1:0-17581 GCA_041652635.1 Candidatus Omnitrophota bacterium | reverse complement strand
TTATTTCGACAACAGCAGTTCATACGTGAACTTAAATTATAAGAAAGCCGTGCCTTCTTCTTCGTCCGGCGATCTGTCGGTCAACCGTTTGGACACTTTTAATAAGGTTTCCTTGCCTTCCAAGGTGGGGTTTGTGGAGATCACCCCTTTTGTCGGGACCAGGGAAACCTTTTATGACAAGGATATAAATAACTCTTCCCCGGGCCCGCGCACTATCTTTTATTCCGGCGCCGACGCCAGCACGCGGTTTTTCCGTGTTTTCAACGTGCGTTCAAACGCGCTGGGTATGGATATCAACGGCCTGAGGCACGTGATCACACCCACGGTGAAATACGCCTATAACCACGAACCGACCGTTTCGGCGGAGCGCCTGAAATATTTCGACGAATTGGATTCCATTGTGCGCAGCAACGCCTTTACTCTGGAGTTATCCAATAAACTGCAGACCAAGCGTAAGAACGGCAGCAGGGTGGACCTGCTGGACCTGCGTATCGAAACGGATTATTCTTTCGATCCCAGGACGGTGACATACGATACCGCGTTTTTCCGCCAGACTGTGTCGGAATCCGGCAGTAAGTTCGGCGACCTGCTTTTTTACCTGGACGCCAGGCCGTATGACAATATCCGTTTGAGCTCTATGGCCCGGTACGACCACCTGGGCGATTACTTTAAAGAGATAAATTACGATGTTAATTACGATTTCGCCAAGGAACGTTCCGTGGGGGTCGGGCAGCGTTACGCCAACAAGCAATATGACAATAATTACAGCGGTAATCAGATCACTCTCAGCGCCGCGTGGAGGTTCAATCCCAAGTGGAAATTCGAATTATACGAAAGGTATCAGGTCAATACCACCGCGCAGCGTGGAAGCGGCCTCATAGAACAGCAATATATGCTTTCGCGCGATCTGCACTGTTGGATAATGAACCTTGCCTACGATATCAAAGAAGACACGGGCCATACGATATGGATTATTTTTCGTCTAAAGGCGTTCCCGGAAGTGGAGCTGGGTTTTGACCAGAGTTATCACTCCCCTTCTTCCGGTTCTCAACAATAAAATCTAAAAGCCGGGCAAACGGCGGTTTTTCTCCAAGGACCAGTAAGAATGACGAGTAACTTCAGTATTCTGAAAAGAAAAATAGCTAAAAAAGAAGCGGTGGTGGCGGTCATCGGACTGGGTTATGTCGGCCTGCCCCTGGCCGCCGAATTCGCGGTAAAAGGCTTTAAAGTCACCGGCATAGACCTGGACGCCGGCCGCGTAGCCCGCCTGAAAAAGAACACTTCTTATATCGCCGATGTTCCGCATAAAGTGATCTCGCGCGTGACCGGCCGGGGATTACTGCGGGCAAGCACCGATTTCAGCCTGCTTTCCGGGGCGGATGTCATTCTGATCTGCGTGCCGACGCCTTTGAAGCGAAAATACCACCCGGATATCTCTTTCATAATTTCCGCGGTCAGGCAGATCAGGAAGTTCCTTCGTCCCGGCCAGCTGGTGATATTGGAGAGCACCACTTATCCCGGCACTACCGAAGAAGTGATACTTCCGTTGCTTCAATCGTCCGGACTGGCCTGCGGCAAGGATTTTTTTCTTGTTTTCTCCCCGGAACGGATAGACCCGGGAAATAAAAAGTTCCCCGTGAATAAGATCCCCAAAGTGGTGGGCGGAGTGACTGAGGAAGCGTCCGAACTGGCGGCCTCGCTATACCGGCACATAACCTGTAAGGCGGTGAGGGTTTCATCCCCGCGCGTGGCGGAAACGGTAAAACTACTGGAGAACACCTTTCGCATCGTGAATATCGGGTTGATAGACGAGATGGCTATGATGTGCCATAGAATGGGGATAAATATTTGGGAAGTAGTCGGCGCGGCAAAGACAAAACCGTTCGGTTTTATGCCGTTCTATCCGGGGCCGGGAGTGGGAGGGCATTGCATCCCCAAGGACCCGCTTTATCTTTACTGGAAAGCGAAATCATTCGGTTTCAGATCAAAATATATCAAGCTTTCATCGGATATCATAAATCATATGCCTCATTATGTGGTGGAGAGGGTGCAGGCTTCCCTTCGGCCGCGCGGAGCGCGGCTCGAGAAAGCCAAAGTGCTGGTTTGCGGCGTAACCTATAAAAAAGACATAAAAGACCTGCGCAAGTCTCCGCCGTTGGATATCATCGAGATCCTTCAGGCGAAAGGCGCGTCCGTATCGTATTATGATCCGCTGGTCCCTTTTCTTAAGATCGGGAACATCGATCTGAGATCACAGCCGTTGACTCCTGCCGGTTTAAGATCCTGCGATTGCGTGATCATCGCCACCGACCATTCCTCTGTAGATTACCGTTTGATAGCGCGGCACGCGGGTTTCATCTTCGACACGCGCAATGTTTATTCAGCTTCCCCGCAAGGAAAGATAGAAAAGCTATGAGCGCCAGAAGAGAAACAGCGGTGGTGACCGGCGGCGCCGGTTTTATCGGCGCGCATTTGTGCCGCCGGCTCCTGGAGGAGGGGGCGCGCGTTATCTGCATCGATTCGTTGATAACCGGCGGCGCCCTTAATTTGCGCGGAATTAAAAACGATCCTTTTTTCGAATTTATCCGGTCGGATATAAACAGACCTTTTAAAATTGCCGGTAAGGCTGAACTTTTCTTTCATTTGGCATGCCCGGCGTCCCCCAGGGATTATATGCGCCTGCCGCTTTTAACGCTGCGCGCAGGTTCTATAGGCACGATAAACTGTCTTGAAGCGGCTAAGGCGGCGAAAGCCAGGTTTATTCTCGCCTCCACCTCGGAAGTTTACGGCGATCCGCTTCAACATCCTCAGCGCGAGGATTACTTCGGCAATGTCAATCCGGTCGGCCCGCGCAGTTGTTATGACGAGGCGAAACGTTTTTCCGAAGCCGCTGTTTTTGCCTACCGCAAGAGCCGCGAACTTGACGCCGGTATAGCCAGGATCTTCAATACATACGGGGAAGGGATGCGCGTTTCCGACGGCAGAGTGGTTTCCAATATGATCTGCGCGGCTATCGCCGGCAAGCCTTTGTCCGTCAACGGGGACGGGGAACAAACAAGGTCATTCTGCTATATAACGGACATGGTCGCAGGGTTAATGCGTCTTGGCCGCCGGGGGGTCCCCGGCCCCGTGAACTTGGGCAATCCGCAGGAGGTATCCATGCTGGAATTGGCGCAAATGATCAACAGAGTGGCCGGCAATACCTCCGGTGTGCGATTTTCTCCCGCTTGCCCGGAAGACCCCAGGAAACGCAAGCCGGATATTTCTCTGGCTATAAAACTTCTGGGATGGAAACCGAAGGTGAGTCTGGAACAGGGGCTGTGCAATGTCTGCGAGTGGTTCAAAAATACCGAAGCAAGAGGCGTGAAGCAGGAAGGACGATAATTTGAGTGAATAGGAAAGAACATAAAGAATCAGGCGGAAAATGCGGTTTCTTTTACGGTATTTGCATGCTTCGTGCCTCGTCTTTCATCCTTCGTTAATTTTAGAACCTGATTGACAATGATTTTTAACAATGATATATTGATGCAAAAGGAGATGATGAAAAATGTCCAAAGTAGAAATTAAGAAAGATGAGTCGTTTGAAGCGGCATTGCGCCGGTTCAAGAGGCAGATCGAGCAGGAAGGTATTCTCAAAGAAGTGCGCGACCGTAAACATTACGAGAAACCCAGCGATAAAAAAAGGAAGAAAGCCCGTCGGAAGCGTTAAAACGAGATGCCTTTTTCACTGTCAACCTCCTGGAACGCTTTCCGTCACATTGCCGGCGGAGAAATGCTCTTTGAGATACGCGCTCTCGGCTTCGAGGCTGTGGAATTAAGCTTCAATCTCAGCCGGGAAATGGTGAATGGCGCGTTGGCGGCAGTCTCAAACAGGCAGATACGCGTGTCCAGCGTGCATAATTACTGTCCGGTCCCTGACGATATGGAAAGGCAGAAGGCTTTGCCTGACTGTTTCTCTATGTCCTCGCCTGATCCCTCGCAGCGCGCCGCCGCAGTTAGATACGCAAAAAAAAGCATAGATACCGCCGCGGAACTGGGGGCGAAAGCGGTTGTGCTTCATTGCGGCCGGGTGGAAATGCCGGATATGACGCGTGATCTGATCGAACTCTGCCTGCGGGGAAAAAGGGAGGACAGGCTGTTCGGTGATAAAAGAGACCTGTTTATCGCGGAAAGAGAAGCGATCGCCGGAGCATTTTTCGCGAATACCCTGCGGAGTTTGGAAGAGCTGGAACGCTATGCTTCTTTCCGGAAGATAAAACTGGGGATAGAAAACAGATTTTATTACAGGGAAATACCTTCTTTTGAGGAGACCGCGGAGATTTTTGACCGTTTTTCCGGTTCATGCCTCTGTTTTTGGTATGATACGGGCCACGGCCGGATAATGGAAAATCTCGGGTTTGCCGGGCAAGGCGGTTTTTTGAACCGGTATTCTTCTTATCTGGGAGGGATGCACCTGCATAATGTCCGGGATTACCGTGACCATCTTCCTCCTGCGGTCCCCGGCGGGGAAATTGATTTTCGGGAGTTGCGCGTTTTTATGCGGAATTGCCCGCTGAGGGTCATCGAAGCTCATCATCCGGCATCCGCCGCCGGGATCTCAGGATCTCTTTCCTTCCTGGAAGGGATAATTAATGAATGAGATTTCCGTCAGGAAGCCGGCCGCAGCCGGGCGTTTCTATGAAGCTTCGGCGGGCGGGTTGCGCAGGCAGGTTGAGTCTTTGATAGACCGGGACGTCCCGAAAGAGGACGCGGTCGGCTGTATACTTCCGCATGCCGGCTATATGTATTCCGGAAGGATCGCCGGACGCACGGTTTCCGCGCTGAAGGTCAGGCCGCATCTGGTGCTTTTGGGGCCGAATCATACCGGAATGGGGGCGCCTTTCAGCGTTTCTTCCCGCCAATCCTGGGAGACGCCTTTGGGGAAATGCGAACCGGACCGCGGGCTCGCCGACGCGCTTACCGCGGAGTGCCCGTTTCTGCGGGAGGATCAACAGGCGCATCTGGCGGAACATTCCCTGGAAGTGGAACTGCCTTTTTTTCAGTATTTCAGCGGTGATTTCCGCGTCCTGCCGGTCTGTATAGGCTCGGATGATTTCGTTAAATTACAGGAACTTGGCCGCGCTATCGCGGCGGCGGTGGATAAAGCCGCTTCGCGCGATTCAGTCTTGATCGCAGCCAGCAGCGATATGACGCATTATGAAGACAGCCGCAGCGCTAAAGAAAAAGATGAAGCGGCGTTGGAGGCGATAGTTTCTTTTAACGCTCAAGAACTTTACCGTAGAGTCATTGAAAAGGGAATAAGTATGTGCGGTTACGCGCCGGTGATCACTTTATTGACGGCGGCCCGGCTTTTGGGGGCGCGGCGCGCGAAGGTCATCGCTTATTCCAATAGCGGCATGGTCAACGGGGATCAATCCAGCGTGGTCGGTTACGCAGGAGTGCTTATTTCCTGATATCCGCGCCGGAAAAGGACGATAATATGAATAACGAAGAGAACAAAATGGTCGACGAATCCTGGAAGGAATCGGTGGAAAAGGAGAGATCGTCGAGTCCGCAGGAAAAGCCGTTCGTTCCGCCTGAGGCGGATTTCGCTATATTTGTGACCAGTTTGGCCTTACAGGCGTCCATCGCTTTGGGCGAGGTCGCCAATCCTGTCACGAAGAAAAAAGAAGCTAATCTGCCTCAGGCAAAATTCTTGATAGACACGCTGGCGATGATGCAGGAGAAAACAGCGGGTAATCTTAAAGAAGATGAGGGGCGTCTGCTGGAAGGCGCTCTTTACGAATTAAGACTGCAATACGTGGAAAAGAATAAGTAAATCGGTGAAAAATCCCGAAGGAGCGATTTATGCCGGCGGCGAAACAGCGCAAAAGCGCGAAGAACGCGGGATTAGATAAGGATTTCCTGGATATTCTCGCTTGTCCCGCGTGCGGCAGCGGGTTTAATCCCCTCGTTCGGGAAAATATTTCTTGCTTGGACTGCGGCAGAGAATATCCGGTTAAGAACGGAATTCCGGTATTGATCATAGAGAAAGCGGTCATGCCGGTCAAGAAAAGGTAGACCATTATGGCTGAAGCAAAAAAAGTCCTGGTTATACACGGTCCCAATCTGGCTTTGCTTGGCAGGCGCGAGCCGGCGGTTTACGGGAAGGGCACTCTGCGGGATATAAATTCCCTGCTTAAGCAAACAGCTTCCAAGAGGAATGCCCGGCTTTCTTTCCTACAATCCGATCATGAAGGGGAGATAGTGGAACGGATCGGGGCCGCGGCCGGTAAATTCGACGCCATTCTGATCAATCCCGCGGCTTACACGCACACCAGCGTGGCTATCCGCGACGCGCTCTCGGCAACGGGACTGCCCAGCGTTGAGATACACCTTTCCAATGTTTATTCACGCGAACAATTCCGGAACAAGTCGTTGATCAGCCCGGTAGTCAGCGGCACGGTTTCCGGTTTCGGCGCCAACAGTTACCGCCTTGGACTGGAAGCCTTACTCGATATACTCCAGGCAGAATGAACCTTCCCGCCCTTATAGCGCTGCGTGAACAGTTAGCCCTTAATGGGAACTGTTCTATGCTGGTTGTTAAACCGGCGAATGTTTCGTATTTATGTTCATACCCTTGCCGTGATTCTTTCCTGCTGGTGGGCGCGAAAGAATGTTTTTATCTTACGGATTTCCGTTATTTCGAAGAAGCATCCCGGGAAATTAAAGGCTGTAAGGTTATCAGGGTGGATCGCTCTTTATCCGTTTCCGTGCGGGAGATCTGCCGCAGGCTTAAGATCAGGAAACTCGCTTTTGAATCGGATCATTTGACGATGCTTTTTCACAGCCGTTTGTCGGAAGCCCTTGGCGCATATACCGGATTACTGCCCTTGCCCGGCATAGTGGAGGAGTTGCGCAGGGTAAAGTCGGCCGGAGAACTATCCAGGATAAGAAAGGCAGTGTTTATCGCGGAGGAAGCGCTGCGAAAAGCGTCCGCGATGAGACTGCCGGGAAAGAGCGAGAAAGAGGTCGCCTGCGAATTGGAATTTTTTATGCGCGGGCTGGGGGCTGAAGGCGCGGCTTTCGAGATCATAGTGGCTTCCGGGCCGAATTCCAGCCGGCCGCATCATTTGACCTCCGAACGCAAGATATTGAAAAATGAACCGGTATTGGTTGATATAGGAGCTGATTTTCGGGGATATAAATCCGACTTGACAAGGGTTTTCTTTTCGGGTAAAATTACTCCTCTTGAGGCTAAAGTATATGAAATCGTGTTGACGGCGCAAAAGAAAGCTCTGGCGGCCGCGGCAGCGGGCATTGCGGCTAAAGAGGTGGATTCCGCGGCGCGCGATCATATTGAAGAACGCGGTTACGGCGGGTTCTTTGGGCACAGCCTGGGGCATGGCGTCGGCCTGGATGTCCATGAATTGCCGCGTGTTTCGCAGAGCGAAAGCGGCTGGTTGCTGCCGGGAATGGTCTTTACCGTCGAACCGGCGGTTTATCTGCCGGGTAAGTTCGGTATCAGGATAGAGGATATGGTCCTTATCACCGGGAAAGGGGTAGAGGTACTCAGTGGCGATCTCGATAAATGAATTTAAGAATGGATTGACCGTTCTGGTCGATAATATTGTATACGCGGTCCTGGAATTCCATCACGTTAAACCGGGCAAGGGCGCGGCTTTTGTGCGCGTTAAGCTTCGGAACGTGAAGAACGGCAACGTGCAGGAAATGACTTTCCGTGGAGACGAAAAGATCGAGGAGGCATATATTGAAGAGCGCAAACTTCAGTATCAATATGTTTCCGGAGAAATGTATTATTTTATGGACCAGGATAATTTCGAGGAGATCACCATAAACAAGAACGATATGGGTGATAGGATCAAATTTCTCATGGATAACATAGAAGTTACCGCATGTTTTTTTAAGAATGAAGTGCTCACGGTGAATCTTCCTAATTTCATTGAAGTGAAAATTAGACATACCGAACCCGGCATCAAGGGCGATACCGCAAAAGGCGGGACCAAACCGGCTGAGATAGATACCGGGGCGGTAGTGCAAGTGCCGCTTTTTATAGAAATCGGCGACGCGATAAAAGTCGATACCCGCAGCGGCGGATACGTGGAACGCATAACCAAGTAATGTTTAAGCCGCG
Source organism: Candidatus Omnitrophota bacterium (assembly GCA_041652635.1). Lineage (GTDB taxonomy): Bacteria > Omnitrophota > Gorgyraeia > Gygaellales > Profunditerraquicolaceae > Undivivens. The sequence goes on along the minus strand of JBAZGW010000026.1, from coordinate 9,447 downwards.
CTCCGGAAAGGCAGGTGCCAGATGAACGTAAAAGAAATAAAGGATATGGTGGACCTGATGAACGAAAACGGCCTTGTCGAACTCGAGATCGAGAAGGAAGGGACCCGCATCCGCCTCAAGAAGAGCGGCGCGTTCTCCGAAGGATATCCGGGGCCTATCGTGATCGAGAAGGTAAAGACAAGCGACGCGCCTCAAGTTAAGGAATCGCTGCTTCCCGCCGGCAAGGCTACAGCGGGGAATATCATAGAGATAAAATCGCCGATGGTCGGGACTTTCTACCGCGCCCCGTCACCTGAAGCGCCTCCCTATGTCGAGGCGAACCAGTCTCTTGACGTAGGGCAGGTGATCTGTATCATCGAGGCGATGAAATTGATGAACGAAATAAAATCGGAGATCAAAGGCAGGGTTGTCGAGATCCTGGTGGGTAACGCCGAGCCGGTGGAATTCGGCCAGCCGTTATTCTTGATAGAGCCTCTATAGTGCGCTGTTAAACACGTTTTTTAAAACAGCGCAAGAACCGGCCAGAGTTCCAGTGACGGACGGTCCACTCTCGAATTTAGATCTTAGAATACTAAGAAAACCTTCGCAACAATGCGTTAGAAACCGCTGAAAATGTTCTCAAAAATACTGATCGCCAACAGGGGTGAGATCGCCCTGCGCATAATCCGCGCCTGCCGTGAACTCGGTATAAAGACCGTCGCCGTCTTTTCCGAAGCGGACAGGAATTCTATGCACGCGCGTATGGCGGATGAGTCCATCTGCATAGGAAAAGCCGCCAGTTCCGGCAGTTACCTGAATATCCCCGCTATAATCAGCGCCGCCGAGATCGCGGATGTCGAAGGCATACATCCCGGTTACGGATTCCTTTCGGAGAATTCTCATTTCGCGGAGATCTGCGAATCCTGCAAAATAACTTTTATCGGCCCCACTACGGAGAATATCCGTTTGATGGGCGATAAGATGGTCGCGCGTCTTTCTATGCAGAAAGCCGGCCTGCCGATAGTGCCGGGAAGCGCGGCCGTTATTGAAAAAAAAGAAGAAGCGGTGAAGATCGCCAAGAAGATCGGCTACCCGGTGATAATCAAGGCGGCGTCCGGAGGCGGAGGCAAAGGGATGCGCATCTGCCATAACGATATCAGCCTGATGAGCAGCTTGATGGTGGCCCAGCAGGAGGCCGACAAGAATTTCGGCAATCCCAACGTATATATAGAGAAGTACCTGGATAAACCGCGGCACATCGAGATACAACTGCTTGCCGACAAATACGGGAAAACGCTTTATCTTGGGGAACGCGATTGCAGTATCCAGCGCCGGCACCAGAAATTGCTCGAGGAATCTCCTTCACCGGTAATAGACGCTAAATTGAGGAAAAGGCTCGGGGAACTCGCCGTTAAAGGAGTCAAGTCCGTCAATTACGTCAGCGCCGGCACTATGGAATTCCTGCTGGACGCGCACAATAATTTTTATTTTATGGAGATGAATACCCGCATACAAGTCGAACACCCGGTCACGGAAATGGTCACCGGGATAGACTTGATAAAAGAACAGCTGAAGATAGCCTGCGGGGAGAGGCTGTTGATGCATCAGGAGGATATCAAACTTTGCGGCGCGGCCATCGAATGCCGTATTAACGCCGAAGATCCGGAAAAAAATTTCATGCCCTGCCCCGGAAAAATAGAAACGTTGTTCCTTCCCGGCGGGCCTGGTATACGCGTGGACACTCATATTTACCAGGGCTATGAAATAAGCCCGCACTATGATTCCCTGGTGGCAAAGATCATCGCGCACGGAAGGAACCGGCAGGAGGCGATACGGATCATGCAGCGCGCCTTAAGCGAGTTTACCATAGCGCCGATAAAAACCACCATTCCTTTTCATCAACGTTTGCTGGAGAATCCACATTTCCTGAAAGGGGACATTTCCACGCATTTCGTGCAGGATATGTATAAAGAAGGGAAAGCGGAGGAATAATGCACAAAGAAGAATCCAGCCTTGACCTCGGGACGATAAAGATACACAAGAACGTCATCGCTTCCATCGCGTCCCTGGCCGCTACCGAGATAGACGGCGTCAAGAAGATCGGGAAAGATTTCAAAATGGGATTTTGCGAATTAATAGGGAAAAAGACTTATTCTTCCATAAAGGTGTTGATAGATAAAAACGATGAGGTCAGGGTGGAATTACCGATCGTGGTGAAATATAATTATAACGTGCCGGAGATCGCCAATAAGGTGCAGGAAAACGTCCGTAATGCCTTGGAAAAGATGACCAATCTTACCGTGCGTAATATAAATGTCGCCGTTCAGGGGATAGAGAGAGACGACATCTCCGGAAGACGCGAGTAAGGATCGTTCTGAATTCCGGTATTACCGGAAGAAAAAATGGGAGGTGGCTGAATGAGGTTCTTTACTTCATTGGGGATCATTTTTTACGCTACGGTGCTTATTATCATCGGCGCGGGGCTGATCGTTTATTCCCTTAATATATTCCAGCCGCAGCAAATCGGCGATTTTCTCGTTTATCTGCAGTCCGGATTGAATACCCGCCTGATCGTCGGTTTATCGGGGTTGTTGCTTATCCTTATCAGTTTTTCGTTCGCCCAGCTCATCCTGGGCCGCTTTCAGAGCGAAAAAACCATAGCTTTTACCACTCCTTCCGGTGAAGTGACCGTGGCTTTGACGGCAGTGGAGGATCTGATACGCAGGATCACTTCGCTACTGCCGGAGATACGCGAATTACGTCCGGACGTCATCGCCGGGAAAAAAGGCATTATGGTGGCTTTGAAGGTGATACTGAAATCGGAGGCGAATATCCCGGAACTTACCGCGCGCCTGCAGGAATTGACCAAATCAAAGATCCAGAGCGCTCTTGGTATAGAAGAGCAGATAAATATACGCATACATATCGCGAAAATAGTTACCAGCGAGGAAAAGGACAAAAAACGCAAATCGCAGGTTGAAACATCCGATCTGCAGTCAGGCTTGCCTTACAGCGGATACGGAAGGCTGTAAACTCCGAAGGAAGAAGCATGAAGCACGAGGCAGGAAGGATGAAAAATACGGAAGCACGAAAACTGAATGAAGAAGGACGAAAAAGGCAACTTTTCAAATAAACGATAATAAGACACGGAGGATGGGGAAATGAAGAAGGTGGGAATTCTTACTGGTGGGGGCGATTGCCCGGGGTTGAATCCTGTGATCAGGGCCGTGGTGCGCAAAGCGCTCCTGGAGGGGTATGAGATAACCGGGATAAAGAACGGATGGAAAGGGTTGATCGAGGACGATACGATGCCTTTGACGATAGATACCGTTTCCGGGATCCTGCCTAAAGGCGGGACTATCCTGGGGACCAGCCGCACCAACCCATATAAAAAAGAGAATGGCGTGGAAAAAGTTAAGGAAAATTTCGCTAAAATGGGGTTGGACGCTTTGATCGCCGTGGGAGGCGAAGATACTTTAGGCGTAGCCGCCAAACTTTTCAAGGACGGCATTAATGTGGTCGGCGTGCCGAAGACCATAGATAACGATCTATCCTGCACCGATTACACGTTCGGTTTCGACACCGCCTTGAACGTGGCCATGGAATGCATAGACCGTCTGCATACCACCGCGGAAAGCCATCATCGGATAATCGTCGCCGAAGTGATGGGAAGGCACGCCGGATGGATAGCCGTTGAAGCCGGAATAGCCGGCGGCGCGGACGTGATCCTCATCCCGGAGATACCCATCGATCTTGAAGAGGTCTGTTCGATAGTGAACAAACGCCACCAAAGAGGCAAGACCTTCAGCATCGTAGTGGTGGCCGAAGGCGCGCAGTTCAAAGAGGGGACCTTCGTCACCCAGGAACAGGAACTTGACGATTTCGGCCATGTGCGGTTGGGCGGCATCGGGGAAAAACTCGGGCAGGAGATCGAGAAACGCACCGGTTTCGAGACCAGGGTGAGCGTCCTCGGGCATATACAGCGCGGCGGTTCACCGACCGCGTTCGACCGGGTGCTGGGGACCAGGTTCGGAGTGAAAGCGGTGGAATTGCTGAAAGAGAAGAAATTCGGCCGTATGGCGGCGCTCGCGGGCAATAAGATAGTGGATGTGCCGCTCAGTGACGCGGTGAAGGAATTAAAGACGGTAGATAAAGAGTTTTACGATATCGCCAAAGTATTTTTCGGGTAGAGATATGAGAGAAGAGATAAAAGATATCTTTCTGGAAAGCATACGTATCAAAGAAGAAATGATGCGCAATGAGATCCCGCGCATTATCGAGATCGCCGAGATGACCATCTCCAGCCTCAAAAAAGGCGGGAAACTGCTTATTTTCGGCAACGGCGGCTCCGCCGCGGACAGCCAGCATATTGCCGCCGAGTTCGTGGGCAGGTTCCAGAAGGACAGGCCGGCACTGCCGGCGTTGTCTCTCACGGTCAATACTTCTGTGCTTACGGCGGTGGCCAACGACTATAGTTACGAGACGGTATTCTCCCGTCAGATCGAAGCCCTCGGGCATAAGAACGACGTGGCCATCGGCATTTCCACAAGCGGCAAGGCGAAAAACGTCGCCACCGCCATACGCCAGGCGAAGAAAATGGGGATGCAGACGGCGGCTCTTACCGGAGGAGACGGCGGGGAACTGGCGAAAATAGCTGATGTCTGTATTCTTGTCCCGTCCACGGTCACGGCCCGCATACAGGAAGCGCACATCACCATCGGACATATTATATGCGAGATAGTAGAGCACAGGTTCTTTTTCAATCAAAAGTAAAGGATATCGCGGAGCTCGCGCCGCTGGCGGCTGAACTGAAGGCATCCGGCAGGAAAATAGTCTTTACTAACGGCTGTTTCGATATACTGCACTACGGGCATGCCCTTTATCTCCAGCAGGCGGCTGCGCTGGGCGATCTCCTGGTGGTCGGCATAAATACCGACGCTTCGGTGAGGCGGCTTAAAGGCAAAAACAGGCCGGTCGTCGCGCAGCAATACCGCGCTGCCCTGGTCGCCGCTCTGCAAAGCGTGGACTTCGTGGTTTTGTTCGACGAAGACACCCCGTATGGCCTGATCAAGGCGCTGAAGCCGGATGTGCTGGTAAAGGGCGGGGATTGGCGAAAAGAAGATATAGTCGGTTCGGATATCGTGGAGGCCGGCGGCGGCAGGGTCGCCGCCCTTGATTTCGTGGAAGGTTTTTCCACTTCTTCCATAATAGATAAAATTGTCCAGTCTCTCGCTAAACAATAAACAGGCTATCGACAGGATCCTTGACGCCAATATCAATAGGCTCAAGGAAGGCCTGCGCGTCTGCGAGGAGATTTGCCGTTTTATCCTGGATGACCGCGGGCTCACCGGAGAATTGAAATCGGCGAGGCATTGTATCGACTTGCTGGCTGCGCGTTTAAACCGGGGAAGCCGCCTGATCAGCAGCCGTTTTACCGGGGAGGACGTGGGCAGGACGGTGTCGGCGTCCGGTGAGTTCAGCCGCGGATCCTGCCGTGACGTTTTTTACGCCAATATACAAAGAGTAAAAGAATCCTTGCGCGTTCTGGAGGAGTTTTCCAAACTCAAGGATGCCCGGGCCGCCGGCGGTTTTAAGAAGGCGCGTTATCGCGTATATGAGATCGAAAAAAGAGCTGCTCTTAAACTCGTTGTTGTACGTTTTGATAGACAGGCAGGTTTGCGCGGACCGGGATATCGTGCCTCTGGCCGAAGAACTCAGGGACGCCGGCGCGGGCCTGGTCCAGTTAAGGGATAAAGTATCTCCCCGGGAGCGTGTGCTGGATGCCGCTTTATCTTTAAGGCGCGTTTTTGCCGGCTCGGGAACGCTTTTTATCCTTAATGATCACGCGGATATCGCCCTGCGGGCCGGCTGCGACGGGGTGCATTTGGGGCAGAATGATACGGGCATAGCCGATGCCAGGCGATTACTTGGCGCGGGGGCGTTGATAGGGATCTCCTGCTTTAGCGCGGCAGATGCCGTAGCGGCGCAGGGCTCGGGGGCAGATTACCTGGGTATCGGGCCGGTTTTTCCTACCGGGACCAAGGAATGCAGCCGTTTTTGCGGGACAGCGGCGGCCGCCGCCGTGAAACCGTTGATCAGCGTGCCGTTTTTTTTTATAGGCGGTATTACTACCGATAATTTACCGGGGTTGCTCTCCGCGGGCGCGGAAAGGGTGGCGGTTTGCTCGGCGGTAATCCGCGCCGCTGATCCGGCGGAGGAAGTCAGGCGTTTTACAGCTATTCTTAAGAAGGGACTGGAAGATGATCTCTGAACTGGAAGCCGCGTTAAAAGGGAAGACCACTAAGCTGTTGAAAAAAACGGCTTCTTTGGAGAAAGTCCCGGCCGCGCAGCTTTTGAAGCGCGTCGCCCGGGGGACCGCGGTGATCCCGCGCAATAACGCCCGCGATCTCGATAAACCCTGTGCCATCGGCGAAGGGCTAAGGACCAAGATAAACGCCAACATCGGCACGTCCACGGATAAGATCAACCTGAAAAAGGAGTTGATAAAACTGGGAACGGCGGTCCGTTTGGGCGCCGACGCCGTGATGGATCTGAGCGAAGGCGGGGATTTGCCGGCGATACGCAAGGAACTGTTGAAAAATTGTCCGGTGCCTTTCGGTACGGTCCCGGTTTATGAGATGGCCGCGCTTTCCGATAAAAGGTGCGCGAATCCGTTGAAGTTCAGCGCGGATGATATGCTTAAAGTCCTGGAGTCCCAGGCGCGCGCGGGAGTGGATTTTTTTACGATACACTCCGGGGTCACCTTGGGGAATATCGGGGCATTGAAGAAAAAGCGCAGGATACTGCCGGTAGTTTCCCGCGGCGGGGCGATCATTGCGGCCTGGATGCATTTGCACCGCAGGCAGAATCCTTTCTACGAGTATTTTGACAAAATCCTCGATATCGCATATAATTATGACATTACCTTAAGCCTGGGGGACGGGTTAAGGCCGGGGTCGATCCTGGACGCTACCGATGCCGCTCAGATCGGAGAGTTGAAGACCCTTGGTGAACTGGCCGCAAGGGCCAGGCGCAGGAATGTGCAGGTAATGATCGAAGGCCCGGGGCATGTCCCGCTGAACGATATCGCGCGCAACGTCCGTTTGCAGAAAAAGATATGCCGCGGCGCGCCTTTTTACGTGTTGGGCCCGCTGGTGACGGACATCGCCGCCGGTTATGACCATATAACCGGGGCCATCGGCGGGGCGATCGCCGCCGCTAACGGCGCGGATTTCCTCTGTTATTTGACCCCTGCCGAGCATCTTCGTCATCCCAGCGTGGAGGATGTCAGGGACGGGGTGATCGCTTCGAGAATAGCCGCGCACGCCGCGGATATCGCCAAAGGGGTTCCCGGGGCGATAGAGGCCGACAGGCGGATGTCCCTGGCCAGGGCGCGTATGGATTGGAAAGCTCAGATCGCGCTTTCGCTGGACCCGGAGAAAGCCGAAAAGTACCGTAAGTCTTCCGTTCCGGGTATTTCGGAAGTTTGCACGATGTGCGGTAAATACTGTTCGATCAGGCTGGTAAAACGCTGTTTGAAATAATCTCAAGCTCCGCGGGTTTTAACCCGTGGTTTTCAGAGCGGAATACAGCGCGGTTTTCTGTCCGCGTATGTACAATATCTTTGCGGGTGTAATTCAGTGGCAGAATAACAGCTTCCCAAGCTGTGTATGGCGGTTCGATTCCGCTCACCCGCTCTTTCTTTTCCCGACAGATGCGTATAATATCCAAAGAAATGTTTTCTTTCGGCGCCCTCTGTTTCTGTTCGCTGATGTTTTCTTTAGGCCTTCTTTTTTTAAACGGCTGCTCAACTATGCTCCGGTCCGTGGAAGGCCTCCCCAAGTCGGAAACATTGCACGGTAAATATCATAAGATAATCAAGGGACAGACCCTCTGGCAGATATCCCGGTTGTATTCTCTTCCTCTGGAGACTTTGATCAAGGTGAATAATATTTCGGAAACCGAGAGCATAAAAGAAGGCCAGTTATTGTTCATTCCGGAGGATTCACGTCCTGCGGATATCGCGCCGGCTGGGCCTGCCGGAGTCCGGTTGCCGGCTGCGGAAGAGGATTTTTGCTGGCCTTTAAAAGGCAGGGTCTTGTCTTCTTTCGGACAGTATTACAGGGGGATGCTCAATAAAGGAGTTAATATACAGTCGCCGCAGGATTATCCGGTGCTGGCTGCCCGCAGCGGAAAAGTCATCTTTTCTTCTTCGGGATTTTACGGTTACGGCAAGGTATTGATAATCTCGCACGGCGAAGGCCTGGCCACGGTATACGGCAGGAACTCGGAGTTGTTGGTCAAGAAAGGCGATTATATCAGGAAAGGGGCAGTGATCGCCAGGGTGGGGCGCGCCGGCAGGGATAAATCCTCTTATTTGCATTTTGAGATAAGGAAAGGACAGATCGCCCAGAATCCGTATTTTTACTTGCCAGGTTGATTACTATATATATAATATAATGATACTTGAATTTTTTAGAACCTGATTGTTCATAGGCCGGCGTAAATCATGAAAGAAGAAATATTCTGGGATAGACAGGAATATCTGGATATCCTGGCTAAGCGTATTAGAGATTTCAAGGAAGGGTATCGCCAGAACATTGCCGTGATAGGCTATGAATTGGCCGGTAAGACTTCGCTTGTGCGAAGCTTGTTGGATAAATGCCAGGACGGCAGGTTGATCTTCCTTTATCTGGAGACCCGGCCGGAGACTTTTGAAGGGTTCGCGCGCCGTTTCATCGGCGCGCTTCTTTATAATTTCCTTTCCGCCGGAGTCATTCCCGTAAAAGAAGATGTCGATTTTCTTATTTTGAAGGCCGAGAAGTATATACCGCGCACCTCAGCCGGCATAAAAAGCCTGCTTTCCGGAATAAAGAACAAACGCTGTAAAACCTCTTTTTTCTCCGCGTTACTCTCCATTCTCGATGCGATAACCGAAGAAACCGGTAAATCCTGCGTGGTCGTTCTGGATGAATTCCTCGGCCTGGAAAAAACAGGTATCAAGAATCTTTATTCCGAATGGGCAAAAAAGCTGATAATGCAGAAAAAAGTAATGTATATCGTCGTCAGTTCTTCGGTATCCAGGACGAAAGAAGTCCTGGCGAAAGACCTTTCTTTATTGTTCGGTAATTTTGAGACTATTTTTGTGGAGAATTTCGATAACGATACCAGTGAAGCCTATCTCACCGCTCGTTTCCGGGGGGTAAAACTTCCGGAGAACGGCTGGAAGAATTTCCTGGTGCATTTCACGGGAGGCTCACCGTTCTATCTCACCGCCGTGAGCGAAGCGGTGATAAAATCTCCGGGTTCCGGACTTGTGGAGATCCTGGAAAATCTGATGTGTGAACCGTGCGGGATACTTTTTCAGAGATATTCCGCCGTCGTGGAGAAGCTTGCGTCTCCGGCTTGCGGGCGGGATTACGTGCAATTGCTGCATTTGATCTCCAGCGGGCATAATAAGATCCGTGA
>JBAZGW010000025.1:0-18739 GCA_041652635.1 Candidatus Omnitrophota bacterium | reverse complement strand
ATGCTGGCCGGTTTATTGAATTTCGTCGGCGCCAAGTCCGAGAGACTGGAGGAAGTCAAGGCGCTTGATCATAAAACCAACCTGAATCTGGACTTGATCCCGGAAATCAACGGAATCCTGAAAGACTTGGTCAAGCTCTCGGGTGTCAAAGTTAAACGGTTCAGGAAGATCTCGCCTAAATTGGCGGCCTATTATGAGAACAGATGCCTTCCCACGCGCCAGGGCTTGCTGGAGGTACTGAGCATCGTGTCCGAACACGGCAGGATTTCCGGTCTGGCCCGCTTTCTCTATGATTACCTTAAGACCATGGCCGTTTCCGACGTTTACTGGGATGAAGTGATTGGCATAAAAAAAGTTTATTCCGAGAAATGGGTCTATGATCTATCGATATTGGGAAACCATAATTTCGTTGCCGAAGACATAATCGTCCACAACAGCAATATCTTCGATTCCATCCGCTGGGTGCTGGGTGAGCAGTCCGTCAAGGCGTTGCGCGGCTCGGCTATGGAAGACGTTATTTTTAACGGCACCGAGAAGCGAGAGGCGCTCGGGATGGCGGAAGTAAGCCTTACTTTCGATAACGCGCAGCGTTTTCTTCCCATAGACCAGGATGAGGTGATGGTTACCCGCCGTATATTCCGTTCCGGGGAATGCGAATATCTCATAAACAAGGCACAGGCGAGGCTGAAAGATATACTTGAATTGTTGATGGGGACCGGTATCGGCGCGGAGAGTTATTCTCTTGTCCAGCAGGGAAAGATAGATCTGGTATTGAGTTCAAAACCGGAGGATCGCAGGCTGGTTTTCGACGAGGCGTCCGGGATAACTAAATACAAGGCGCAGAAAAAGGAAGCCCTGCGCAAGCTCGAGGATACCGAGCAGAACCTTTTGCGCGTTAACGATATTGTCACGGAAGTGCGCAGGCAGATAGGTTCCTTGGAACGCCAGGCGAGCAAGGCCAGGCGTTACCGTGAGGTTTACGATGAGTTGAAGACCATGGAAGTCAATTACGCGTTTTTAGAGCGCGGCACATTATTGAAGAATAAGCATGAAATAACGGAGCAGCTGGCGCTTCTGGAAAAGCAGGCGCTGGAATCTACGGAGGCGGCGCGTGTCCAGGAAGAGAAGTTGTCTTCCTGCCGTTGTGAACTGGAAAAGATAGAGAAGCGGATGCAGGAGGTCCGGAGCGAGATCTCGGGGCATGAGAACGCGGTTTCCCGTAATAGGCAGCAGGTTGATTTTAACCGTCAGCGTATCAAGGAATTGGAAATAAACGAAGAATATTTCAAGGCCCAGATCGAACAGGCTTCTTCCCGGCTGTCCGCCGACGAAGAAAAGCTTAATGCTCTGCGATCGGAATGCGGGATCATAAAGAAACAGATAGAAGAAAAAACTACCGCCTTGCAGGAGAAAGAGGCGGCGCTCGACGCTATCAATTCCGCGGTCAGATCTTCGTTGGATAAGATAGCGGCTTCAAAGAACGCGGTTATGGAATCCGCTTCAGGCGTGTCTTCTCTTAGGAACAGGATCGCCGAGTTGAATTCCAGACAGCAGGTGCACGCTTCGCGTCAAAAGAGACTGGAACTGGAAAAGGCTAAAATAAACGAGGAGATACTCAGCGGTGAAGGCAGCCTTAACGAGATCGGGGCCCAGGTATGCATTCTGGAGAACGAATTTACCAGGCTTAACGTTGAATTCTCCGAAGTAAAATCCAGGAATGAGGCCGAGAACTCGGCTTTGAATGATCTGGAAGCGGAGATCACCGGTCTGGAAAAAGAGCTGCTTTCTTTAGAGTCCCAGAAACAATTCCTGGAAGAACTTAAAGTCAAATATGAGGACATACGCGAATCGTTGAACGCGGTCGTATTTCTTGACAAACATCCAGAGGAACACCTGGGCGGCCTGGTGCTTAAGATCAAAGATTATCTGCCGATGGATGATCAGGAGAAAGCTCAGTATCCCGAACCGGGGGTAAAACTGCGTTGTGAAGCCAAGCCCATAGACCTGGATACCCGCGCGATAAACGAAAAGATCGGGCAGACCCAATCGCGTATCGACGGGTTAAAGGCAGGGATACAGGAAAAGCGCGATTGTATCTCCGGCCTGGAATCGCGCATCGCCGCTTTGCAGGAAAGTTTAAAGAACCAGGAGATCGCTCTTTCCAATAAACGGACGTTTTACGAAGGCGTATCCGGCCAGGTCAATAAGGTCAAGGAAGAGGCCCAGATATTGCTTTTGGAGCTTTCCGAGATAGAGAAAGAGATACTCGTTTCGCAGGAAGACTCGCTGCGGCTGGCCGCCGAATTGTCGGAGGCGGAACGCCGCCAGAGAGAGGCGGAGGAGGCGATCGCCGCGGAGCAGAATAGCATCGCTTCGGAGAACGCCAGGAAAGAAGAGACCCTTGTTGTGATCACCAGGGCCAGGACCGAATTGGAAGTCCTTTCCAAGCGTATCAGTTCCGAGGAGGAAACTTTAGGCGCTATGCGCGAGAGATATGACCAGGATTCGGCCAACCTGCGCGAACTGGAAGGCCAGATCAATGACGCGGCATCCAAGCGCATCGGGCTTGCCGGAGAGATCGATATTTTGGAGAAGAACGTCGCTTCCGGGCAGGAAGCGGCGGAACGCTGCCGGCAAGGGTTGAGGGAAACGGAAGCGGGGCGTTTGACTCTGGCGTCTTCAGTCCAGGCGTTTGAAAGCGGGCTGGAGGAGAATAATAAACTCCGCGGCGGGCTTAAAGATTCTATTTATGAATTTCAAATGCGTAATCAGGACGTGGACTTCCGGATCAGCACGGTCAGGGAGAGGATCCTGCAATCTTATAAGATAGATCTGGAGAACATGTCGGCCATCCCTGAGGAAACGTCGGTTGTTCCATCCGGGGAGGACCCCCAACCGCGGGATGCCGCGGCGCTTTCTCCGGAAGCGATGCGGGAAGAGATACAGCGCCTGAAAGATAAGATCAATTCTTACGGGAACGTTAACCTGGTGGCGATCGAAGAATACGATGAATTGAAGAAACGTTATGATTTTCTTTCTCAACAGCAGACGGACCTGGTGAACGGCAAGGCCGCCCTTCACGAAGCCATATTGAAGATCAACCGCACCACGCGTAAAATGTTCCTGGATACCTTCGAGAAGGTCAAGGAGGAATTCAAGAATTTCTTCCGTCTCCTGTTCAACGGCGGCGACGCGCAGGTTTACCTTAACGACGAAAATGATCCTTTGGAATCCGGCATAGAGATAGTCTGCCGGCCTCCGGGTAAAAAGTTACAGAATGTACTATTGCTTTCAGGCGGCGAGAAATCAATGGCCGCGATAGCCTTGATCTTCGCTATCTTCAAGGTCAAACCGGCCCCGTTCTGCATACTCGACGAGATCGACGCGGCGCTGGATGAGGCGAACGTCGACCGTTACGGCAGGATGCTCCAGGAATTCTCCGGTATCTCGCAGTTCATCGTTATCACCCACAATAAAAAGACCATCGCCAACGCCAATGTGATGTATGGTATCACTATGCAGGAATCCGGCGTGTCGAAGATCGTCTCCGTAAAATTCGCCAAGGATAGTGAAAAAGAAGAAGCTGTCGTCACCGGATAGGGACAGGCAAGTAATTCTTTGCAGAAGACCGTATCGAAGACAGGTGTACAGATTGAAAAGCACAAGTATGTTCTTGACAGTTACAAAAAATAGTGATATTACTAATAACAATTTGGTGCTATCCCAAAGGGTGAACGAATATGCCAAGGTTTAGAAGTGAAGTGCCTAAAGGCCTTTTCCGGGTGCCGATAGCAATAACCAAGGAAATGGAGTCGTGGCTGCAGAAATTAAGCAGCGAAATGAAATCATCCGGCGGGTATAAATTGCCAAAATCATATATAATACGGGCATTGTTGGATGCCGCAATGACCCTGGATCCGGATGTTTCCGGTGTTAAGACTGAAGGGGATCTGGCTAAAAGGATCGCCGCGGCCATAAAGAAAAAAAAGTAAATTTTTTTATTGTTGAAAAGCGCTCTTGAGCATTACAGAGGGAGAGATAATGAAGGACTCACGGATGACTTGCATAAGGCTTAAGAAAAGGCATCTGTGTTTCTTAAAAACCATTTCAGGTAAGTGCCGTTCGCGGCATGGGAGAGTGTTATGCAGGGCGTCCGTTTTACGCGCGATCATTACCGTCGTGAAGGATCTGGAGATTGATACCCGGGGGATACGCAATGAAGAAGAATTGCGCAAGAAAATCATGGAGTCGTTCGGGAAAAAGGAATAGTTTTTTTATTATTGAAAAGCACAATTCAGCATTACGTAAAGAGCAGCGCGTTGGAAAGGGGGTGAGGGGAAAGACAATAAAAAGCCCGATATTCTTAAATTAACCGTTTAAGCGGAGGTGAAACGTGAAGAAGAGTCTTGCTGTGGGTTCAATGGCTGTTTTATTTTTTCCTGTGTTGGTTTACGCTTCGAGCATCGGCGGGGCGGAAACGCAGGGACAGGGAAAAATAAGCGTGGGTTATGACGGGGAATATATATTTGACCGGGATTTTAAGGAAAAGAAGGGGTCGTATGTGAGCGATATCTCTGATGAATATACCATGGATGTCGAATGGAAGACAGCAGTGGAAATAGATGAAATGTATCGTAATATGGTAAAGATAAGTTACGGTGTGCTTGATAATCTTGATATCTATGTGAGACTCGGAACTGCCGATCTTGAACTGAAGCAGACATATACCGAAAGCGGCTCTATACCGGACGCGGAATGGACCGGGGTGCTGGAAAAAGGCACATCGAAGATGGATGCCGATACGGCTTTTGCTTACGGGATCGGCGCCAAAGGAACGCTTTCTTTATCTGAAACACTGTTTTTAGGCTGCGATATTCAGTATATAAGGCATAAAAATGATTTTACGGGAAAAGGTACCTGGACGGAATATAACTATGATGAAGATACTGGTGATCTTACCGGGGAATATCAAGCTTCTGCCGATTACAAAGGGGATATAACTTTCCAGGAGTGGCAGGTGGCCCCGTATGTCGCCGCAAAACTGGGAAATTTTGTGCCATATCTCGGCGTGAAGTATTCCGGGGTGGTCACCAGGATAAAATATGCCAGTGTGAGCGGGGATGATGACGATGAGGACAATGCTAAAGACCGGGCGGATGACCACGTCGGCGTATTTGTCGGGACGGATTTCAAGATCACGGAGAATTGGAAATTGAATGTTGAAGGTCGTTTCGTGGATGAAACGGCGGTAAGCTTGGGTTTGAATTATAAATTCTGATTTAAAAGCTTCGGAACGGAGCAAACTCCGTATCTGTAGAACCGATACGGAGCTTGCTCCGTTTTTATAACCGGGATTTACTGGAGTTTCGGATATCGATTCGCATAATTCCGGCTATCCATTTGGGGAACCTGATTTTCTATAGTCTCGGCCGGATTGTCGACCAAGGAGAATATCGCCATGAGAGGATATGTAATATCAGGATTTAAAAGGTTAGTATCTTACTTTTCTCTGCTTCCTATGGTTTTTAAAGTTATGAAGCGTAATCTTAAAGGCCAGCAGTTTGAAGCCGAGGTTTTTTTTTAGAAAGACTGCTTGGCAGTCACGACGTTTGTTTGGATATAGGCGGCGCTTATGGAAGATACGCGTATCCGTTATCTAAAATAGTCAAAAACGGCAAAATTATAAGTTTTGAACCGGGGACTTACAGCTTTCTTGTATTAAGTTGTATTAAAGCTATGTTAGGGATGAAAAATGTACATATTCTCAAGAAAGCTTTGGGTAAACAGAATAAGAAAGCTTTCTTAATTTCTCCTATAAAAAAAACAGGGCGCGTCGGTTATTCTTTATCGTATATAAATGATGGAATTATTCACGGCGCATTATATGAAGAGATAGAAGTTACAACTATAGATGCATTTTTCCGCGATTCTGTTCTTGAGCGGCTCGATTTCATAAAATGTGATGCGGAAGGCTCTGAAATGACGATTTTTCATGGAGGGGAGATAACTATACAGAGATATCGGCCGATTGTCCTTTCGGAAGTCGATCGTGGACATTTGAAAAGATTCGGGAATACGACAGGCGAGTTGGAAGCTTTCTTTAGGAATATATGTTATATGGTTTACCGTCTGCAAAACGACAGATTGCTGGAAGTATCTAAGATCAATAGAGATGCTAATTACTTTTTTATACCGGCGGAAAAAACCAGCAAACTGTGTCATTTTTCTTCTGCGTTCGTAAAATAATGGTAGTGCTGGGCGAGGGCCGTCTGGAAATAATTTCTGCCCAAATTCCGTCATTCTGACCCTGAACAGAGTGAGGGGGAAGAATCTCTGTTCGTCGAGACTCTTCAGCCCTTGAGGCTTCAGAGTGACGAAACGAGATCCGTGTCTCATAATTATATCCCGTCGGCAAAGGCACTCTAATTGGGACACAAATGATCGACTATGGACTGTTTTTCTTAAACGTAGCAGGTGGTGTTCTTGCCTTTTCTTTTCGCCTGGTAGAGGGCGCGGTCTGAAGCGGCGATCAATTCCGAAGGGTCAACGCCGTTCCTGGGGAAGGCGGCTATTCCGATGCTGACGGTAAGTCTTTTTTCGCTTTCAGGCGAAATGTGCTGGATAAAGGGGTGCTTTTCTATTTCTAAGCGCAGGTGCTCCGCGATGGCAAAGGCTTCGTCTTTGTCGGCCTGCGGCAGGATGACCGTGAATTCTTCTCCTCCGTACCTGCAGACATAATCCATTTTTCTGGAACGGTTTTTCAGGAACTGTGCCAGTTCTTTCAGTATCCTGTCCCCGGCCTGGTGCCCGAACATATCGTTCAGCGACTTGAAGTCGTCTATATCCAGCATAAGCATACTCAAAGAGCTCTTCATTGCTTTTGCTTTTTCCACCTCGTCCTGCAGAAGGTACTGAAAATATCCGTGGTTCCAGAGTTCCGTCAAAGAGTCGGAATGCGCCCTGGTGACTGTTGATTCGTAGAGCCGGGAGTTTTGTATGGCCAGTCCCGCTTGGTTGGCGAGCATAGTCAGTATCATAATGTCGTCTTTAGTGATCGGTTCTTTGGTCACGAAGTTGTCGGCGACGATCAATCCGTTGACTTTATCCTTGGCTTTCAGCGGCACCAGCGCCAATTCCTGAGTGGTAAGAAGCTGTATCAGCGGATTGTTCTTGTATTTGTCGATGTTATCTTTAGTCAGGTGCAGCGGCATACCTTCCAGCACGCCCATTGCCAGCAGGTCGGTGTTATTTTCCTGCAAAGGGATCTTTAACCGGCGCACGCGTTTGTTGAATTCCGATTCTACCGCGGTGTTGGAAAATTTAAAAACGCTGATCAGGTCGTCCAGCCCCATTTTTTCCTGTTCGATCTGTTTCCATATCCGGTTCGCTTCTTCGCCGGTTTCCGGGCCGATCGCCATTTTACCTTCCAGAAGTTTATCTTTCTCGTTGATCAGAAAAAGGATCGCGCGGTTGAAGCCGAGCCCCGTATGCGCGGTAACGCCGGTGAGGATGATATAAAGTATCTCGTCCAGCTTGAGGGTGGTCCTCATCGCGTTGGAGATTTCGTAGAGTATAGCCAGTTCGTTCCTGGTTTTCTCTATTCCGGAGTTTTTGGGCTTATTGATTTCTTCTGTCATAGTAGGGAATCTAACATATTTTGCCGTTGCTGTCAACCGTGAAATGCTTTGACTTTAGGCGGGCGCGGTGATAGAATTTTATATTATTAATATCCGAAGGATGAAGGACGAAGCACGAGGGACGAAGGGACAGTAAAGAAGAAAAAGCTTTAACATCTTTCTCACTTTATGTTTCTTCTTTTCGCAAGCATTTACTAAAAATGTCCGAGATCAACGATAAGATCATCGATTATACGGCCCGTCTGGCGCGCGTGCAGCTTGAAGGAGCGGAATTGTGCGAGTTGTCCGTCCAGATAAAGGGAATACTCGATTTTATAGGTAAACTGGAAGAAGCGGATATTAGTAACATAGAGCCCACCAGTCATATCCTGCCTGTGAATAATGTGTTCCGTGCCGATGCGCCGGCGCAGTCATTACCGGCGGAGGACGCCATTTCCGGCGCGCCGAAAAGGCGTGGCAGATATTTCAGCGTGCCTAAGGTGATCGAATAGGCGCGGTTTCCGTAAAAAAGGAAAACAGATGGAATTATATTCATTGACCGGTTCGCAGTTGGCGGAATTGCTTAAATTGGGTAAGATATCCGCTGAAGAGATATTATCTTCGCTTTCGCTGCGGGCCGCCGGCAAAGAAGAGAAGGTCAAGGCTTATGTCCGTTTCGACGGTAGACTGGAGAGACTTCCCGGGGAAGGCTCTCCGGCGCGCGGTCCGTTGTCCGGCATACCGGTTTCGGTAAAAGACAATATCTGTACCCGTTCCCGCAATACCGAATGCTGTTCGCGCATATTATCTGGATATAGGCCTCCTTATGACGCGACCGTAATTTCCAGATTAAAGCTGGCCGGGGCGTCCATTATTTCCACCAAGACTAATATGGATGAGTTTGCTTTCGGGTCGTCCACGGAAAATTCCTGTTTCGGGCCCAGCCGCAATCCCTGGGATACTCAATGTGTGCCGGGAGGTTCTTCCGGAGGTTCAGCCGCGGCGGTGGCGGCGGATGAGGCGGTTTTGGCGCTCGGCTCCGATACCGGCGGTTCAATACGCCAGCCCGCTTCTTTTTGCGGTGTGGTGGGGTTAAAGCCCACTTACGGCAGGGTTTCGCGTTACGGCCTGGTGGCATTTGCTTCCAGCCTTGACCAGATCGGCCCGATCACTAAGGATGTTCGCGATAGCGCGTTGCTTTTGAATTCCATTTCCGGGTATGATCCTAAGGATTCCACTTCCGTGAATACGCCGGTGCCCGATTATACGGCTTGCCTGGGGCTGCCGGTAAAGGGTATGCGTATCGGTGTGCCCAGGGAATATATGGTGGAGGGGATAGATCCGCAGGTAAGAGAGGCGCTCCTGCGTTCCCTGGAGGAATTTAAACGCCTGGGCGCGGAGTGTTCCGAGGTGTCTTTACCGCACACCGAATTCGCCGTCCCGGTATATTATATTATCGCCACCGCGGAGGCCAGTTCCAACCTGGCGCGTTTCGACGGGGTCAGGTATGGTTTCAGGACCGCGGCCGCGGAAGGCATTAACGCTATGTACAGCCGCACGCGCGGCGAAGGCTTCGGCAAAGAAGCAAAGAGGCGCATAATCCTGGGGACGTTCGCGCTTTCGCACGGTTATTATGACGCGTATTATTTGCGCGCTTTGAAAGTCAGGACGTTGATCAAACAGGATTTCGAGAAAGTCTTCGGTGAGTTCGATTGCGTGGTGGCGCCTACCAGCCCGACGCCGGCGTTCAAGCTGGGAGAGAAAATGGGTGATCCGCTGAAAATGTACCTTTCCGATATTTACACGATCTCCGCGAACCTGGCGGGTATCCCGGCGATATCGCTGCCGTGCGGTTTTACCTCAGGTGGGCTTCCGGTGGGGATGCAGATAATGTCCGGGCATTTCCGGGAAGAGAATATTTTAAAACTGGCTTACGCTTATGAACAGGCCGCTTCCGCGGGCGCGGAGAGTAAACGCCGGCCTGTTTTATGACGGAAGGACAGCCAATAGGAAAAGATATGGAATATGAAGCGGTGATCGGTCTGGAAGTGCACGTTCAGTTGAACACCAGCACAAAAGCGTTTTGCGCCTGTCGGGCGGAGTTCGGCGTTGAGCCGAATACCAATATCTGCCCGGTCTGTCTGGGGCTGCCCGGAGCTTTGCCGGTGCTTAACAAGGTTGTTCTATCTCACGCTTTAAAAGTGGGACTGGCGCTGGGGTGTTCTATTCAGAACCGCACTAAGTTCGATAGAAAGAATTATTTTTATCCGGATCTGCCGAAGGGTTACCAGATATCGCAATTCGACCTGCCTGTGGCTTTGGAGGGGGAAGTGCGTATCGATACCCCCGCGGGTGAGAAATGCGTGCGCGTGAAACGCGTGCATATGGAGGAGGACGCCGGCAAGCTGATGCATGACGCGGAGGGCAGTCTGGTGGACCTTAACCGCGCCGGAGTTCCTTTGCTGGAAATAGTGACCGAGCCGGATATGAATGCTCCCGATGAAGCGTACGCTTACCTGACTAAATTGAAAAGCGTGATCGAGTACCTGGATGTTTCCGACTGCGATATGGAAAAGGGTTCGCTGCGCTGCGACGCCAATGTTTCCCTTCGGACTAAGGGAGAGAGCAGGTTGGGCACGAAAGCCGAATTGAAGAATATGAATTCTTTTAAAGCGGTCAAGGACGCTTTGCTTTACGAGATCGGCCGCCAGGCGGAAATATTGGACGGTGGCGGTAAGGTCGCGCAGGAAACCAGGCTTTGGGACGCCAGGCAGGCGAAAACTTTTTCTATGCGCAGCAAAGAGGAGGCGCATGATTATCGTTATTTTCCGGACCCGGACCTGACGCTGTTTCTGATCACTAATGAAGAGATCGAGGAAGCCCGCGCCGGCATACCGGAACTGCCGCAACAGAAGGCCGCGCGTTTTATGAGAGAGTTCGGGATTTCGGCTTACGACTCCGGGATCCTCACTGCCGACAAACGCGACGCGGCTTTTGCCGAGGAGTGCATCAAAGTGTTCCCGTCCGGGGACAAGAAACCGGTGGTTAATTATCTGATCGGCCCGCTTTTGGCCGAGGCTAATTCCCGTGGATGCGGCCTTTCCGGACTGAAACTTCCCGCGGAACGCCTGCTTGAGCTTGTCTCCCTAGTCCAGAAGAATGTTATCTCCAATCTTGTTTCCAAGACCGTGTTGAAAGAGATGATCGACCGGCAGGTGACGGCTGAAGAGATCGTAAAAAGCCGTGATCTGGCGCAGATCTCAGATACTTCGGCTTTGGATGGGATAATTGCCCGGGTCATAGCTGAAAACGACAAGTCGGTGCAGGATTTTCGCTCCGGCAAAGAAAATGCCGTGATGTTCTTGGTCGGCCAAGTGATGCGTATGTCTTCGGGAAAAGCCAACCCGAAAGTCGTGCAGGAACTTTTAAAACGGAGGCTAACAGATGCGTAAAATAAAATGGGTCGTTATGGTCGCGGCGGCGGCCGCGGCGGTATTGTGGAGCGTTTCTTACGTCCAGTCGGCCGCCGAGAAAAGAAGTAACGACGAGCTTTACCGCGAAGTCGAGCTTTTTTCCGACGCGTTGACGATAGTGCAGGACGATTACGTTGATGATATCTCCACCAAGAAAATTATTTACGGGGCGCTGAAAGGAATGCTTGCCTCTCTTGATCCGCATAGTCAGTTCCTTGATCCGGACACTTACAGCGAATTGAAGGTGGATACGGAAGGAAAGTTCGGCGGCATAGGCATAGAGATCACGCTTAAGGACGGGTTGCTTACCGTGGTCACTCCCATTGAAGGGACGCCCGCCTGGAAGGCCGGACTGAAGGCCAACGATAGGATAGTCAAGGTGAATAAGGAGATCACGCGCGATCTGACCCTCACGGAGGCGGTCAAGAAACTGCGCGGTAAGGCCGGGGAAGCGGTGGATATAACGGTGCTTCGCGAGTCGGAACAGAAATTGTTGGATTTTCATATCGTGCGCGATGTGATCAAGATCAAGGATATAAAAGAGGCGTTGATCCTGGAAGACGGCATAGGTTACATTCGTTTGGTGGAATTCCGCGAGAATACAGCGCAGGATATAGACAATATTCTGGGGCAGTTGACCAGATCGGGTATGAAGGCACTGGTGCTTGATCTGCGCAATAATCCCGGCGGCCTGCTGGATGTGGCGGTAAGAGTGGCGGAGAAATTCCTGCCCAAGGGGGAATTAATAGTTTATACCAAAGGCCGCAAGGATAACCAGAATATGAAGTTTGTCTCGCGCGCCAGACAGCCGTACACTATGCCTGTCGTGGTGCTGATAAATGAAGGTTCCGCCTCAGGCAGCGAGATCGTCGCGGCCTGCCTGCAGGACCACAAACGGGCGGTGATCGTGGGTATGAAGTCGTTCGGTAAAGGGTCGGTGCAGACCATTATTCCTTTGTCGGACGGTTCGGCGTTGAAGCTTACCACCAGTAAATATTTTTCTCCGTTAGGCAGGGAGATCCACGGTAAAGGAGTGCCTCCGGATGTGGTTGCCCCGGAAGCCCGTCTGGAACAGCCTAAAACAAACGCGGCCGAGGAAAAAAAGAACGAGATATTCGAAGGTGTTGAATCTCCGGAGTTGAACCATAAAGGCAAGGATAATCGGCAGTTCGACTATAAGGCGGACAGTCAGTTGACGCGCGCCGTGGATATACTTAAAGCCATAGATATTTACGTGACAACCAGGAGCAATAAATGAAAAGTAGGCTTATTATCGTCTTTCTTTTCGCGATAATCGTCATACAGTCTTTTGTCATCTTCAGGCTGGCATCCAGGATGGGAGTTCCGGTGAAGCAGTCCGTGCCGCGCCGCGCCGCAATACAGGCGTCTGTTCCGGAGATCCCCGCGCCGGCATGCAAAGGCCGCATTGCCATAGTCATAGATGATCTCGGATATAATGTGTCTAATCTTGCCTTGATAAAGAAACTGCCCTGTCCGGTAACAGTCTCGGTTTTGCCAAATCTTGTTTATTCGGCACAGGTAGCTTCGGAATTACATTCCTCCGGGATGGAAGTCATCCTGCATCTTCCCATGGAACCTTGGGAAAGGACGGGATTGGAAAAAGACACCCTTATGACCGGGATGCGGTCGGAACAGGTATCTGCGATATTCAGGCGTTCCTCCGAGAGCGTGGGGTTTCTTTCCGGGGTCTCCAACCATATGGGATCGCGCGCCACGGAGGATCCCGAATTGATGCGGCAGGTGTTTTACGAATTAAAACGAAAAGGGCTCTTTTTTCTGGACAGCTATGTTTCTTCCCACTCTGTGTGCGCCGGACAAGCGCAGAAAGCGGGGATAGTTTTCTACCGCCGCGACGTGTTCATAGATAACCGGCTTAACCAGGAATATATCCGCAGGCAGATAGACAAATTAAAGGCGGTTGCCGCGCGCCGCGGACAGGCTATAGGCATCGGCCATGACCGCAGGATCACCGTGGAAGTCCTTGCTGAAGTTATGCCTCAGCTTCAGCGTGAAGGATATCAATTAGTCGTGGTTTCCGGGCTGCAGCCGGAAAAGAAAAGGCTCAGTAACTGAGAATCCGGGATAAACGCTTCTTTCGCGGCAACGGGATCAGCTAAACAAGCCGGCGTCCGGACGGATAGCGCCTTGTTAAATAAGTTTTTTAAACAGCGCTTGCCCTGCATTCGAACGAACATATTCACTTTAGTTCAGGTGTGTGTCCTGAGCGTAGTCGAAGGACGAAGTGAGTAGTGCGCTGTAAAATTAGTTTTTAGTATGTCAGCGCACAGAACAATCGAAAATCGAAATTAGAAAAATAAATACCGATTTAGATTGCGGTCAACTTTCGTTTTTTAAGTATTAAAAACTTGTTTTACAATGTAGTAGTGCAGTGGTCAAATCCCGGCTTTAGATCTTCAAATGCTAAGAAAATTTTTGTAACAATGTATTAGCAGTCTGCTGAAAAAATCCCAATTGCGTCATTCTGATGCCGAAGGCCGAAGAATCTCCGACGGAGATGCGATACTTCGCTTCGCTCAGGATGACGAAAATAGGGTTTTTCAGCAGACTGTTAGTCATAAATATCACTCTATTCGTTATGCATGTGTTGGGAATAGAAACTTCCTGCGATGAAACTTCGGCGGCCGTGGTTCGCGATGGGAACCGCGTGCTTTCCAACGTGACCGCTTCCAGCCTTAGTTTTCACCGCCGTTACGGCGGGGTCATCCCGGAAATAGCTTTTCGTATGCAGCTTGGTTCCATTACCGGAGTTTGCGATTGTGCGTTGAATGAGGCTGGGATAGGATTGGGAGATATCGGCCTGATCGCGGTCACAAACGGTCCCGGGTTGTCGGGGTCGCTTAATGTGGGAGTCAATTTCGCTAAGTCCGCCGCGCTTTCCGCCGGTATCCCATTGACCGCGGTAAACCATTTGCAAGGTCATATCTACGCTAATTTTCTCTGTCATTCCGGTATCCGTCTTCCTTTTATAGCTTTGATAGTTTCCGGCGGGCACACCGGTATTTATTATGTGAACGATTGCGATGATATGGAGGAACTCGGCTCTACCGCCGATGATGCCTGCGGGGAGGCTTATGATAAAGTCGCCAAGATACTCGGTTTTGGGTATCCGGGAGGGCCGGTCATAGAACGCCGTGCCGCGGAGTCTTCCGGCAAGAGCGGGATAAAGTTCAATTGTGCCGCCGCCGGAAGTAAATACGGTTTTAGCTTCAGCGGCATAAAGACCGCGGTGCTTTATTATGTTGCCGGGCAGTCGCGTAAGGGGCCTTTGCCTCCGGATTTGGCCAACGATATTGCTTATGCGTTCCAGGAGGCGGTGGCAGGCGTTCTTGTGGAGAAGACACTTTCGGCGGCGCGCGATAAAAAAACCGCGCATATCCTTGTCGGAGGCGGGGTGGCGGCTAATCTTCGCCTGCGGCAGGGGTTCGAAACGCGGGCGGCTAAACTGGGGATTAGGGTTTTCTTTCCGGAGAAGCGTTTTTGCCTGGACAACGGGGCAATGATCGCCGGGCTGGGGTATAGGCTTTACCGTAAAGGCAGGGTTGCCGGTCCCGGGCTTGAGTTACAGCTGGATTGAGAGAACAATAAGCACGAAACACGAAGCATGAGGCATGAGACATGAAGGTTGAAATACGCTTAAGATCTCTTTAGTCTTTTTCTTACTTCATCCTGCAGTCTTTAAAAAGGGGGTAATATGATAACTAATTTCGAGATCATATCCAGATTGACTCTTTCCGCTGCGTTGGCGGGTGTGATCGGGCTGGAGAGAGAATGGCATCGTCGGCACGCCGGACTGCGCACTCATATTATGGTCAGCCTGGGGTCTTGCCTTATAATGTTGACATCCCTTTACGTTTTTGATATATATAAAAGCCAGGCGGCAGTCGACCCGTCCCGTATAGCCGCGGGCGTGATCACAGGTATAGGTTTCCTCGGAGCGGGAACGATTATCCGCGCCCGCGAAGGGGTCCGAGGGCTTACCACTGCTTCCAGTCTTTGGGTCGCCTGCGGGATAGGGCTTGCCGTTGGCTGTGGTTTTTATCCGGCCGCGGTCTACACCACATTTCTCTCTTTGACGGTGTTGTTGATCCTACGGAGATTCGAGGATATAATTCCCGCTGTTAAGCGTGGCAAGGGAGGTGGTGAAGGTGGCATTTAACGCTAAGAAGAAAATTGACGTTAAGATCCTTGACGTTGACGCTTCTATGCAAGGGAACTTGAGTTTTAAGGATCCCGTGAATCTGCGCATAAACGGCAGTTTTGAAGGAAACCTCGATACGCGCGGCAACCTGACTATCGGAACTTCTTCGACTGTTAAAGGCGAAGTCGCGGGTGACAACGTGATCGTGGGAGGAAAATTCAAGGGCAGGCTTGTGGCCAGGGAGATGCTCACTTTATTGCCTAATTCGGTAGTCGAGGGGGAGATATTTCCGGCTAAACTGAATATCGCCGAAGGCGCCGTGCTGGAGGGAAGCTGTTCGATGCTGCATGATTTTATGAACGCGGAAGAACTTTCCCGCTATCTGGAAGTTGATCTGAATTCGGTCCTGGAATGGGCCGGTTCCGGTAAAGTCCCCGCCGTCAAAGAAGGTGATATCTGGAAGTTCGAACGCAAGGCGATAGACACCTGGGTCGCTTCCGGTAAGGTTGGTAAATGAAGGTTCCCGGCTTATACTTTGGTATAAATTTATCCGGGACTTGTTGAAGGATCCAGCATAGGCACCAGCGGTTTACTTTGAGGGTTTTGAATAAGGAGGCGGCCGGATCTCTTTTAGGGGTTTTCGGGCCGCGTGTGCATAAATATGGGCGAAGAAAAACTGCTTACTATCAGGGATGTCGCGCTTTATCTGAATATATCCGAGCGCGAAGTAATGGATTTGGCGGAACAGGGCAGGATCCCCGCTTATAAAATAGCGGGGGTCTATCTGCGTTTCAGAAGAGAACAAGTGGAACTTTACAAGAGGTCCCTTGATCCCGCGAAAGTTCCCGTCCGTAATGATATATACACGTTCAGGGATAAAGTCTCGGACTTCATTTATTATAATGATTTCTACATTCTTTCCGCGATTATCGTGTTGTTAATGCTTTTGTTCATATTCCGTTGATAATGGGGAAAGATATGGGGTTTTGCGATCTCGGTTTTGCCAAGGTTGACACGGGAAGGCGTATGCGCAGGGGGTTCCCCGAGGTCATTTATTGTCCCGGCAAGGAAACTGAACATATAAGAAGCATTGCCGGGGAGATCTTGCGCAGGAAACAAGATCTGCTTTTGACCCGTCTGGAGGAACCGGTTTATCTCGACCTTAAAGAGCGGTTGCCGGGTTTGCGGTATAATCGCACCGCTAAATTGGCTTATTTACAGAGGGGTCTGAAACGCGGTAAGGCGAAAGAGATCGTATTGGTGATCAGCGCCGGTACCGCGGATATCCCGGTCGCCGAAGAAGCGGCGGTCACTCTGGAAGTGATGGGAAACCGGGTGGAACGTCTTTATGACGTCGGGGTCGCCGGCGTGCATCGTTTATTCAAGAATGCCGGTTTATTGAAGAAAGCCGCGGTGATAATCGTGGTCGCCGGTATGGAAGGCGCGCTCTCCAGCCTGGTGAGCGGCCTGGTTGCCTGCCCGGTCATCGCGGTCCCGACGAGTTGCGGGTACGGGGCCAGTTTCGGCGGGCTTTCCGCGCTTTTGACTATGCTTAACGGATGTTCCCCGGGGGTAACGGTGGTAAATATAGATAACGGTTTCGGCGCGGGGTATTTCGCGTCGCGTGTTTTGGCGAAAAGGAGTAGCTGACGATGGCGCTTTCCGGACTGGATATTTACAAAATTCTGCCGAAGACAAACTGTAAAGAGTGCGGTTTTGTCACTTGCCTCGCTTTTGCCATGCAATTGGCGAAAAAGGGAGTGGATGCCGGGAAGTGCCCTTATTTAAGCGAGGAAGCGAAAAGCGTGCTGGCTGACGCCGGCCGTCCGCCTATAAATCTGGTAAGTATCGGTTCTGGGGAGAAGCGCCTTAATATCGGCAATGAGACCGTATTGTTCAGACACGAGGAGAAATTCAGGAATCCATGCGGGATAGGTTTTATTCTCGATGACAGCCTTCCGGAGGCGCGGATAAAACAGACTGCCTCGAAGCTGGGCAAGATCTCTTTCGAGAGGGTCGGGCAGGTGTTGAAACCGGACGCTGTCGCCGTACGCCAATCCTCTTCCCCGGAAAAGTTCGCCGCCGCGGTCAGGATCGCCGTCGAAGCGTCGGGGCTGAACCCGGTATTGATGCCTGCGGACGCCGCGGGGCTGAAAGCCGCTCTCGCCGTAGTGAAAGATCTGAAACCTCTGGTGTACCGGGTCACTAAAGAGAATATCTCCGGGTTCCTGCCTCTTGTCGCGGAGGCCGGGGCGCCGGTAGCCGCGCACGCCGTTACTTTGGATGAGCAGGCCGGGCTGGTCAAGGAATTGAACGCCGGGGGCGTCACGCAGATATTGCTGGACACCGGCGAAGTGCCGCCGCAGGAGCGGATCTGGCAGTTTACCCAGTGGCGCAGGCAGGCTTTGAAGAAAAACAACCGCCTCTTCGGCTATCCCTCGGTAACGGTGCTTAAAGGCGGGGATATCTACTCCGTTGCCGTCGAGGCCTCCGGGTATATCGCTAAATATGCCGGACTGCTTTTACTGGAAGCCTGCGGCGAGGAAGAGGCACTGGCATTATTGACCTTGCGGCAGAATATTTACAGCGATCCGCAGAAGCCTCTGCAGATAGAACCCAAAGTCTATCCCGTGGGAAATGCCGGCGAGAGATCACCCGTGCTGGTGACCACTAATTTCTCCCTGAGTTATTTTACCGTGCTCGGAGAAGTGGAAAGCAGTAAGATCCCTTCTTATATTATCAGCGTCGATACCGAAGGGATGTCCGTGCTTACCGCTTGGGCGGCGGAGAAATTCACTCCGGAAAAGATAAGCGATTCTCTGCAGAAATTCGGCGTCTCCGGGCTCGTGGGGCATAAACGTTTGATAATCCCGGGGTATGTGGCGATGATGAGCGGCAGCCTGGAGGAAAAATCGGGATGGGAAGTGGTAGTCGGCCCCAAGGAAGCTTCCGGGATACCTTCATTCCTCAAGAATCTTTCTTAACCGGAACGTAGTGCGCTGTTAAATAAGTTTTTTAAACAGCGCACAGAGTCCGCCGTAGGCGGACGGCTCTCGACTTTCGATTATCAGAAATTTTTGTAACAATGCAGTAGTTTTTGTGATGCTTTGACGGTTATCGTGGAGCGGGCGGGAATATACGCGACAGCGTGGAGCGAAAGCGGTATGGCGAACTTTAAGGTTACTTTTTATCCGGAAGCCAGGAGCGTGGAAGTTCCCGTCGATACCAGTATTCTGCGCGCGGCGCAGGAAGCCGGTATCAGGCTGGACGCGCGCTGCGGCGGGCAGGGGACATGCGGCGCCTGTAAGGTGTCGGTGAAAAGCGGGGAGGTTTATCTTCCTCCCTCCGGTAAGCTTAATTCCTTCGAGAAAGAAAAAGGAATTTGCCTGGCTTGCCTGGCGCTTGTGCGCGGCGACCTGGAAGTGGAAATTCCTTTTTCTTCGCGTCTGGAGATCGCAGAGTTGGCGGAC
>JBAZGW010000024.1:0-18942 GCA_041652635.1 Candidatus Omnitrophota bacterium | reverse complement strand
AAAACCCGTTTATATCGCAAGTCCTGAGAATATTGTCCCAAAGGTAGCGCTGCGTCTGTGAAAATGACTGTTGCGGTGTCATGATCAGGAAAAAAACCGCCAGAAATAGCAAAGCGCAGATAAGATACGCCGAATACGCCCGCCAATACCGCGAGACTCCCCGCAGGGAGAACTTCTCCCGGAACAGATCGCAACAGACTATCAGTACCGGCAGCATGACCGCGATCTCCTTGGAAAACATCGCCAGTAAATAAGCGCCTCCGGAAAAAACAAGGTTCGCCGCCCCGCCTCCCCTGCGGAAACGCAGGTATAACAAAAGCGCGGAAAGAGAGAAAAACAACGCCAGCAGATTCGGACGGAAAGCAGTACAACTGAGGACCTCCACATTGACTGGATGCAGTGAAAAGACGGCCGCGGTAAAGAAGGCGAAAACGGGATTATTGAAGAGAAGGGAAATAAAAAGATACAACAGAATACCGTTGACGATATGGATCGCCACGTTTACCAGGCGGTACCCGCGGGGATCCTGCCCGGCAAACAAGCCGTTGAGCATATAACTGACGGTGGCGACCGGCCTGTAAGTGCTTTCCCCGGCGCCAAAAGCCTCATTCCCACGTTCAAAAAGGATCTTCTTGCAGTTGGTAAGATATGACTCCGGATCAAAAACAGCCTTCACATTCGCCGGATCGCTTACCAGCTTGTTGTTAACGATCACAATATTGTCATCGAGGATAAACCCCCCCGGCACAACATTGGCAAAAGCCGCTGCCGTTAACAGAACCAAGAAAAAAATATGCAGTCTCATAGTCCTGAATGATTTCCCCGGCTTCAGCCGGAAAGATTACCGCACTGTTAAATTAATCATTAATATGCCGAAGCGCGAGTTTTATCTTTATCAGAGAATAAAAAACGGCAAACAGTTTCCCAAGGCTTAATTTAGACCTGCCACGGCTGCGTTCCTTGAAAACTATCGGGATCTCTTTAAAAGAAAACCCTTTATCCTGAAGCAACAGATTCATTTCTCCCACGATAGAAGGTCCGATAGAGATAACCCTATCCCAATCTATGGCGGATATCGCCTTACGGCTAAAACAACGAAAACCGGAAGTAGGGTCGTTTAAACGCATCCCCAGGCAAACCCGGCAGAATAGGCGCGCTAATAAACTTACGCTATCCCTGTAGCGCGGCCTGCCGACAACACCCGCCAAAGGCATCCATCTGGAAGCCACGGCCACATCGCATTCCGCGGCCGCGCGCAGCAACTCGGGGATATAACGCGGCTGATGGGAAAAGTCGGCGTCCATTTCAACCACATAATCCGCGCCTGCCGATAACGCGTAACGAAACCCCTCAACTCCTGCGCTGCCTCTTCCTCTCCGGCCTTTACGCGATAACAGGCGTATCCTGGGGTCGCTGACGGACATTCCGGAAACGATCCCGGAAGTATTATCCGGAGAATCGTCGTCCACGACCAAAACCTTCGACTGCGGGCTTACGGATAATATTTCCCGGATCAAAACGGCTATATTAGCGGCCTCGTTGTATGTGGGTAATAAAATCCAGCTGTTCATCAAGCTTCCAGCAAACCGCGCAAAGCGCTAAAAACCTCGCCGGTGGAAATGGAGTTCATGCAATTAACCGTTTTATCGCATTCCTTCTTATAACACGGCCTGCAATTCAAAGTGGAAAATATCTTCAATCCTCTGCCGTAGAGATCGATCTCGCTTTCGCAGGTCGAGCCGAACACAACCGCCACAGGCACCCGCAAGGCTAT
The DNA here is from genome assembly GCA_041652635.1 of Candidatus Omnitrophota bacterium. Classification (GTDB taxonomy): domain Bacteria; phylum Omnitrophota; class Gorgyraeia; order Gygaellales; family Profunditerraquicolaceae; genus Undivivens. Next base: position 17,168 of record JBAZGW010000024.1, on the reverse strand, counting down.
AGCTATATGCATAGCGGTGGTATCGCCGCTCACCAAAACCGAGCACCTGCCGATAAGGGCGGCAAAACGTGGAAGAGATTGATATCCGCCGGCGTCATGCACTTTCTCCTTAGAAAACCTTACAGCCAGCCTCGCGTTAAGACCGGCCTCCTTCCTTCCTCCCAATAAAAGGATCACGGCATCAGGCATCTGTCCGGAGATCTTTTCGATCAGAGACGCAAACCCGGCTTCGTCCCAGGTTTTATGCGCGAACGCGTCTCCGGAACCGGTATTCAACCCTATCAATTTATCCCCGGGCCTTATTCCCAGGCCCGACAAGAACTCTTGCGCGTAATCTATGTCCTGCGGGGCGAGCGGCAGGCTGTATCCCTCTCCGCGGTATTTCAAGCCGGCGGCCTCAAAGATCATTTCCTGGTAAGTCTTGCGATTAACCCTGAATTTCAACTCATCGCAAACTCCCAAGGATAAAGCGTATCTGCCGGCACGGTTTAACGCGCGAACCACGCCCAGACGGCGGTCTATCCCGAAGCCGGCTTTTGTCCGCGCGGGCAACACAGAAGCCAATGCCGCGGCCTTCTCTTCTTTATCCAGGCAAATAAGAAGATCGAATTTCCTGGACCGCAAATACATCACGCTCTCGCTGTTGTAACACAAAAGGCGGTCTATCAACGGATTTTCCTTGAGTAGACAGGCGGCGGAGACATCGGTAAGCCAGGTAATATGGCTGCGCGGAAATCTCTTCTTTAATCCCTCCAGCAGAGGCGTCGTGCGAAGCACATCCCCGATGGCGGAAAGTTTAATGATCAGAATACTGCGGCCGCGGGGAAGAAAATGCGGGCATTTGCGGCAGGAAGGAAGATTAAAAACACACGGGCGGTCTCCCCGGAAAAAACGGCATTCACCGCGCAATCGCGAAGGTATTACCATTTAATTATACAGGATCCCCAAACCAGTCCGGCACCGAAGGCATCGAGCATGACAATATCGCCCTTCTTTATCCTGCCGCTTTTGACGGCTTCACAAAGGGCCGTGGCCGTGGAAGCCGAAGACATATTACCGTATTTATCTATGTTAATAAATACCTTTTTCTCTGGTAAACCGAGCCTCTTGGCCACCGCGGAAATTATGCGCATATTTGCCTGGTGAGGAATAAACAGGTCCAGGTCCTGAGCCGTAAGACCGGCTTTCTCCAGAGACTTCTCCGCGGCTTCCGACATAGCCTTCACCGCGATCTTAAAAAGTTCATTGCCGCGCATCCTGATATAATGCATACGGCCGGCTACGGTCTCCTGGGTGGCGGGGTTGCGGGAACCGCCTGCGGGAACCAACAACAGGTCCTTCATCGCTCCGTCGCTGGCCATATAATGAGAGATTATCCCGCCGCTATTTACCTCGGAAAGCACGGCGGCCGCGGCGCCGTCGCCGAACAAAACACAGGTATTCCTGTCTTCCCAATCCGTTATTGTGGAGAGTTTTTCACTGCCGACTACCAGGGCATTACGGCATGTCCCGGCGGAGATAAACTGCTGCGCGGTAATGATCGCGTAGACGAAGCCGGCGCAGGCCCCGGAAATATCAAAACATATAGCCTTAGAGGCCCCAATTCCCTCCTGGAGCATACAGGCCACGGAAGGAAAAGGCATATCCGGAGTAATAGTGGCGACGATTATCAGGTCAATGTCCTTTGCTTCGATCCCGGCGTGCGCCACGGCTTCCTTGGCGGCCTTCAGGGCCATATCCGAACACGCTTCCGAAGAGGAAGCGATCCTGCGTTCTTTTATGCCCGTGCGCGTGGTGATCCACTCATCGGACGTCTCAACCATTTTCTCTAGATCGGCGTTAGTAAGCACCTTCTTTGGTAAATACTCGCCTACGCCGATTATCCCCACTTTAACAGGCATAATTCAAGACTTTCCTATGGCCCCAAGGATCCTGTCGGTAAAACGGTTCTCGACTTCAGCCCTGGCGACCCTGATGGCGTTCTTCACGGCATTAGCATTGGAACGGCCGTGCCCGATGATCACGACACCGTTGACTCCCAAAAGCGGGGCTCCCCCATACTCGGAATAATCCACTTTCTTTTTAAAACTTTGCAAACTGTTCTTCAGAAGCAACAAACCGAGAATACCCAAAGGATTCTTAAGCAGGCTCCTCTTGAGCAATTCCTGGATCATTTCGGCAAGGCTTTCCGAAGCTTTAAGCGTCACATTCCCCACGAAACCGTCGCAAACTATGATATCGGTCTTACCGGAAAAGATATCTTTTCCCTCGACATTGCCTATGAAATTCAGCTTTGACTTATCGAACAACTCGCGCGTTTCCTTATAGAAATCGGTTCCTTTGCTCTCCTCTTCACCGACATTGAGCAGCCCCACGCTGGGGTTATCCCTGTTCAATATACAGCGAAAATAGCTATCAGCCATGATCCCGTATTGCAGCAGCTGCGTCGGCTTAGGATCAATATTAGCGCCCACGTCGATAAGCAGGGTGATGTCCTTCAACGAAGGCATAACCATGCCGATACCGGGGCGTTCGATCCCGGGAAGCATTCCCAGCCCCAGAGTGCCGGCGCAGACCACGGCGCCGGTATTGCCAGCGCTGACAAAGGCGCCCGCTTTTCCCTGTTTTACAAGCCCGACTCCCACTACTATAGAAGAATCGCGTTTCCTGCGCACGCTTAAGGCGGCCGACTCGGACATCCCGATGGTCTCAGAGGCGTGCTGAATGGAGATGCCCTCACAGCCACGGCGCGCTTTCTTCAGCAAAGGCGTTATCTTCGCCTCATCTCCGACAAGGACGACGTCGGTCTTGTATTCACGTACGGCGTCGATCGCGCCCTTAATCACCACATCGGGCGCGTAATCCCCTCCCATTGCGTCAACGGCTATTTTCATATATTCTTAATAAGAAAGGTTGCGCTGCGTAAGGTTATTTTTTAGGCTTCTTTTCCTTGACCTTCACTACAACGACCTGCTTGCCGTCATACGTCCCGCAAACTTTACAGACATGATGAGGCAATACCGGCTGTTTACATTGCGGGCAGGGAACCAACTTCGGTTCTTTCAATACCCAATGAGTTCTACGTTTCCTACCCCTGGTTTTAGAGTGTTTTTTCTTTGGTAGAGCCACAGGAACAACCTCCTTCATTAAGATCGGCCCCGCAAACGCGGCAGAGCCCTTTGCAGCTGTCTTTACACAGCGGCTTCATAGGATAATCCAGCATCAGTTCATCCCTGATGTACGGCGTCAGATCTGCTTCTTCCTCGTCCTTTTCGATGTGGTGATCGCACCTGAACGATTTCTCAAGCGGAACGGAATACGAACACAGGCAACGGCTGCAGCGTAATTCCAACATAGCGCTGATACCGGCGCTGATATCTAAAGTGTCGCCTATTCTGAAGATCTTCGCCTTTACCGCTACCGGCCCGGTAAGCGCGATCAATTCAGTATCCGGATCCAGTATCGCCGGTAAGATATTTTCTTCCCTTAACAGTCCCTCGGAAGGTATATTTCTGACGTCTATTTTCACTTTTTCAACCCGGAAATCTTTTTTTTAAGCGCTTCCTCCACGAACGACGGAATGAAACACGACAGATCCGCGCCCAAATCACCCGCTTCCTTCAGAAGACGGGACGAAACATAACTATAATTCTCCTGAGGCATCAGGAATATGGTCTCAACATCAGGAGCGAACTTCCTGTTGGTCAAAGCCATCTGAAATTCATATTCAAAGTCGGATATCATCCGTAAACCGCGGATAAGCACTCCGGCCTTCTTTTTGCGCGCGAAATCCACCACTAAATCGTCAAAAGATTCGATGGATACTCCAGGGATATCCGAAACCGCGCGAGAGAGCATTTCCAGTCTCTCCTGAACGCTAAAAAGCGGTTTCTTATAAGGATTTGCGGCTACGGCAACGATCAAATGCGGAAATATCCGGACGCCCCGCTTGATAATATCTATATGCCCGTATGTTACCGGGTCGAACGTCCCAGGGTATATGGCTTGCTGGCACATTTACGAGTTCTTTCTTACTGTCTGAAGAAAATATGTTGTGCTATCGGGGTTTTTACGGTTACGGATACTTTTTCCCTCAACACCCGGTCTTCGGCAAATCAAACCGGAAATTCCCCCCTGAAGCCGTAATCAATTCGACGCCCACGGACTAAACAGGCCGTGGTTTGCTCATGATTTTGATACTGAGCGGCGCCTATATTATCCGCGCCCTTAAGGGCGCTTTTTAGCGCCGTCGAAGTATAAAACGGCAGTATGGGTAGGGAATTAATCGGAAGCTTTCCTGAAAAAGGAAAGCTTAGTGTCCCCGTATTTCGCTTCTTTTATTAAAGAAAACCCGCAAGACAATCTCTCTGAAACCGAATGCTGGACTATCAGCAAACCATCGGGGGCTAATATATCATACTCGTCTATGGTTTGCAAGATTTTTTTTGCCTCCTCTGCCGGATATGGCGGGTCCAGAAAGACGATATCAAAACGTTTCCCTTCACGAAAAAGCAGGCGCAGGCCTTCGGAAGCGGGAACCGGTAACACGCGGCAGTTCAACGCGTTAAGCTTGACGATGTTGGCTTTGATGGCTTCCAGACAGGCGCTTTCCTTTTCTACCAGCACGGCTGAACCGGCCCCGCGGGAGACCGCTTCCAAGGCAACCGCGCCTGAACCGGCAAAAAGCTCCAGGAACGACAACCCCCCGATATCTCCCAGGATATCAAAAAACGCCTTCCTGACTTTCTGTTGAGTCGGCCTTATTCCGGCCGGCATAAGCAAAACTCTGCCGCGGTGAACCCCTGTAGTTATGCGTATCATCCGATCATCATCACTTTCTCGTATCCGGGGAACCTCTTCTCCAGTTCCTCTTTCAGGCAAATATTCCCTTCCGATGACAGAAGAGGATCAACTGCCGTTATCCTTAACGCCTCGCTGCGGGCGTGACGCAGCAATTGCATTTGCGTCAGGGGATCGGCTATCTTGAGTTCCGATAGACCATGCTGCCTGTTACCGAAGAATTCTCCCGGCCCTCTTATTTTAAGATCTTCTTCCGCGATACGGAAACCGTCCCCGTAGCGCGCCATAGCCGACAGCCGCGCCCGCGCGTCCTCGGTCTTGGCGTCCGAGACCAGCACGCAAACAGACTGATAAGCCCCCCGGCCCACCCGGCCGCGCAGCTGATGAAGCTGGGACAGGCCGAACCGCTCCGCGTTTTCCACCATCATCATTGTCGCGTTCGGGACGTCTATGCCCACTTCCAGTATAGTCGTAGAAACAAGAACATCAAGTTTATTCAGGCGAAAATCCTCCATCACCTTGTCCTGCTGCGCGCTTTTCATTTTACCGTGCACCATCCCGATCCTGAAATCCGGAAAGATATTTTTTCGTAATTCCTCATACATACTCTTGACGCTCAGGATATCGCTCTCCGCCGACTCTTCCACCAGCGGATAAACTATGAAAACCTGCCGCCCTTGCTTTACGTGTTCCCGCATCCGGGCGTAAAGCCGCCCTTTAGCGGAAGAATCCGCGCACAGGGTAGCGACCGCCTGCCTGCCCGGGGGCATTTCCCTAAGCACCGAAACATCCAGGTCGCCGTAAAGCGTGATCGCCAGCGTCCTCGGGATAGGTGTCGCCGTCATCAACAGGACATCTGCGCCTCCCCCTTTTTCGTTCAACACCGCTCTTTGCTTCACCCCGAACTTATGCTGTTCATCGATCACTATCAGACCGAGGTCACGAAAAACCACATCCCGATTCAAAAGAGTATGCGTGCCGATCACCAGGTTCGCGGAGCCGCTGCGCACATTTTTTTCCGCCGCGGTTCTTGCCGCTGCCTTTAGTGCGCCGGCGAGTAAAACACAACTCACCCTGCCCGTCAAAGAAGGCATCCCCGATAAAAAACGGGAGATCTTCTCAAAATGCTGTTTGGCCAGTATCTCGGTTGGCGCGATCATCGCCGCCTGATGCCCCCCCTGGACGGAGATCAACGCCGCTATCAAAGCCAGCACTGTTTTCCCCGAACCGACGTCCCCCTGCAGGAGCCGCCGCATCGGCCTGGCCCCGGACATATCTCTTTTTATCTCCTCCAGGCATTGTAGCTGCCCGGCGGTAAGCCTGAACGGCAGGGAGGAAATAAAACCGCGGCTTAACTCCCCCTCCACCGGATGACGTATGCCGTCCTCTCTTTTCTGCGCGGACTTCTTCACTGCCAATGGCAGCTGAAAGAAAAAGAATTCGTCAAAAGAAAGCCGGCGGCAAGCCTGCAGACGGGAAGCTTCGCCCTCCGGGAAATGAATATTCAACAGGCTTCTGGCAAGATTATCGAGGCCGCGCCTGGAACGCATATCATACGGAAGGAAATCCCTGACCCCCGGCAGACAGCTATCCAGCGCGTATTTAACGGTCTTGCGGAAATACCGCTGCCCGATCCCGGAAGGCAGGCTGTATACTGGAACGATCCTGCCGGCGCTCAATGATTCCTCTTCTTCCGGGCTGATGATCTCCAGTTCCGGGGAAGAGAACTGCAGCCTCTTGCCGTAATAATCCACCTTGCCGTGCAGGATTATCCTGTCACCCGTATGCAAATAGTTTTTCAGATACCCGCGGTTAAACCACACGCACAGGATACTGCCGGTATCGTCCTCGGCGATTATTTCCACAAGAGAGAACTTCCTGCGGCGGAAAGATATTCTCTGCGCCAGAGAACGCACCGAAACCCTAACCGTGTAAATCCCTCCCGGGGATAAAGAAGCTATCGAAGAAAAATGCTTACGGTCCTCGTAACGCCGCGGGAAATAATACAATATATCTTCGACGGTATATATACCGCGCAGGTTAAGCAATCCCTCCCTGCGGGCGCCGACCCCTTTTATATACCTTATGGGACTTTTTGAGGACAAACTTACCATCTTCAAACCTTTCGCTGCGTTTCCCCCAACGCCGCCTCATCGGATCATTATATCAAGGCAGCCTTATGATACTTATTCCTCCCGGAGCAGGTCCGCGAACAGACCTAAATATCTTTCTAAACAAATTACCCGGTAAAGCGGACAAGAAGCCTATTCCGTAAAATATATGCATACAGGGAAATCCCAGAAGACTGATGAAGATCCCCGGCAGATTCGCCGTTCGCAACGCTATAACGGCACTGAATACAACGTCCAACACGAGGTATAAGAGAACCGGCAGAAAAAACACCGGCCGTTTGAGCCAAAACAACGATAAGAGATAAATCACAAAAAACGCCGGCACCAGGTAAAACGGACGCAATGTAGCGGAATTGGCAAAAATACAGTCCGCTCTGCCGCGGCCGTTCCGTAAACACATCCTTACGAATGACGGCAATGTTTTACGCAGGGTACGTTCGGCCTCCAACTCAGGGGCATAGAATACACCGAAACCTTTTTGCTTCAATCTTACGATAAGTTCATTCTCCTCATTCGGGTAGAGATCTTCCCTGAAACCGCCGCACAAAGAATCGAATATTTTCTTTCTTATGCTTAAATTCGCCAAGATAAGCATATTTTCATCCGCCGGCCTCAACCCGCCTATCGCCTTATGCCTGTAACGCACCGCGCAGCCGCCGAAAAAAGAAGCGAAAAGACCGCCGAATACCCGTTCCTGCAGCGAAGCCCCCTGCGGGGCCGTTACCGGGCCGCCGGCCGCGCCGACCTTGTCGTCGGCGTATAACTCCAGCAATACCCGGAAATGTTCTTCTGTGATCCGGACATCGTCATCAAGGAAATAAATTATCTCGCCTTTCGCGGCAAGCACGCCTTCATTACGCTGCCGGGAGGGAGCCCGGCCTTCAACGACGATGATCTCAGCATCTATACCTTCTCTTCGCATCTCTGCGCATAAACACCGGAGCGGGTCAACCCCGCTCCGCGTGTATTCCCTAACCGGGATCACAAATGATATCAGCATATATCCATTCCTTAGACGCGGCCACGATCACCCGCCATGAACGCCGCCGTGAACGTCAACCGATATGCCCTCTTAATACCGTCCAGGCATTGCGCGCGAAATACCAAAGTTCTTCCGGCGAACGGATCCCGAGGATCTTTCCGGCCGCGAACCGCGGGGAAAGATAGAAACTCATCCAGGCGTGCCGATAGAGGCGTTTAAGTTCCTTATCGCCGAGATGGGGATTGACCAGGGAAGGAACGGACATATCCAGTTTTTCCCATTCCCCGTCACGGAAACGCAGCCAGCTATTCCGCAAAGCTTCTTTATACAATTGCGTCCCCGGGTAGGCGATAACGAAAGAGAACTGCACCTGGTCCGGGCAAAGGCCCTTTACGAACCTCACGGTGCGCAGCATATCGCGCTTCGTCTCCCAGGGGTACCCAAACATAACCGTGCCGTGGGTCATCAGTCCCGCCAGTTTGGCGGCCGCGAATGCCTTGCGAACGTCATCCACGGTATAACCCTTGCGTATTCTCAACAAGGTATCCGGATTGGCGCTTTCAATGCCGAACTTTATCATCCGGCACCCGCTTTCTTTCATAAGCCTGAGCAGCCCCGCGTCCACGTTATCCACCCTGCCGTTACAACTCCAGATAAAACCGGGAGCCTCATTAATAAGCCTGCGGCAGAATTCTTCCGTCCATCTCCTGTTGGCCGTGAAAGTGTCGTCATCGAAAAATATCTCTTCCGGGGCGTATTTTTCCTTTAAATAACGCAGCTCTTTCATCACATTATCCACGGAACGCTGCCTGAAAGTCCCCCCGTATAACATCTGCGCCCAGGAACAAAAAGTGCATTTATAAACGCAGCCGCGCGAGGCGGAAATATAAAAGAACCTTTCTTTTAACCTCCACCCTTCCCGGTAATCATGCCAGGGAATGATCTCCCTGTCTATAAAAGGAAGCGTATCCAGGTCTTTAACGAATTCCGGACTCCCGCTATTGATGATCTCCGCTCCCTTGCGGTAATATACCCCGGCCGGAACGGCATTCTTCCCGGGATCAGCGATAAAAGAACACAAGCCCGGCAGAACGGCATCATAATCTCCTCCGGTAACCACATAATCAACGGCTGAATTCAACAATGTTTCCTCCGGCAGCACGGAGACGTGGTCGCCTACCGCCGCTATTTTCAAAACCGGGCATTTTTCTTTTACGAGATCCACCACCTCCCAATTATCTTTGATCACCGGGGTCTTCGTTTCAAAAACCAGCAGGTCGGGTTTTGTCAAGATGACCTCGTTAATGAACCGCTCCCGGCCCAGTCTGCGTAATATCGCGTCCAGAAAGAACACCTCGTGCCCGTCACGGCGAAGAATGGTCAAAGCGCTTGCCGGCAGTATGGGAAAGATCAATTCCGGGGTTTTCTTTATTTTGGAAAAACGCTGCTGGCTAACGCAGAAATAGCCTTCGGCATTGACCGGCAGATAACTGAAAAGCACTCTCATCCTTATACCCTCTCTCCCGGGGAGACGCCCCCATCGAAACCGCTACCGGCTTATAATCTCCCGGCAAGGTTATGCCTGAAAAAACCTTTCAAGAACTGGAACCGCATCTCCAGCGTATGTTCTCCCTCGGGGACAAAGACCCCCCGCAACAAATAATCAGCGCGCAATACTTCTGCTTCTTTACCGTCCAAATAAGCGTGCCAGTTCGGATAATAAATTTCGCTCAACACAAGAAAACAATCCCGGCGGCAGGATATTTTCAAGGACAGCCGGTGACGGGAACGTTCCAGCCATTCTATTTTATATTCGCCCGGCCCCGAGAAAGAAACCGGCGCGCCTTTTTCCAGGACCGCGGTATGTGAAAGATCCAGCGCCCCGGAAAGCAGCATTTTGGCCGTTTTCCCCCTATCCGGCTCAACAACCACGTCATTGACCACCCACGCGCGCGGCAGGTAATTCTTGTTTAAATAAATGGTGAACCTTCCGTTGTTCCATACCGGTTCCAGGCCGGCGCCTTGCGACTCGGAGGAAGAAGGATAAATAAGATACTTCACGTTCAGTAAATTCAACCCGGTAGAATATTTCTCTATAGACAGGGCGAACCCGGAAGAAGTATCCTTTCCCTCACGAAGGAATCCGGAAAAATCCGCCAGCATATTCCCCTCGTTACCGCCCACATTTTCCAGACTGTACGGCAGGCCTTCATTGAAGAAACAATCCGTGGCTATCCGGTAAGGCTCTTTGTCCTTTTGCAGGAAAGCCACGGCCCCCTTATCAAGGCTGAACCCCCGGATATCCAGGAACGTGGAACTATAATAAAATCCGTATGTCCATAGATCAAAGGCGATGACCGCCGCCGCCAGCAGATTGAGCATATTGTTACCGGCCCCCGGCGGCCGCTTCTGCCGGAAGACAACGACGAAGAAAACGGCAGAAACAAGAACAAGAACAAACAGCCTTATCCCGGACAACGACAAACAGGCAGAAGAAGCGGCGAGAAAACCCTGCAGTTTCAGAGGCCCGATAGCGGCGAATAACGCCTGCGAAGAAGGGCCGAGCAGTAAAGTTACGGCCTTTTTCCAGAAATCAAGGTTCAGGCGCGCGGTTACGGCCGCAACGGAAAAAAACAGCAATATCCCGCACAAAACGGCTATGCCTACGGCGTATCTGCGCGCGGAAACCCGCTCCTTTTCTTCCTCCAGGAAGGCCGCTCCTTGGGCGCATAACGCGCTTAACGCGAAGGCGGTAATAAAAATGAATTTTGATATGCCCCTGAAAAGGTTAAACGTCGGCACATACTTGTATAAAAACGGGAATAAAAAGGTAGTGCCGCCGAAAGCGGTAATAAGAGAGGCCGCGCACAGAAACAGGAAGAAATACCCCTGAGTATTCTTCCGTTTCAGGAGCGCGACGAGCGCGAAGAACAACGGCAACACGCCTATATAGAGAGTCATTTCCCAATAATTCCACCTGCCCCAATAAAGAAAGTTCTTCAGGTCGCCCCAAAAACCCGGCAGGACCAGGGTCAACAGGTTTTCCGGCGGGAAATAGAATGACGCGACAAAGTTATAATCGGCCCCGGTGCGCACTGTGCCTTTGATCAAATCCAGGACGGAAAGCAATTCGATCCCCGCGAATAATACCCCTGCCGCCAGGAATAAACCCCAGTAAAATATGAAACGTTTCTTTTCCAGAAAGACAAAATAGGCGGTATACGCGAAAAAACTGTAGATGCTGTATTGCGGGTGCCCGGCGAGGATCTGCACGGCCAGTGATAGAGAGGAGAATACCAGCCAAGACATTCTCCTTGTCCGGTGAAAACGCAGAATAAAGAAAAAGGTCAACGGCAGCCAGGGAAGGCTGTAAATATTGGAAAGATGCCCGGCATAGGCGTGCAGCACGACTACGCTGGAAAAAGAGAACGTCAGCGCGCCTATAACGGCGGCGTTAATACTGCCGGTCAACTCCTTGAAGTATAAATAAGCAAAGGTAACGATAAGACAAATATGCAGAACCACGCCGAAATTAATGCAAAGATTTGCCGGCAGCCAGGCAAAAATGTACCCGGGAAAATAAAACATCGCTATGCGCCCAAAATGCGGAGTGCCCGCGTAAAGATACGGATCCCAGAAGGAAAACCCGAGATTATGCCAAATATAATACGCGTAAGAATCGCAATAGGGGCTGCCGAACAACAAATTCTTATTACCGGAGAAAACAAACGGAAAAAAAGCGGCCGAGAGAAGCAGCAATAACACAAAAAGAGATAATAATTTTCTCATATTTCAAACAATTCCTGCCGGATGGAAACGCTTTACTCCCTATTTAAGCCTCACGTTCCCCGGACCGGCGCTCTCATTTACAGGAAGAGATCAAAAAATACATCTCTTCCTTTGTCTTGATATGCCCGGCTTTCTCGCGAAAAGTCCTGATATGCCTCATACCCTTGGTATACCAGGCGAAGAACTTTCGAAAGATCACCACCCCGTTCTTTTCCCCGTAGAAATCAACACAGGCGTCAAAATGCTCCTTCATTACCGCGCGGACCTCATCTATCCCAGGATGCGTGTTCTCTTCCTCCCCGGAAAGCCGCCGGCTGATCTGGCGAAAGATCCAGGGATTGCCGAGCGCGCCGCGGGCCACCAATATTCCGTCGCAACCGGTCTCTTCGAACATCTTAACGGCCAAGTCCGCGGAAAGGACATCGCCGCTGGCGATCACCGGCACCGATACCGCCCGTTTTACTTCCGCTATTGTCTTATAATCCACCGACCCGCTGTATCCCTGCATCCTCGTCCGTCCGTGTATAAAGACCGCGCTGACCCCTGCATCCTCGGCATAACGCGCCGTTTCCACGCAATTGACCGAATCAGTGTCCCAGCCGGTGCGGATCTTCACGCTTACCGGCCTGGAAGAACTCCCCACTACTAGTTTCAAGAGATCATACAGTTTACGCGGCTCTTTCAAAAGGCCGGCGCCTTCACCGCGCCTGATCACCTTTTTCGCCGGGCAAGCGGCATTAAAATCCAACAGATCGAAATCATATCCTTTGATAATATCCAGCGCGCGGGTCAGCCATTTAGACTCGCAGGCGAGCAATTGTATCCCCAAAGGACTATCTTCCGGGCTGCCGGAAAGCATCTGCCTGGTCTTGCGGCCTCCGTAGCCGAGAGAACGCGCGTTGATCATCTCCACAAAAGCGAATTCACAGCCGAAACGGCGGTTCAGCGCACGGAACGGCAGATCGCTGATGCCGGCCATAGGCGCGAGAATACATTTTGAATCGATTGATAATCCGGCAATTCTAAGCATTAAAACAGTCTGATCCATCGTGTAACTGGGATCTATATACGTCTCAAATCCAGTATCTTTATTTACTTTTTCTCTTCAAAACGGTATCCAGGCCCCCCTGCCCAAGCGCCGGGATGAAAATCCTATCTTTTCTTAAGGAGAAACCCGAAAGAATTACTCATAAATTAACAATAGTTATTCTATCCTCTTTTCCTTGCGGCGTCAATCAACATAACTTTTTTCTTTATTCTATAACACTCTATACCGCAACGGTTTGTTAAAATACCGGTTCTCTATTCTAATCCTTATGCGCCGCCCGTAAGCGGTAAAAAGAAAGCGCTTCCCGCCATCAGTCGAAATCGCCTTGAAAAGGCACCTACCACCACGTATATTTAGTGTGTGGTGGGAGCAATTCCCACAACACGACTTACCTAAAAAGCAGTATCCACAGGTAGTCCAACGGAGGAGGCCACGATGAAGCAATTATTGGGATTAATCGTATTCACTTTTTGCATTCCTTTTCTATTAATTACGAATGCCTTTGCCTGGGGCGCATCCTGGGGAGCTGCGGCGAGCGCGGCCGCTTCATCCGGAGGCGGTTTTTCCACAGGTAGTTTCTCCTGCGGCGGTGGAGGTTCAAGCAGTAGTTCAAGCAGCAGTTCAAGCAGTTACGGCGGCGGTTACAGTTCCGGGACCACTGCGTCCATCGGCAGCGGCACCGTTAGCTTTAGCACGCCTTCTTATACAAGTTCTGCCGGTTTAGCCTCCAGCACATCAAGCTGGATGCCATCGGTTTCGGCCGGTTCCTATACAACAAGTTCAACTTCAGTGCCGACAATAACGGCAGAGAGCGTATTCGGAGTTACGTCCAGCGCATCCATACCAACAACTGGAGCAACCACTTATAGCGGAATTTCAGGCACCGGGACAACCGGTTCTCTACAATTAAGCGGAACGATAGGCAAAGAAATCTCTTCCCAGGTCCGCAGTGACCTTACATCCAGCTCATTTATGCAGCAAGGAGCATTTGCCGGTAGCGCTCTGATCAATTCCGACGGTATCACCGCTCAGGCATCGCGCGCTAACTTCTTTGCCAATGAGGCCACAAAACCGACGATCTCAGCGGATGAATATCACAGCAACACCGCCGCCGCGTATATCCCGGCCTCTACTACTTCTACAGGCGTGGTGGTTTGCAGCGGGGCTTCAGGAGAAAACCTCGCTCAAGGCATAGTCAGGCCCAACACCTCCACCGACGGCGGAGTCAGCCTGGCGCATGAAGCCGACTTCACCACATCGACATTCACGGGGAACGCCTTTTTCGGCACTTACATAACACCGCAGGCCGCGCGCCAAGCATATTCCACAACTACTTCTTCCTCTGCGTCCACTACGAGCGCAAGCAACAGCGCAGCATCTTACGACTTACCGGGATCGGTAACAAAAGATTCGACTTATTGGGCCGGGGGATGGTATCCGGTACTGTCCGCCTACAGCGCAACCAGCAGTTCATGGAGTAACATATTAGATGACGGTCCGACCACCAACACTTACGGACTGTTGGCAAACACAGTAACTGATCCGTTAAAAGCAACGGTTACACCGGAACAGTAATAACGTATAAGATATTATTCAAAAGGACTAAAATGATAGGGGCCTCTGGTTCTCAAACCGGAAGCCCCTAAATTTTTATAGAGGGAAGAAAAACGCGGAAGAGCTGATGCGGATCGCAGACTTTTGTTTTGAATCTTCTTGCCTTTTCGTCCTTCCTGCTTCGTGCCTCGTCCTTCATTATTCAAGAACCCAGAACCCAACACAGAAAATCTGTCTTTATGGAGCCCCACGGATTGATAGCCGTGGTACCTTTCAATGCCCTTCGGGGCGGAATCCCCCGAAGCAGAACATCGCGATATCTGAAACGGTTTTAGTGCGAAATCCGCTCGTGCATTCCTCCACTGGTTGACACCCGTGGTTTCCTGCGAAGGGGGATGATTAATTCAGCCAGAATTCCCTGCTGGAGGAAGAAACCGTCAGATCGCGTGCCAGGGTGACTATGCGCTCATCATACTTAGTCCCCGCCCCCTGCCGCAGTTCTTCAAGGGCCTTATCGATCCCCAACGCTTCCCGGTACGGACGGTAAGCCGTCATAGATTCCAGGACATCGCTTACCGCCAATATCCTCGCCTCAAGAAGGATCTGCTCATTACGCAGATTATTGGGGTACCCGGAACCGTCAAGACGCTCATGATGCTGGCGAATAGTCTCCGCCAGTGAGAACGGGAATTTGATGTCTTTTATCAGGTCATAGCATTTATTAACGTGTTCCTTGATCAACTGATATTCAAGCTCGCTTAACTTACCCGGCTTATTCAATATATCCAGCGGGATACTGATCTTTCCCAGATCATGCAGCTGCCCCGCCAAACGCATACCAAGGAGCCGGTTCTCATCCCACCCCAGCTTTTCGGCTATACGCTCGGCGATCACCGCCACATTCCTGGCGTGGCTGAAAGTATACGGGTCGCGCATCTCCAGCACTTTAGCCAGCACCATCAGGGCGCTGATCAACATATCCACTCGTTCCCTTTCGAGATTAGCGTAAGCGGTCATATCGCGGGTTATTCCCATGGTCCCGGTGATCTTTCCGTTACTGTCATACATCGGGATCTTAGTGGTAATAACCTGATTCCATGTCCCGTTCTGCAGTTTGGTGCGCTCGATCTTGCCGATGATCGGTTCTCCGGTAGCTAAAACTTTGTTATCATCTTCAAACATCCCCTCAGCCTGCGCGGCCGGGAAGAAATCGAAATCCGTCTTGCCTGTGATCTGGTCCGGAGGTAAATTAACGCCCTTGGCATAGAAACGGTTAAATTTAATAATGTGGTTGGTATCATCCTTGAAATAAATAGCATCCGGCATATTATCCAGCAGATTCTGCAACATATCCTTTTCCAGCGCCAGTTTTTCTTCCATCTCTTTATGTCTTGATATATCTTCGATGATCCCTTCTATATATTTATTCCTTTCGCGCGAAGTGACCACGGAAGCGGTGATCGCCACCCACAGGGATTTTCCGTCGCTTCTGCGGAATTTAGTCTCAAAGAAATGCGCGTTACCGTCCCTTTTCAAGGCCCCGAGAAATTCCTCTTTTTCCGTCTGGCTGACAAAAAGATCGGTGAAAGTGTGCTTTTTTATATCAGACTTAGCGCGATAACCGAGCATTCCGGCAAGGGTGGAATTAGTGATTATGAACCTTTCGTCCGGAAATACGCTGTACTTAAAAAGCGCGATACCAAGGGTATCCGCGGTGGTAAGATTAAGGTAGAAGGTATTCTTCATATTAACTATTATGGGTATTTAAGAAAAAATATCAACTAAAATATTACCCGATTACCCGATTAAGTATAGAGTCGTGAGTGCGGCGTATTGAGTCAAAGTCTTTTCGCGTCCCATGCCTCGTGCGTCGTCCTTCGGAAGATGTCTGACCCTTCGGGTAATCTGCCGAAGGTTTTTTATTGGATGCCGGAAATCCGGAAAGATTTCCGGCATGCCCCGGCATACACAGTGAAATTCTCACGAATTCCACCAGCCGGCCTTTCAGGTGAAATTACCTGCTGACGCAGGTAATTCTCAGGCAAAAAAAATCCCGTATACTTATCGCTAAATATACGGGAATGAATACTCCACGGGCTTTAGCCCGTGGTTTCTTTTCTGAATTATTATCCGCCATTAGTGATTTGGCGAGACTTTGCCCGCCACTGGTGCGTTGGCGAGGTTAATCCCGCCACAAAGATTGGCGAGGCTTCGTCCGCCACTGATGCCTTGGCGGACTTCGCTTTGCGCATTCATCCCGAAACTCCTATACCTACTTTTAAGGCATTCGGGAATTCTGCGCTCCGATTAAATTTAAGGGAGCATCTACCTACTCTCACATACCCTTACGAGTACACTACCATCGGCCTTGAAGGGCTTAACTACCGTATTCGGAATGGGAACGGGTGTGACCCCTTCAGTATGGACACTCCCAAAATGGGAGAACTAAAACTAGCGGATAATCTTCACGCGGAATTCTCCGGTTTTAGACCGAGGAATTCCGCGCTTCGATTAAATACAACAATACAAAGGTAACCAACTACTTATGAACCGGTAACGTGAACCTGTAGAATGGCGTATAAAAAGGTCAAGCCGTTTGGCTTATTAGTACGCATTAGCTGAAATCCTTACGGATCTTACACTTTGCGCCTATCAAGGTCGTAGTCTACAACCAGCCTTCACTCCCTTACGGGAGAGGGATACTTAGTCTTGGGGGGGGCTTAGCACTTAGATGCTTTCAGCGCTTATCCCTTCCGGACATAGCTACCCAGCCTTTGCCCTTGGCAGGACAACTGGGACACCAGAGGTCCGTTTCTCTAGGTCCTCTCGTACTGAAGAGAACTCCCCTTCAAGTATCCTAATG
>JBAZGW010000023.1:0-19488 GCA_041652635.1 Candidatus Omnitrophota bacterium | reverse complement strand
GAGGCGACAACATGTTCCCCACACGCGTGGGGATGAACCGGACTACGGGTTAGGCAATTATATCGATACCAGATGTTCCCCACACGCGTGGGGATGAACCGAAGGCAAGCTATGGTGTAACAGGTAGCACGTAATGTTCCCCACACGCGTGGGGATGAACCGCTGATTGAGGTAGCAGAATCCGTCCTCGACTGATGTTCCCCACACGCGTGGGGATGAACCGATATACCACAACTGCCATTAGGAAACCGTAACATGTTCCCCACACGCGTGGGGATGAACCGAACAACTCCTCGTGCATCTTCTCCCGTAACGGATGTTCCCCACACGCGTGGGGATGAACCGACATCCGGGATGTTACCTACGCCAACTGGTACATGTTCCCCACACGCGTGGGGATGAACCGAATAACACCACTGGCTTCACCATAGGCACCAAATGTTCCCCACACGCGTGGGGATGAACCGATATGCGGCGCGCTGGGGGTGCCACAGGATGAATGTTCCCCACACGCGTGGGGATGAACCGTCAATGGTGCGCGTAAGTTATGGTTTGCCTGTGAATGTTCCCCACACGCGTGGGGATGAACCGCACCACTACATATAGAAATACAGGTACAACATATGTTCCCCACACGCGTGGGGATGAACCGGAGCGTAACGATGTCAGAAATAAAGCAGACGTATGTTCCCCACACGCGTGGGGATGAACCGGTAACACAAGCGCAGGGAAGCAGCGAGGTGAGATGTTCCCCACACGCGTGGGGATGAACCTGAAGACACCCAACTTATCTATAAAAGGACAATAATGTTCCCCACACGCGTGGGGATGAACCGTACTACAAGATTACGAATGAGGACGAAATTCACATGTTCCCCACACGCGTGGGGATGAACCGAGCAACGCCGCGGCTGGAACTGGGAGTGGCCGCATGTTCCCCACGCGAGTGGGGGTGTTTCCGGTCATTTGGAAGTTGTAAAAGTACTGTTAAGAGTTTTCCCCACGCGAGTGGGGGGCTTGTTCGGAAAAGTTACCGATAGGCAGCCCTTAGTTTCCTTCATGATTTTGCAAAGTTTGAAAACGAGATTTGTCATTCTTTAGCAAAAACGTCGTAGGTCGCGCCCCTCGCGGGCGCGTGGATTAGCAGTTTGCTGAAAAACCCTATTTTCGTCATCCTGAGCGAAGCGAAGGATAGCATCTCCGTCGGAGATTCTTCGGCCCTTCGACTCCGTTTATGGTGAGTCTTTCACCCCTATTCAAGATAGGCTTTGAAAAACCGCTCAGGGCAGGCCCTTCGACAAGCTCAGGGCAGGCTCTTCGGCCTCAGAATGACGCAATTGGGACTTTTTTAGCAGACTGTTAGGCACGAATTACAGAAACAGTCCACAGAAAGATGACGCATGAAGCACGAAGCATGAAGGACGGAAAAATGTCTTTGCCGGCGGGATATAATTATGAGACGTGAATCTCGTTTTCGTCACTCTGAAGCCCGGAGGGCTGAAGAGTCTCGACGAGCAGAGATTCTTCCCCTTCACTTCGTTCAGGATCAGAATGACGGAATTTGGACAGCAACGATGGTCGATAGTCCATAGAAGGATGAGGCACGAGGCATGAAAATTAAGAATCGGATATGAAGAAAGGGTTTGTTTATATCCTGACCAATGTTAATAATAACGTGTTATATACAGGCGTAACAAACGATTTGATTAAACGAATATTTGAACATAGAAATAAGACAATAGAAGGATTCACTAGAAAATATAATATATTCAAATTGGTTTATTTTGAGGTTTTTGAGGATATACTAAGCGCAATAACTCGCGAGAAACAAATTAAAGGCTGGGTACGTAATAAAAAGATTGCCTTGATCGAGAGTTTTAATCCGGGATGGAAGGATATCTATAACGAGTTGCTTTAGATTCTTCGTTCCGTTCAGAGTCCCCGGAATGACTAAAAAGGGAATTCTGTGTCTGTAATTGTCATCCTGAGAGAAACGAAGGATCTTATCATCTTCAGAGATTCTTCCCCTTCACTTCGTTCAGGATCAGAATGACGGAATTTGGACTTTTTCAACAAACTGCCGATCAGAAAAAAGCAACTCAAAACTTCTGAATACGGGGCGAAAAAAATGGAAGAACGGGACTTAAATAACGAACACGCGGTTACGCCTTTAGCGGTAAAGGAACTTAAAAACAAGCGCAAGATCGCGATGCTTACCGCGTATGATTATCCCACGGGTTTGATGCTCGACCGGGCCGGCGTGGATATCGTTTTAGTCGGCGATTCGCTCGCGAACGCGGCGCTGGGACTGCCGTCCACCAAGGATATCGGCCTGGAGGAAATGCTGCATCACGCCAAAGCGGTCTGCCGGGCGGTGAAGAAAGCGCTGGTGATCGTGGATATGCCTTACACAACCTGCCAGTATGCTAAAAACGGCGCGCTGATCACCGCGCCGGAAGTTGTGAAGAACGCGCTGTGTCTTAAAAATGGATCGGGATGCGCGGCGGTGAAGATTGAATGGTTCGAACGTTGTCTTGAAGTTACCTCAGCCGTTATCAAAAGCGGGATACCTGTTTGCGGCCATATCGGCCTCACTCCGCAGACAGCGGAGGAGACCGGTGGATTTAAAGCTAAAGGCGTATCGGCGCAAGAAGCTCTGCGGCTCTTGGATCAGGCGATCGCCCTGGAAAAAAACGGTTGTTTCGCCATGGTAATGGAGTGCGTGCCGGAAGCGGTAGCCGGCGAGATAGCGCGGAAATTGTCCATCCCGGTCATCGGTATCGGTTCCGGGCGTTTCTGCGACGGGCAAGTGCTGGTGACTAATGATATTCTCGGGCTGACCCCTGAATTCAATCCCAGGTTCGTGAAACGCTATGCCGGGCTTTACGCCGAAACCGTTGCCGCGGCCGCCGATTATGTCAGAGAGGTCCGGGAAGGGATATTCCCGGAACAAAAGCATACTTTCAGGATAAAGGATGAAGAATTCGCCTCTTTCCGGGAGAAAATGGAAAAGATTTATCATAAATATCGGTAACGGCAAGGGTAACGAGACCCGTATCGGCTAAGGTTACGGTAACGTGTTAAAGTCGTAACTGACAGACGAATTCTTAAGGGGGATATTCTTGACACGAGGCACCTTTTTTGTTATTATTCTCCTACGCAGAAGCTCCGCCGAAGGATCAGCCCGGGGGAAGGTTTATTAGCGGATTAAACGGCCAATACGCGTTTCTACGGGCGCTGAAGGGGTTTGCCGCAAGCGGTTTTCAAATTTTTTCGCACAGCCGACATCACCGCATAAATTTCAGCATTACGCCGGAAAATCAGGGGAGAGTGTCTTCTTTTCGCGTTCGCCGGCGCAAACAGAGGGTTTTAGCGGATGATAACGCAGAACTTTCACGAACAAAGACTGGCATTCAGGGTTTATGTGGGCCTTCCGATGACTTATCATTTGCCCGCGCATCTTGATCCCCAAAACAGCCTTAAGAAAGCGCTTGTCCAGAATGTAAGCACGGAAGGTATCTACTTCCGCCTGGAAGAGATCATCCCTATAAGAACGGAATTAACGATCTCTTTCGAACTTCCGAATAAACACAAGGTCAACGCGGCCGTGCGTATTATGCGGATAGAGTTCATTGATAAAGAAAATAAATACGGTATCGGCGCTTCTTTCTGCGATATCAATGAGGAAGACCGCAATGAAATTTACCGTCAGCTGGTCGAAAAACTCGATATCAATAATCTTTTGAAGTTGACGATCGATAAGAGGGCGTCCGATCTTCATTTGCTCGCTGACCGCCCGCCGGTAATGAGGATAAACGGGGAGATAATCTCCCTTGACGATATGCAGCCTTTATCCGCCGACGATATCCCGCGTTTGCTGTTCAGCATTATGGGACAGGAGCAGATCAGAAAGTTCCAGACGGATAAAGAACTTGATTTCGCCCTGCAATACGATGGCGAACACCGCTTCAGGGTCAATCTGCATCAGCAGCGCGGCCATATGGAAGCGGCGTTAAGGCTGATCCATACCCGGATATTCTCATTCGAAGAATTGAATATTCCGCCGGTGGTCAAAGACTTGGCGCGCCTCAAGGAGGGACTGGTCTTGATCGTAGGGACCACCGGGGCCGGAAAAAGCACCACAATGGCGGCGATGGTGGATCTGATCAACAAGGAACGCAAAGGGGTAGTGATCACCCTGGAGCGGCCGATAGAATACGTTTACGTCAACGATAAATGCATCATTAAACAGCGCGAAGTGGGGATTGACACTAATTCTTTTTCAGCCGCTTTAAAGAGCACTCTGCGCCAGGACCCGAATGTGATCATCGTCGGCGAGCTTGACGACGCGGAAACGATCAGGACCGCGCTGATCGCCGCCGAAGCCGGGCACCTGGTGATCGCCTCTTTTCACGCGCCGAACACCATACAGGCGGTGGACCGGCTGACGAGTATGTTCCCGGTTGAGCACAGGAAACAGGTGCTTTTCCAGATGGCGAACGCACTGAAAGGCATAATCTGCCAGGTATTGCTTCCGTGCGGGGATAAAGATAAGCGTTTATTGGCCGCCGAAGTGCTCATCGCCAATGACGCCGTGAAACACGTTATCCGTAATAATGAGCTTTTGCAGCTTGCCACTCTCATCCAAACCGGCGCTTCCCAGGGGATGGTCTCGATGAAAGACGCCATCTGGAAGGCTTTCGAGATGGGGCAGATAGACGGCGAGACCGCCAACGCTTACGCGGAAGAATTCAAAGTGCCGGGGAGGTAGTGTGCTGTCGGATCGGTTTTTTAAGACAGCACACGGAGTCCGCCAACGCTTCAGTGGCGGACGGTCGACTTTCTACTTTCGATTCCAAATACTAAGAAAACAATAGGACAATATTATGCAGAATTGCGCAGATAATAAACTGATGGAAAGGTGGTGGCGCTCTGTAAACGCAGGGGGTTCATATTCCCCGGCAGCGATATTTACGGCGGCCTGGCCAATTCCTGGGACTACGGCCCTTACGGAGTAGAACTTAAGAACAATATCAAAAAAGCCTGGTGGAGAACGAACGTCTACCTGCGTAACGATATTTACGGGATGGACGCGGCGATCATTATGCATCCCAAGACCTGGGAGGCGTCGGGGCACGTTAAAAATTTCGCGGACCCTGTGATTAAATGTTCGGTTTGCGGCGCTTTAATCCGTTCCGATAAGGTTTGGGATGAAATATGGAATAGTCCCTGGTTTATTTCTCTTCGTGAAACTCTTTCGGGGGACAAAGATAGTTCGTATCTTTTAAAATGGGCTAAACATGAGGGGAAAAAATTATCCCCGAATTTGAGTCTTGTTAAAGATCCCGAAGTTACTGTATCTTGGATGACAGATTCGCATTATACCTTTCACGGCGTAGATCTTGATTTTAAGAATTTTGTAGGTATGATCGCATGCTCCGCCGCCGGTGTGCCTAAAACCCCCTGTCCGATCTGCGGCAACCCTTTGCCGGATACTTTCACTTCGGTAAATCTGATGCTGGAAACGTATCTCGGTCCGGTAAAAGAGACGGCTGAACAGGTTTTTCTCCGTCCGGAGACCGCGCAGGGGATGTTCGTTAACTTTGGTAATATTCTGGATTCACGCCATCCTAAATTGCCTTTCGGATTAGCTCAGATAGGAAAATCTTTTAGAAATGAGGTTACTCCGGGGAACTTTACGTTTCGCACCCGGGAATTCGAGCAGATGGAGATCGAGTATTTCTGCAGGCCGGAGGATTCCGAGAAGGTTTATGAAGAATGGGTGGAAGCGCGCAAGAAATGGTATCTTGATCTGGGGATGAAACCGGAGAATATCCGTTTCCGCAGTCACGCTAAAGACGAGCTGGCGCATTACGCCAAAGGCTGTACCGACGTCGAATATCTGTTCCCCTGGGGATGGTCGGAGCTGGAAGGTATCGCCAACCGCGCGGATTTCGACCTAAAACAGCACTCCGAATACAGCGGCAAAGACTTGAGTTATTTCGACGCGGTCGAGAAGAAAAGATTCTTTCCGTACATAATCGAGCCTTCCGGAGGCGTGGACCGTTGTTTGCTGGCCTTTCTTGTGGATGCTTACCACGAAGAACAGGTAAAGGACGACACACGCATCGTCCTGAAATTCAGCCCGCAACTGGCCCCGGTAAAAGCCGCGGTACTGCCGCTGCTGAAGAACCGCGACGAGATAGTCGGGACCGCGAAAAAACTCGCGCAGGACCTGAAACAGAAAATGAACACCGTTTACGACGACACCGCCAATATCGGCAAGCTTTACCGCCGTCAGGACGAAGTGGGCACTTTATTTTGCGTCACCGTGGATATGCAGACATTGGAAGATAAGCAGGTAACGGTGCGCGACCGGGACACGATGCTGCAGGAAAGAATCTCATTGGAAAGAGTGAAGGAATATATTTCGGATAAGCTTCACGTTAACGCATAACCTTGCGCGCGCGGCGCGGCAAGGCAATTTTTACACAGAAGGAGAGGGAAAGAAGAAATGGCAAAAAAGTACGTGTATTCATTCGGAGGCGGTAAAGCTGACGGTAACGAAAGTATGAAAAATCTCCTGGGCGGCAAAGGCGCCAACCTGGCGGAGATGGCCGGACATAAAGATATGCGTTTGCCTGTCCCCCCGGGGTTCACCTTGACCACCGAGGTTTGTACTTATTATTACGAAAATAAACGCTCTTATCCCAAAACACTAAAAGAAGAGGTCCGTAAGGCCCTGGATAAGGTGGAAAATTTGATGGAGCGCAAGTTCGGCGATCCCGCGAACCCGCTTTTGGTTTCGGTGCGTTCCGGAGCGCGTAAATCAATGCCCGGAATGATGGAAACGGTATTGAACGTCGGCCTGACCGAAAAAACCATTCCCGGCCTGATCAAGCAGAGCGGCGGCAACGCGCGTTTTGTTTATGACGCTTACCGCAGGCTGATAATGATGTATTCGGACGTGGTTATGGAAAAGGCCGCCGGCATAGAACCGAAGGATCCCGAATCCGGCATACGTAAACAGCTTGAACACGTAATGGACGGTTTGAAGAAACAAAAAGGCTACAAGAGCGATACCGATATGAACGAAGAAGACCTGAAAACTCTTTGCGGCCAGTTCAAGATCAAAATAAAGGAAGTCCTGGGAAAAGAATTTCCGGACGATCATATGCAGCAGCTTTGGGGCGGCATCGGGGCGGTATTCGCCTCCTGGAACGGCAAACGCGCCATCAGCTACCGCAGGATCGAAAGTATACCGGACGCGTGGGGAACGGCCGTAACCGTGCAGACCATGGTTTTCGGTAATATGGGAAGCGATTGCGCCACCGGCGTGGCATTCTCGCGCAATCCCGGCAACGGAGAAAACGCCTTCTACGGCGAATACCTGATCAACGCGCAGGGAGAAGACGTGGTCGCCGGCATACGCACGCCCGGCCCGATCAATCAATACTCCAAATCCGAGAATAATAAAGACCATACCACCCTGGAAAGCGCCATGCCCGCGATCTACAAACAATTGTGCGAATTCCGCTCGCGGCTTGAGAAGCATTACCGGGATATGCAGGACATCGAGTTCACCATCGAAAAAGGCAGATTGTTTATGCTGCAGTGCCGCGTCGGAAAACGCAACGGCCCTGCCGCGGTGCGCATCGCCATGGATATGATAAAAGAAAAGTTGATCAAGAAAGAGGAAGCGGTGGTCCGCGTGACACCCGCCCAGTTGGACGAGTTACTGCATCCCATCATCGACCCGAAGGCCGAACTCGCCGGCAAACCGCTGGCAAAAGGCCTTCCGGCCGGGCCGGGCGGAGCCAACGGGCAAATAGTGTTTTCGGCTCTTGACGCCGTGGAGTGGAGAAAGCAGGGCAAGAAACTCATCCTGGTGCGCGAAGAGACCAATCCCGAGGACGTCGAGGGTATGCGCGCGGCGGAAGCGATCCTCACCGCCAGGGGCGGTATGACATCGCACGCCGCTTTAGTCGCGCGCGGTTGGGGAAAATGCTGTATCGTCGGATGTTCCAATCTGCATATCGACTACGCGAAGAAAGAACTCCTTGTCGACGGTAAAACCTTCAAGGAAGGCGATTGGCTGACGCTTAACGGCACCAAAGGCACGGTTTACGCGGGACAGTTGCCGATGATGGACGCCGGCGAAGAAAACCTTGTCTTGAACGACTTCCTTAAAATATGCGGGTCTTTCAAGAAATTAGGCATACGCACCAACGCGGACACCCCGGAAGACGCCCGGAAAGCCCTGCAATTCGGCGCTGAAGGCATCGGGTTGTTCAGGACCGAGCATATGTTCTACGGAAAAAGTTCCGACCAGGCGCTTTTCTTGCTGCGCAAAATGATCGTTTCCAAAACCAGGGAAGAAAGGGAGAAAGCCCTTAATGAACTTTTCCCCTTCGTCAAGAAGGACATCAAGGGCACGCTGGAGGCGATGAACGGGTTTCCCGTGGTCATCCGCCTTCTGGATCCGCCTTTGCACGAATTCGTGCCGAGAGACGCGGAAAAGCTCCAGATGCTGGCTAAAGAACTGAACATCAGTATGGAAGAACTCGCCAAAAGGGCGGAAGGATTGCATGAATCCAATCCTATGATGGGACACAGGGGCGTGCGCCTGGGTATCACTTACCCGGAAGTCAGCGCTATGCAGATACGCGCGATCCTGGAAGCGGGGGCGGAGTTGGTCAAAGAAGGGAAGTCCCCTTACCCGGAGATAATGATACCCGTAGTCTGCGACGTTAAGGAACTTAACGACCAGCTGGCGATCGCCAAGGGTATTTACGCGGAAGTGCTTAAGAAATACAATATCAAGAAGATCAAACATATGTTCGGCACGATGATCGAGATACCCCGCGCGGCGGTATTGGCGGACAAGCTCGCCGAAGTGGCGCAGTTCTTCTCCTTCGGGACGAACGACCTCACGCAGATGGGCTTCGGTTTCTCCCGCGACGATATCGGCGGATTCCTTCCTGAATACATCAGAAAAGGCATCCTGCCGGAAGACCCCTTCCAGAGCATAGACCAGGAAGGTATCGGCGAGTTGATAAAAATGGGGATCCAGCGCGGCAGAAAAACCAACAAGAACCTGGAGATCGGTATCTGCGGAGAACACGGCGGAGAAGCCCGCTCGGTGGAATTCTGCCACCGCATCGGAATGAATTACGTCAGTTGTTCCCCGTTCCGCGTGCCTATCGCCAAATTGGCGGCGGCGCAGGCTGCGTTGAAAGACACTAAGAAGAAATAGAGAGTCTTGAGCTAAAGGCGGGATTGCCTGTCATAACAAGGGCAGGCAATTCCGCCCTCTTTAAATACCCCGGCGGTAAAACCGCTGAAGAAAGACCGGAAAACCGGATACAAACGCGTAATCCGGATCCGAAGGAGCCCGGAGGAATATGGAAGCATTAAAAACATATTTGAAAGAGATCCGCTGTATACCATTGTTAACTCCTGAAGAGGAATTGGATTACGCGAAAAAAGTCAAAAAAGGCGACGAGCAGGCCCGAAAAATGATGATCCGTTCCAACCTGCGGCTGGTGATCAATATCGCCAAGAAATATATGTATCTTGGCATTCCGCTTCTGGATCTCATAGAAGAAGGCAACCTCGGGTTGATGCGCGCCGTGGATAAGTTCGATCCTAAGAGAGGTTTCCGTTTCTCCACTTACGCGGCATGGTGGATCCGCCAGGGGATCACCCGGTCTATCTCGGAACACTCCAAGACCATCCGCGTGCCGGTTTATATGAACGACCTGATCGGTAAATGGAAGAAAACTAAAGAAAGACTTTCGCAAAAACTGAAGCGCATCCCCAGCAACGAGGAGATCGCCAAAAGGCTGGGTTTAAATAAAGCTAAAATGGATCACATCCTTTTTTGGCTTTCCACCAGCACTTCTTCTCTCGACGCTCCGGTGGGCGACGAGGGGGACAGCCAGGTGCTGGACTTGGTGGAAAATCAGACCGCGGTATCTCCGGACAGTCAGATAGAACATTTCATGGATAAGGAGCGTATCAGCAGTCTGATGGAGATAATGTCCGAAAGGGAGCATCAAATACTGGATATGCGCTTCGGGCTGGCCGATGGAAAAAGCTATACCCTGGCGGAAGTTGCCGTGGCCCTGGGCGTGTCGCGGGAACGCATCCGCCAGATCGAAGAAGCGGCCTTGGATAAACTGAGAAAATTCGTGCAAAAACAGGATGAATGACGATGATTAAAAAAAGTTCCGGTTCTCTACGCGATCATATCCGCAGTATCCCCGATTTCCCTAAGAAAGGGATATTATTCCACGATATTACCACGCTTATAAACGACCCCGGCGCTTTCCGCAAGTCCATCTCGGGCTTGACGAAGCCATACAAGGGAGTTAAGATAGATAAAGTTGTCGCCGTGGAATCCCGCGGGTTCATTTTCGGCGCGGTCCTGGCTTATAAGCTTGGCGCCGGGCTGGTGCCGGTAAGAAAGAAAGGGAAACTTCCGTATAAGACGGTTTCCGTTGGGTATTCCCTGGAATACGGGGTCAGCGAACTGGAAATGCACGCCGACGCCGTGTCCGCGGGAGAGAACGTCCTGATCGTAGACGATCTGCTGGCTACCGGCGGAACGGTAGGCGCGGTCATTGATTTGCTGGAAAAATTCAGGGTAAAAATAAAGGGAATAGCTTTTGTCATAGAACTGCCGGACCTTAAAGGCAGAAGCAAATTGAAGAAATATCCGGTGACATCGCTGGTCAAGATCGCCGGAGACTAGTGCGCTGTCAAATTAGTTGTTAGTATGACAGCGCACAGAGGGACGCGGCAAGAAGCACGAAGGATGCGAACTAAAAATAGTGTTTTTTTCATCCTTCATGCCTCATCCTTCATGCTTCGAGATCATTGCCCCTGTAGCTCATAAGGATAGAGCGGCAGTTTCCTAAACTGTGTGCGGCAGGTTCGATTCCTGCCAGGGGCATTACTTTTGTTTAGAAATAAGCTTGAATTACATATAAAGCGCGGGTAAGGCAGTGAGAACCTGGCTTGACTTATGGTGAGCAAGTAAACGAAGTGCACGCGTCGAACCATTCCTGCCAGGGGCATTAGTTTTACTCAGAAATCGGTAACGGCTACGGTAACGAAGCCCGTTTCGGTTTTCGGCCACGGTTACGGCTTAAAACCGTTGGACATAAGACGATTGACGACGATACGGGTATCGTAACCTATAAACAATAGACGATTTTAATATCGGCAACAGACAAGGTAACGTAAATAGAAGAAAAAAAGCACATAGTCAGTTTTAGTGATTTAGAGGTATATCAAAATAGTTATAAAGCAATGCTTATTGTTATGAAAGAGATTGTGGTTAAATTACCGGACAGTGAGAAATATGATTTAAAAGATCAACTAAGCCGTGCCTGTAAATCAATTCCAAGATTAATAGCAGAAGGTTATGCAAAAAGACATCAAAAAATGGGTTTCCAGAAATATATTGATGATGCTATGGCAGAGAGCAATGAAATGGTAGTTAGCTTAAGTCAAAGCAGAGACATATATCCTACTTATATCGATATTAAAACTTGTGAAGACTTAATTGATATATTTGATAAAATTGGAAGGCAACTTTATAAATTGGGCAATAGCTGGACAAATTTTAAAAAGCAACAACCGTAACCGTCACCGATTGACGAAACGGGCATCGTGACCGATAAACGATAGACGAGTTTTAGTAGATGCGTTATGATAAAGAAAAATGTATAATCTGCATTGTCATTCGATATTGAGCGACGGGGTGCTGCTGCCCTCGGAGATCGCCGTGCGTTATGCCGCCGCCGGGTATAAAGCGATCGCCATAACCGATCACGCTGATTACAGCAATATCAAACAGGCTGTTTCCGGCGTTCTGGCATTCACGCGTAAATGGCCGAAGAGATCGTCGATCACGGTCCTCTCCGGCATAGAATTGACTCATTTGCCGCCTGAGCAGTTCAAACCTTTGGCGGCTTACGCGCGCAAACAAGGCATCCAGGTCATCATCGCGCACGGGGAAACCCCCGCTGAGCCGGTGATAAAAGGCACAAACCGCGCGGCATTGCTGGCGGGGATAGATATATTGGCGCATCCGGGGTCTATCACCGCCGAAGACGCGGGATTAGCCGCCCAAAAACGGATTTTTTTGGAGGTCACTACCCGGCGCGGGCATAAAAAAACCAATCAACACGTGATAAAACAGGCCTTGCGTTACGGCGCGAAACTGATACTGAATACGGACAGCCATCTACCGGAAGATATTATCAGCCCGCGGAAGGTCATCGCCAACGCCGTCGCGGCCGGGCTGAACCGGACCCAGATCGCTTTAATACAATCGCAAACCGGTGCATTCATCGATAAAGTATCGCGGTCGAAAAAGAGGAGGAGAGATGCGTAGTAAAACCACGGGTATCTTTTTTGTAAGCCTGTCGTTATTCGCGGCTTTCGCGGGCGGCTGCGCCACGGCCAACTATACCAACACAAAAGGCTCGGACACGCAATTGATCGAACCGCAGAATATCTTTAAATTCAGCGATGTCCCTATTCCGGCCGGCTTTAAGCCGATGGCCAAAGATTCATACTCTTTTGAGAGCTCCGGAGTGCGTGTCGCGGTGCTGAAATACCGCGGCAAGGGCAACCGGGACCTGATCAACGGGTTCTTCAAAGAACAAATGGCGATCTATAAATGGAATTTGCTGAATATGGTGGAATACGGCGACACGATAATGAATTTCGAAAAAGAGAACGAAACCTGTATCATAACTCTCGCTCCCAGGGGAGGGACGATCATTGCTTCTATCTCCCTGGGGCCGAAATCGCCTAAGGCGGCCGCAAAAAAGACCATCGCCGACACTTATAAACGGACAGAAAGCGATAACGAACTGCTGAAATAAGAAAGATTTGTATAAAGTAAGTACCCAGGCACCAATTGGTTACAATATATTTACCTCAAAACAGGGGTGTTTCTATTCAATTCTCACAACGCATCACTCAGGACTTGAAATGAGAGAAATTGCTTGACAGTAAGTCCTATGTATGTTAAAAAAATAAAGAGTCGGACTATACCACTGGAGTTGATTTCACTCTGTGGGCGGAGAGGGGGTGAAGATACGTCATAAGCCTGAGATCAAGCCAATCCGGTGATATAAACATAGATGGAAATTATCTAGGATGTAACAAGTAAAAGCCTAGTTGATAATATAAAGGCATCCATTATTCATCTCGTTAAAGGAGGAAGCAAAAATGATTAAACGTTTATCGGTTTTGTTGTGCTTGGCCTTAGTAGCCGGTCTGGCCTGCAGCGCTTACGCTGAGGTCCAGAACGTCAAGGTCGGCGGTGATATCACGGTGTTGGGCGTGGGCAGGAGCAATTTTGACCTGTCAAACGGAAGCGCCGGTAATAAAGAAAATGACCAGGGGAGCCTTTTCGCCACCCAGACCAGGGTCAGGATCGACAGCGATCTGACGGATAATGTTACCGCCACTTTGCGCCTGATCAATGAAAGAAGCTGGACCGCTGAAGATGTACAGAGCAGTGATATTGATCTGGACCTGGCCTATGTTACCTTAAAAGAGTTCTTATATTCGCCTCTGTCTTTGAAGATCGGGCGCCAAGAACTGCGTTTCGGCAATGCCCTGGTTATCGGAGCGACGAACACATACAGTCCTTCGGTATTGAACGGAGTACCCGGCGATTTGAGCCTGCGCAAATCATTCGACGCTTTGAGGGCGACCTTGAATTACGACCCGTTGGTTGTGGATACCTTCTACGCCAAGATCAATGAAGGATCTTCGGTGTATGTTAATGACGATACTAACCTTTATGGCGTGAACGCCGCGTATGACTTCGGCACCAAAGGAGCCAAAGCGGAAGTTTATATGTTCAGCAAGAATGATTCCAGCGCCGACAAGAACGATAAGGTCAACACGTTCGGCACCCTGCTTTCCGCGCAGTTGGTGGAAAACCTGAACACATCCTTGGAAGTAGCCTATCAGGATGGGTATACAAGGGATAGTCAGGTAAAACGCAACGCCTGGGCAATGCAGGCGATGGCCGACTACACCTTTGCCGACGTTTCTCTGAAACCCAACGTTGGCCTCGGCTACACCTATCTCTCCGGAGACAAGGATTCCGGCGACAGCAAGAACAAAGCCTGGGATTCAATGTATTACGATCAGGCGCTGAACAACATCGCCTACGCCATACTGCCTTTCAGCAATATGAAGGTGGTTAACGTCAAGGGCGGGTTGAAACCGATGGAAGACCTTTCCCTGTCGGCTGTTTACGGATATTATATGCTGGACAAAAAAGTCTCCACACTCAGCGGTTCTTATGCTGATTCCGGTTCTTACAGCATGAACGCTAAGAAAGCCCTGGGCAATGCCCTGGACATCACCGCTACTTACGATTACACCGAGGACGTGCAGTTCGGCCTGACCGCCGGAATGTTCGCTCCCGGTAAAGCGTTCGCCAGCAGCAACGACCGCACGGCGACGCAGTTGATCGGCTCGATGAAGGTTTCCTTCTAAGAGTAACCTCAGCTATGCGACCCCTCGGAAGAATCGCTTCTTCCGGGGGGTTTTTTTAGAACCAAACCGGCACTCGCTTTATGCTTTTCTATTTCTTAAGTTTAGTTTTAATGTCTTTTCACTCTATACCCGGAACATTGTACTCATAACCCGACCTTTTCTTTCGTTATGTTAAATCTGGCCTTCATCTACCATATGCACCAGCCGTATTACGTCAATCTGCTGACCAGAGAGACGGAACTGCCCTGGGTGAGACTGCACGGCATAAAAGATTATCTGGATATGGTGCAGATCCTCGCCAAATATCCGCGCGTGCGCCAGACATTCAATTTCGTGCCCTCCTTGCTGGAGCAGGTGGAGTCGTTCGTAAATTCCTCCGTGAATGATAAATTCATAGAAATGACGATGCGGCCGGCGGAAACACTGACCGACGGGGAAAAGAACTTCCTTTTGGAAAGTTTTTTTATGATCAACGCGGAGAATTGCATCGCGAACCATCCGCGTTATTACGAGCTTTTCCTGAAGAAGCAGGCAGGGAAACATTTTAATACGGTTGATTACCGCGACCTGCAGATGTGGTTCAACCTCGCCTGGTTCGATCCCACTTTCCTCGCCGAGCGGCCGGAATTAAAAACGCTGATACAAAAAGGCCGCCATTTCGAGGAATCCGACAAGCGGATAATGATCGACCAGCAGATGCGCATCCTATCGGAAATCATCCCGGCCTACAGGCAATTCTCGCAGAGCGGCCAAGTGGAGGTAATATTAAGCCCGTATTATCATCCTATTTTGCCGCTGCTTTACAATACGAATATCGCCAAGGAAGCGAACCTTAAAGTGAGCCTGCCGCCGCGGAATTTCTCTTATCCGCAAGACGCACAAAGACAGGTCAAAGAAGCCGTGGATTTTTACACGCGGCGTTTCGGCCGGCCGCCTGTCGGGATGTGGCCGTCCGAAGAGGCTGTTTGCGATCATATCCTGCCGATATTGATCAATAACGGCATAAAATGGATAGTCAGCGACGAAGCTATGCTTTTTCGTTCTTTCGGCAGTAAAAAAAGGGACACTTCTCTTTTATATCAGGCCCATACGGCCGAACGGGAAGAGGGTCAGATACAGATGGTTTTCCGGGACAGGAACCTCTCCGACCTGATAGGCTTCACTTATCACAAGTGGGACCCCAAGGACGCCGTTTCCGATTTTATGCGGCATTTGGAGAATACGGCGGAGGCTTTCAAAGGCAAAGATATTCTGGTCACTATCGCCATGGACGGGGAGAACGCCTGGGAATATTACAAAAAAGACGGGCATCCTTTCCTGAATATGCTTTACGAAAGGCTCTCCGAAAGTAAATTGATAAAACCTGTGATCATCGAGGAATATTTACGGCGGAACAAGCCGAAAAGCAGGATCAAACGCCTGGCCGCCGGGTCATGGATATACGGTGAGTTCGGAAAGTGGATCGGTAACCCGTATAAAAATAAAGCCTGGGAATACCTTGTCGATGCCAGGAAGGAATTCGACGCGTTCCTCGCCGCCGGTACCGCCGCGGAGAAAGACAGGGAAACGGCCTGGAAACAAATGCTTATTTGCGAAGGCAGCGACTGGTTCTGGTGGTATGGTGATTATCAATACGATTTCGACCGGCTTTACCGCGTGCACCTTTCCAACTTCTATACTATTATCGGCAAGCAGCCTCCGGAATACCTGAAACATTCCTTATACTCCGTTCCCGGGTAAAGATTGACACCCGGCGTTTTTTATGTTATATAAAATATGCATATTATGGAAAAGCAAGATATCTACGAACATCTGGCCGAGATATACCTCGACGCCTCGCTTACAAAAAAAAAGAAACCCCGCGGTTGGGCTCTGAAGGGGACCGCCGGATGGGCAGCAGCCGGAGCCGCCGTTTTGGCGTTTGGCTTTTTCTTTTTTTCTGTCCCGCACAAAAAACCGCCTGTTTCTGAAAATGCGCTGTTGCTTTCCAGCAATAATCCTGTTAAAATAATTTATAATTTTGCTCCGGGCAATAAAGAATTCTCATCATTGTTCCTTAACAATTTGAACTTACAGCCGTTTAAGTCCCTGGCTTTCGCCGCCAGGTCGGACGCGCCGGCAGGCTCGATGCCGGCAGTCGCCGTGCTGATAGAGAACAAAACCGGAGAAAAAACCCTGGTTTATGTCAGGGACGCCGGCCGGAAATGGCAGGAATACGTGATCCCTTTCTCCGATTTCAAGCCCGCGGTAAGCGACTGGACGCGGGTCAAATCGTTGTCTTTTATCGTGGAAGAATGGAACAGCCCCAGAAAAAAAGGGGTTGTTTATATCGACAATATAAGGTTCCTTCGCTGACAAATTGCCAAAAGGGGAGGGCATACAAATGCGGATCATTTCAGTAACCAACCAGAAGGGCGGCTGCGGTAAAACAACCACGGCAGTTAATCTTTCCGCGTGCCTCGCGGCAAACGGCAAGAAGGTGTTGCTTATAGACCTCGATCCCCAGGCCCACGCGACGCTCGGTTTAAATATCCGCAGTGAAGCCAGTATTTACAATGTCCTTTCCAAAATTGCCAGTAAAAAGTCCTCTCTGGAAGGTATAATAAAGAAAGTCACCCCCGGTTTCGACATAGCGCCGTCGGCGATATTGCTCAGCACCCTCGAGCAGGAGCTTGCCGGGGAAATAGGCAGGGAATCGCGCCTCTGGGACGTATTGCAGGAATGCAAGGGGCTAAGCAGGTATGATTACGTGCTTATAGACCTGCCGCCTAATTTGGGCATACTTACCGTCAACGCCATCCGCGCCTCATCTGAGATCATTATCCCGGTGGAAGCGAGCCGCTTCTCCCTGGAAGGCGTGAACCAGCTGTTGAAGATCATAGAACTGATCAAAGACCGGCTGAACCATAACGTCGCTTATAAAATGCTCGTGACCAATTTCGATTCCAGGCTGCGCCATTCATTCTCTATGCTGGACCAGATAAAATCTTCTTTTGCCGGCAGCGTTTTCGGCACCATTATTCACGTCAACGTCAAACTCAAGGAAGCGCAGAGTTACGGCACGCATATCCTGAGCTACGACAAATACAGCCGGGGCGCCAAGGATTATTTCACGCTTTCCCGTGAAATGATCTCAGGCGACGCGCGCGCCGCCGCCGCAAGCCAGGAAAAAATGTCTTCCCTGGATAAAAGAATGAAAGAGACCATAAAAGAGAATATGCCCCGCCTGAAGGAAGTGGTTTTCGCGGGCGCGTTCCCGCAAGCTAAAGAGGTGCATCTGGCCGGTGATTTCAACAGATGGCAGGTCTGCGAAAACAGCAGAATGACCAATAACGACGGAAAGTGGGTCAAGAAAATAACCCTGGAGCCCGGTTCTTACCACTATCGCTTTGTGGTGGACGGTGCCTGGATCGATGATCCGGAGAACCCGGAAAAGGATACCAATCCTTTCGGGCAGACCAATTCCCTGATACATATTAAATAGGAAAACGCTTAAACGAATGACTACGCAGACGGACACGGAAAAAGAAATAATGGAAGGCAAGATATACGCCGTAATGTCTTACTGGTTCTTTCTTTGCATAATCCCGTTTGTCTTGAAGAAAGAAAACAAATTCGCGGTCTTTCACGGCAAGCAGGGACTGGTGTTGTTCATTTTTCTTTCCGCCGGGTTCCTTTTCAGCATTTTGCCCTTGATAGGCGGGCTTTTCTCTAAACTTACCTTGTTCATCTATATGCTTTGCCTGCTTTTCGGCACATTACAGTCTTTAAGAGGAAAATACAGCAAAATCCCCATAATCTATCAGGTATCGCAGAAAATAAACATTTGAACTTCGGTAACGACTATGGTAACTGTTACATGAATTTCTGAACCGTGATCGATTGACGATTCAGAAAAGGAGGCTAAAATGCGACTTTCCGAGATCGAGAATAAGGCCAGACAATTAAGCATTAAGGATACCTGGAGATATTCCAAGAAGGAATTAATTCACCGTATACAGAAACAAGAAGGAAACTTCGACTGCTTCGACACTACTGCCAAACAGACTTGTAATCAAGACTTATGCTGTTGGCGCCCTGAATGTTTGCGTTAAAAGAGCGTAACATTCTATCCCGCAATAGTTAACATACTCCACAGTAAAAAGAAGCAAATCCCAGCCTTCCAGTCTTGAAAAATGTTGTAGTTATGTATATACTTTAAGTAAGCTTTATTACAGACTTATTAAACAATTTTCAAAAGCTATAGACATCTATCTATAGTAATGCCTGTTATCTTATAGGCAAGCCACGGTTCCATAGGACATTAGACCGTTTTATTACTTCTTGCAGAAGTTCGTATTTGCTATCTTAACGCAAAACGACTTTTAGCTTTAACGGTCGGTCAGTATGGTCGAAAAAAGAGGAGGATAAATGAGAATCCCACGCAAATTGCCGCCCTTGACGCTCATTTTTAATGGAATACTAATAATACTTACCGCCACATTGCTGATCACGACTAATGCACAAGCGCAGGTCAATCCCGCGCGGGCCCTAATGACCGCCGCTGGAAACTGCGATTTTAGGACAGTAAGAGACATTATGTCGGCGCATGGTTTTGCACCAATGGCAAACCCCGCGAGGACCTTAATGACCGCCGCTGGAAACTGCGATTTTAAGAAGGTAAATGAAATCATGTCCCAAATGTTTGGCTATTCAGGGCAAACAAACCAAGCAAGGACATTAATGAACAACTTCGCTAACGGAGATCCTTCCGCAGCGACAAGCAGTAATTCCGGTTCTACGGACGTAACGGCTTTAGCAGGCAGGTTAGTTAATGGATATTCTTCCGCAGCAACAAGCAGTAATTCCGGATCCACGGACGTAGCGGCTTTAGCAAGCAGGTTAGTTAATGGATATTCTTCCGCAGCAACAAGCAGTAATTCCGGATCCACGGACGTAGCGGCTTTAGCA
>JBAZGW010000022.1:0-19871 GCA_041652635.1 Candidatus Omnitrophota bacterium | reverse complement strand
CATCAACAAAGTGGCGGGGTTCGCGCGCGGGCTCGCGTCCGAGGCAGGCGCGGAGATCCGTTATTTGAATATCGGCGGCGGCCTGGGTATAATTTATGATAACGAAAATCCGCAGACCGCGCTTTCCTTCTCCCGCAAGGTGCTGCCGGTGTTGAAAAGCAGCGGTTTCCGTGTGATCATGGAGCCGGGCAGGTTCATCGTTGGTAACGCCGGTATCCTTATCGCGAAGGTCCTTTACGTCAAGAAGACACCGTTGAAGAAATTCATCATAGTGGACGCAGGGATGAACGATCTTATACGTCCGGCATTGTACGGGGCGTTTCATAAGATCGAGGCGCTGAAGGACAGGCGTGGAGACGCGGAGAAAGCGGATGTGGTCGGGCCGATCTGCGAAAGCGGGGATTTTCTGGCTAAGGCAAGAGAATTGCCGTGTTTTAGGCAGGGTGATTACCTGGCGGTGATGAGCGCCGGGGCTTACGGCTTCAGTATGTCTTCCAACTATAATTCCCGGCTTAAAGCCGCGGAAGTAATGGTTAGAAATAACCGTGTGGTGTTAATCAGGCGGAGGGACGATTATGCGGATCTGGTGCGGAATGAAATCATCGCCTAAATCGGCGGGCAGGCATGAGGCAAATAACGGGGGGGCACGGTTGTCCCGGTCTTCGTTGCGTTGTTTTCCCGGATCCCGCCGCCGGTTAACGCGGATCTTCGCCGCGGCCGCGGCGGTTGTGCTCATTTCCCTGTCCGGAGTAAGGGCGGAAACGCAGAGGTTCATTAAACACGGTGACGGAATAATGAAATTCGTCACCGTTAACTCCCCGTTCCCGGCGGTTTATATGTTTGAAATGCCGCCCGCGTGGGCTCCCGAGGGTCTGCCGGCAGAGGCCGTGGACGGCAGTTGGTACGGCAGGCATATAAACGAGGATGTCAGGATCAGAATAATCCCTTTTGATAACAGCGCCAACCTGAAACTGGGAGATATCGCGAAACTGGTGAAGAAACAGTATTTTAACGACGGTGAATGTTCGCTTGATGATTTTCACAAGGCTGTTGATTATGAGGCTTCGATAGAATATCCCTATGAGGCCTATTTCTATGAGAACTGCCCGCCGGGTAAAGTGAATTTCTTCGTGATCTGTGATATCGGCTCGCCGCAGGTGGTGATCTTTAACCTTTATTGCAGCGGAGAGAAATGGGAATACCTGGGAAAATATTTTGAAGATATGGACAGGGTCATGAGGAGATTTAAGTGGGAAGCAAAATAAATACCGTTAAAGCGGTGATCCCTTTCGTGAAAATGGTCGCTTCCGGCAACGATTTCGCGGTTGTCGATGATGGTTGCGTCTCCGGCACAAGCAAGAAGTTGGCTCTTTTGGCGCGCGGAATATGCGACAGGAAATTCGGCGCCGGGGCCGACGGCGTGCTTCTCTTGGGAAAAATGCCTTCCGGAAGTGTCAGGATGCGGATCTTTAACGCCGACGGCTCGGAAGCCGAGATGTGCGGCAACGGCGCGCGTTGCGCGGCACTTTTTTCCGGACGCAAACAGGTGGATCTTTATACTAAAGCCGGGGTTATCGCCTGCCGAGTGGACGGGGATCGCGTGAAGATACGGCTTACCGATCCCGGATATCTCCGCAGCGGGGTGAACGTAACGCTGGACGGCCGCGCTCTGAGAACGTATTTTATAAATACCGGCGTGCCGCACGCGGTGATATTCGTGCAGGGATTGGATGATATTGACGTGGAATCGCTTGGCCGCAGAGTGCGTTATCACCGGGTATTCTCTCCTGCCGGCGCGAACGCGGACTTCGCGGAAATAACGGATTCCGCTAACGTAAAGGTCAGGACATACGAAAGAGGAGTGGAAGGCGAGACACTTGCCTGCGGCACGGGCTCGACAGCCGCGGCGCTGGCCGCCTCCTGTCATCTGGGGCTGGCAGCCGGCCGGATCACTTTAATATTTTGACCCGCGGCGGCGGAACGCTCAAGGTATATTTTAATAAAGGAAAGGACTGTTCTTTCAGCGATGTATGGTTGGAAGGCGGGGCCAAAATTGTCTACAAAGGAGTTTATTATGTTTAGCGGTTCCATAGTCGCTCTGGTGACCCCTTTTAAGAACGGTAAAGTGGACGAGAATAAGTTACGCGCGTTGATAGATTTCCAGATCAAGAACGGCACTTCCGGGATCGTTCCTTGCGGCACGACGGGCGAGTCCGCCACTCTTTCCGTGCGCGAGCATGAACGGGTCATCGAGATCGCCGTGGAGCAGTCAGCCGGCCGCGTGCCGGTCATCGCCGGCACAGGTTCCAATTCCACGGAGGAAGCCATACAGTTGACGGTTGACGCGGCAAAAGCAGGCGCCGACGCTTCGCTGCAGGTTTCTCCTTATTACAACCGGCCGACGCAGAACGGCCTTTATGCGCATTTTAAGGCGGTCGCGGACGCGGCGGAGATACCCATAATTTTGTATAATATAGCTTCCCGCACAGGGGTAAATATAGAACCGGAGACGGTTGCCAGGCTGGCCGCCGATTGTGAGAATATAGTAGGAGTGAAAGAAGCTTCCGGAAACCTGGATCAGATGTCCCGCATCAAGGCCCTTTGCGGCGATAAATTCGATCTTATCTCCGGGGACGATAGCCTTACGCTGCCGGTTCTCTCCATAGGCGGGACAGGCGTTATTTCCGTCGCCGCCAACATCGTGCCCGCCGACGTCGCGGCTTTGACGAAGAATTACGCCGGAGGGAATTCGGAGGAAGCGCGCAGGCTGCATTACCGCCTTTTGCCGTTGATAAAGGCATTGTTCCTGGAGACAAATCCCATTCCGGTAAAGACGGCGATGGGGATGCTCGATATGTGCGCTTCGGAGTTGAGGCTGCCGTTGACCGCGATGTCCGGGGAGAACGCCGCCAGATTGAGAATCGCGTTGAAGGATCACGGTTTGTTCTCCTAATTGAATAAATAATTTGCAAGAGGTATTCGATCGAAAGGAAGAGGAAATGATAAAATTGGGTGTTTCAGGTGTCTGCGGCAGGATGGGCAGGCGTATATTGGAACTCGCCTGTTGCGACAGGGATCTTGAGATAATGCTGGCCTTGGAACGTAAAGGTATCCCGCAAATAGGCAAAGAACTGGGCAAGATCAAGATATCGTCTAACCCCGACGGGATGTTCCTCATAGATGTGTTTATAGATTTCTCCGCTCCGGAAGCGAGCATCGCCAACTTGGAGTATGCCGTCAAATACAATAAGGCTTTGGTATTGGGGACTACCGGTCTGACCGAAGAACAGGTTGCCGCAGTGCGCAGGGTATCGGACTCCGTCCCGGTGGTTTATTCGCCGAATATGTCGGTCGGCGTCAACGTGCTTTTCAGCGCGTTGTCCGATATCACACGTAAACTGGGCAGGGATTATAAGATCGAGATAGTCGAAGCGCATCACGACGGAAAAAAAGACGCGCCTTCCGGGACGGCTAAGAAAATGCAGGAAGTTATTGCCGCCGCCGGATCGCCGAATCCGCCTGTCCATTCGATAAGGCTGGGGGATATAGTCGGCGACCATACGGTGATATTCTGCGGTAATTCCGAACGCATAGAGATAAAACACCAGGCGCATACCCGTGATCTGTTCGCGTTGGGAGCGTTAAAGGCCGCCAAGTGGGTAGCCGGGCAAAAACCCGGCCTTTACTCGATGAAGGACGTGCTGGGGCTGTGATAAGAAAATCCATAAAGAAGGATGAAGCACGAGGGACGAAAGAGGAAGGACATTTACGAAGTACGAGAAGAAGTTCATAGTCGATGGTCGATAGTCTTAGAAAAAGCGTGTATCTTACTGTGGTCTGTTGACTATGGACTGTGGACTATTGAGAAGAGGGGATATATGTATGTTCGAGATATCGGATAACTTAAAGAGTCTGCCGCCGTATCTTTTTGTGGAGATAGATAAGGCAAAGAGGAAAGCCAGGGCCGAAGGCAGGGATGTGATCGATTTCGGGATAGGCGATCCCGATCAACCTACTCCAGAGTATATTATAGATGAGTTGTGTCGCGCGGCGCGCGATCCCGCTAACCACCGCTACGCTTTGGACCAAGGGATACCGTTATTGCGGGAAGCGATTTGCGCCTGGTATAAAGAGCGTTTCTCAGTGGGCATAGACCCGGAGAAGGAAGTCCTGCCGTTGATCGGTTCCAAAGAAGGCATCTCCCATTTTCCCTTCGCCTTCCTGAACAACGGTGATTATTCTCTTGTTCCCGACCCCTGTTATCCTCCGTATAAAGGAGGCACGATACTGGCCGGCGGCAGGGTCCATTTATTGCCTTTGAAAGAAGAGAATTCTTTCCTGCCCGATCTCAAAGGCATACCGTCGTCAGTCCTGGGAAAAGCCAGGATCATTTATCTCAATTATCCCAATAATCCCACCGGAAGAGCCGCGGATAAGGGCTTTTTCGCGGAGGCGGTCGCTTTCGCTTTGAAATACGGATTGATACTCGTTTCCGACCTGGCTTATTCGGAGATGGCTTATGACGGATACAAACCTGTCAGTATGCTGGAAGTCGAAGGCGCGAAAGACTGCGTGATCGAATTCCACTCGCTCTCGAAAACCTGCAATATGACCGGGTGGAGAGTGGGGTGGGCCTGCGGTAATCCTCTGTTGGTCTCGGCGCTGGCGAAGGTGAAATCCAATATCGATTCCGGGATATTCACGGCGTTGCAGTACGCCGGTGCCGCCGCCCTCAAGAACAGCGGAGCCCAGTCGGCCAAGATGAGCGCGTTGTATCAGGAACGCAGGGATATACTGGTCGAAGGTTTGCGTAAACTTGGCTGGGATGTTTATTCTCCTAAAGCCACATTTTATCTCTGGTTCAAGGTGCCCGATAAACAAAAGAATTCCATGGAATTCGCCGCTTATCTGTTGGAAAAGGCGGATATTATCGTAACTCCCGGCGTCGGCTTCGGTGTTAACGGGGAAGGCTATCTGCGTATGGCGCTTACCGTGTCCGTAGGGCGGATCAAAGAGGCGTTAAAACGCATGGAGAAACTGAGCTGAAGAAGAATATCTGTTACATAGCCGTTGGATCCAACCTGGGAAACAGGCGTGGGAATATCCGCCAGGCGATCAATATGACTGGATCGTTACCGCTGACCAGGGTTTGTGAAATTTCTCCTTTGTTCGAGAATAAACCCGTGGGCGGGCCGCGGGACCAGGGGGATTTCCTGAACGGAGCGTTTAGTATAAAGACCGGATTAGCGCCGCGGGATCTCTTGTCCGGGTTAAAAAAAATAGAGCGCGATCTGGGCAGGCGGCCGACCGTGCGTAACGGGCCGCGCCCGATAGACCTGGATATATTATGGTATGCCGGAAAAAGCGTGGATACTCCGGGATTGCGGATACCTCATCCGGAGATGTTCAAGCGTGATTTTGTATTGCGTCCTTTACTGGAGATATTATGAAATATCCTTCCAACGAGGGAAGAAGAACGATGAAGATTATCGGCAGTATAAAGGCGATGTCCGGGTTTTCCGGTAAAGCCCGCGCCCGCGGCAAGAAAATAGGTTTTGTTCCGACGATGGGCGCCCTCCACGCCGGGCACCTTAGCCTGATCAGAAGAGCGCGCAGGGATAATGACCTGGTGGTGGTCAGTATTTTCGTCAATCCGCTCCAGTTCGGCCCTTGTGAAGATTTTCGTGAATATCCCCGTAACTCCGCCGTAGACTCCTGGTTATGCCGCAGGGAAGGCGTGGACGCCGTTTTCTCTCCCGGCGCGAAAGAGATGTACGGCAGAGAACACCGCACTTTTGTGGAAGTCGCCGGCTTAAGCGACAGGCTCTGCGGGCGCTCCCGTCCCGGGCATTTCAAAGGCGTGGCCACCGTTGTCTTGAAACTGTTCAATATAGTCTCTCCGCATAACGCTTATTTCGGCGCCAAGGACGCGCAGCAGTCGGCGATAATAAAGAAAATGACGGAGGACCTTAACCTGCCGGTACGGATAGTCGTCCTTCCTATAGTGCGCGACGCGGACGGGCTTGCTTTAAGTTCCCGCAATAAGTATCTTGATCGTCCGCAGAGAGAGCAGGCGCTTTGTCTCTCCCGTTGCCTGCGTGAAACCGCGCGCTTGATCAAGGCCGGAGAGCGCGATCCCGTCAGGATCAAAGAGTTCGCTAGACGCCTGATAAACGCCTGCCCGCAGGCCAAGATAGATTATGTCGAAATAGCCGATCCGCTGACCATGGAACCGTTGAAGTCCGTAAAGAAGGGGAAATGTCTGGCCGCGCTGGCTGTGCGTATCGGTAAAACAAGGTTGATAGATAACGCAACCCTGGAAGTGAAATAATGGTCGATCCCGCGATGATAAAAAGTAATTCAAGGCGAAAACTCAAGATAGGGATCGTCGGCTGCGGCGCCATCGGCGGCTCGCTCGCCGGGATCATCCTTAAAGAATTCGGGAAAGAAATGCGTATTGCGGCTATATTCGATCTGCGCAGGGAAAGCGCTCTGGCCCTGGCGCGGCGCCTGAATCTTCCGGGTAAAGCGGACGTCTCCAGCGATCTGTCAGGATTGATAAACGCCTCTGATCTGGTGGTGGAGGCCGCTTCGGCGCTTGCTTCATACGATATCGCGCGCAAATGCCTTAAGAGCGGGCGCAGCGTGATGATCATGAGCGTCGGCGGCATAGTGGAAAAAGCCGGTTTGTTGATGCGCGCGGCCGAAGCCTCGGGCGCGCGCATTTTTGTGCCCAGCGGAGCGCTCGCCGGAATAGACGCCCTTAAGGCGGCCGCGGGGGCCCGCATAAGAAGCGTGACCTTGACGACTATCAAGAACCCCGCTTCTTTTTCCGGGGTCGCTTATCTGCGCGGGAAGAATATCGAAGCGGGTAACATAAAAAAAGACAC
Source organism: Candidatus Omnitrophota bacterium (assembly GCA_041652635.1). Classification (GTDB taxonomy): domain Bacteria; phylum Omnitrophota; class Gorgyraeia; order Gygaellales; family Profunditerraquicolaceae; genus Undivivens. The sequence continues at coordinate 12,981 of JBAZGW010000022.1, read as the reverse complement.
CGTGCTTTTTGAAGGCAGCGCTTACGACGCGGTGCGGTTTTTTCCCCAGAATATAAACGTGGCCGCCGTCCTGAGTCTTGCCGGTAAAGGCGCGCGCGCGACGAAGGTGCGCATAATCGCTTCTCCCGGGGTTAAAAAGAATATACATGAGGTCAGGATAGAATCCGATGCCGCCGTGATCACTTCAAGGACGGAGAACGTTCCGCATCCGCATAATCCCAAGACCAGTTATCTGGCGGTATTGGCCGCCGCGGCCGTGTTAAGGCAGATCGCCCGTCCGATAAGCATCGGCACGTGATAAAGGACGGTTTGTGCGTGTCAAACGATGGTATGTAACGTAACCAGTGCGGCAGCATAATGAAAGGGGGTGAAACGAATGGCGAAGAAATTAGTGAAAGTGGGGGTGAAGCGCGAGAAGGGGTACCTCTATTACGTCGATAAGAACGGCGACGTATCCTGCGCCAAAATGGCCCGTGGAGGCAAAAAAGGCGGAAGCCCGAAGAAGGTTGCCAAGATCGGCATCAAGAGAGAGGTAGGCGTCCTGTATTTTGTGGATAAGGACGGCGATGTCTCTTGCGCGAAAATGGTCAGGGGCGGATCCAAGAAGAAAACCGTCAAGAAGGGCGGTAAGAAAAAGAAGTAAGTTTTCGGCAGTGTAATGCAGCGCGCATCGCTGCCCGGGGGCGTCCCTTTGCGGCGGTGCGCGTTTTTTCCATTTTAACCCGGAATTTGCAATAGGAATTTGGTAAAATGTCTCTAACTCATTGCCATAATTGCGTTCTGCTCGTAAAATCGTCCTCAACGTACTGCATTGAGTACGTCTGCGGGGATTTTGCCCGCAGGCCTTATTCTGTCAAAGATTTAGGTCATTTTCCTCAGATCCTATTGCAAAATCCGGGTTTTTTAAGGTACTGCGGCTGTCAAGCCGTGGGGCTCCATTAATCCGTATTTTTTATTATGGAAAACCAGATCGTTATCCGGGGGGCGCGCGAACACAATTTGAAGAACGTCAGCCTCTCTATCCCTAAAAACAAGCTTGTCGTTTTTACCGGGTTGTCCGGTTCGGGAAAATCCAGCCTTGCTTTTGACACTATCTACGCCGAGGGCCAGCGCAGGTACGTGGAGAGCCTGTCTGCCTACGCGCGCCAGTTCCTCGAGCAGCTGCAGAAACCCGATGTAGACGATATCCAGGGGTTGTCTCCGGCTATCGCGATAGAACAAAAGACCGCCTCCCGTAATCCCCGTTCCACAGTGGGCACCCAGACCGAGATATACGATTATTTAAGGGTGCTTTTCGCCAGGGCCGGGAGAGTGCATTGCTATAAGTGCGGCAGGTTGATCAGCAGCCAGTCCGTGCAGGAGATCGTCAATACACTCTTTTCTTCGCGTCCGGGAGAAGAGGTCCATATCCTGGCTCCGGTGGTTACCGGAAAAAAGGGCGTATATAAAGAAGTGCTGGAGCGGGTGCGCAAATCCGGTTTCTCCAGGATCAGGGTGGACGGCAAGGTGTATGAAGCGCCTTTTTCCGTCCCCCTGGACCGTTACAAACTGCATACGATAGAAGTGGTGGTGGACCGTTTGAAGATCAAGCCGGAAACATCGGCGCGGCTTACCGATTCCCTGGAAACCGCTTCTAAGATCGGCAACGGCGTGGTGATCATACACCGTCCCGCGGAAGGCAAGGATACTTTATACAGCCAGCATTACGCCTGCGCGCATTGCCGCATCAGCTATCAGGAAATGGAACCGAGGACTTTTTCTTTCAATTCCCCTTATGGGGCCTGTCCGGCCTGCAACGGGCTGGGGATCAAACTTGAATTCGACCCTGAATTGATCATCCCCGATAAAAGCAAATCTATCGACGGCGGGGCGATAGAGGCCTGGAAAAGGGGCGGCAGGGGATATATACTTTATTACCGCTGGCTGCTGCGGGAGCTCGCTTCCGCTATGGATTTTAGCCTGGAGACGCCTTTCAATGAACTTCCGCGCGAAGTGCGCAAAGCGCTGCTTTACGGAACTGAGATCTGCGCCGGAGGCAAACCTTTCGAAGGCCTTATCCCCCATCTGACAAGGTTATTCTCAAAAAGCGACAATGATTATCTGAAAGAGGAGATCACCCGTTTTATGTCCAGTCAGCCTTGCCCGGAATGCGGCGGCGCGCGCCTGAAGAAGGAGAGCCTCTCTGTTCTTGTGGGAGAGAGGAACATCAGCCAGGTTTGCGGGTTCACGATAAGGGAAGCTATCGGTTTTTTTTCGCGGCTGGAACTTAACGAACAGGAAGGAGCCATCGCCAGGCAGCCGTTGAAAGAGATCCTTAAACGGCTGCAATTTTGCCTGGATGTGGGGCTGGATTATCTTACTCTCGACCGTAAAAGTTCCACGCTTTCCGGAGGGGAAGCTCAGCGGATAAGGCTGGCCACCCAGGTCGGTTCCGGGCTTACCGGAGTGTTGTATGTGCTCGATGAGCCGAGTATCGGGCTGCATCAGCGGGATAACGTTAAACTGCTCTCCACGCTTTCTTCATTGCGCGACCTTGGCAATACCCTGGTGGTCGTCGAGCATGATGAGGCGACTATCCGCGCGGCCGACTATCTCGTCGATCTCGGGCCGGAAGCTGGCAGGCACGGCGGTAATGTGGTTTTTTCCGGCACTCCGCTGGAACTCCTTAATGACCGCGTTTCTCTGACCGCCCGTTATCTGCGCGGAGAATTGTCGATCCCCTGCCCGGACCGGCGCAGAAAACTTTCCCGGGGAAAGTTTTTGCGCGTCAAGGGCGCGCGGGAACATAACCTCAAGAATATAGACGTCGATTTTCCGTTGGGAGTTTTTATTTGTATGACCGGGGTTTCCGGTTCCGGAAAATCCACGCTGGTGGAGGATATCCTCTATCGTGGGCTGGCCGGGATATTCCACGGCGCGAAGGAAAAGCCGGGAGCGCATAAAGCTATTCACGGTGCCGAGCATATCGATAAAGTAGTGGTCGTTGACCAGTCTCCGATCGGCAGGACCCCCAGGTCAAATCCCTGTACGTATACCGGCGTCTTCGACGACATCCGGAGCGTGTTCAGCAGGCTGCCGGAAGCGCGTATGCGCGGTTACCGGCCGGGGAGGTTCTCTTTCAACGTCAAAGGAGGGCGCTGCGAGGCGTGTTCCGGGGACGGTATAAAAAAGATCGAAATGCATTTCCTGCCGGATGTTTATCTGAAGTGCGATGTCTGCGGCGGCAGAAGATTCAATGAGGCCACTTTGGAGGTCAAGTATAAGGGGAAGTCCATCGCTGATGTGCTGGAGATGACGGTGGAAGAAGCCCTGGATTTCTTTCCTAATATACCGCGGATCAAGAATGTGCTTACTACTCTTAATGAAGTGGGCCTGGGATATGTGCAACTCGGACAGTCCGCCACTACTCTTTCCGGAGGAGAAGCGCAGAGGATGAAGTTATCCGCTGAATTGAGCAGGCGTTCTTCCGGAAGGACGTTTTATATACTGGATGAGCCGACTACCGGACTACATTTCGCGGATGTGGCCAAATTGGTCTCGGTATTGCAGCGGCTGGTGGATAAGGGAAATACCGTGCTTGTGGTGGAGCATAACCTGGACGTGATCAAGAACGCCGATCATGTAATCGATCTCGGCCCGGAAGGCGGGGACGGCGGCGGGGAAGTGGTGGCCTGCGGCACTCCTGAGGAAGTAGCCGGGAATGCGCGTTCCCACACGGGAGTTTTTCTCGGTAAAATGTTGCGGCGGTCTTGAAATAGTGATATAGAATATTATCTAATATGCGTATTCCGCTTTCCATGCGTAAGAATTCGGCGTCCAGCGTGTTTTTTCTCTCGGTATTGTTCCTTGCCGTTGTCTGCGGCAGAGCGTGGCCGCAGCAACCCGCGGCGCGCGGGGCCGAGGCGAAAGAATCCGAGACCTTTTATGTGGCGCGCAAGGCTTTCGACGACGGATTCTATGACGTCTGCCTGAATCTCCTTTCCAGGTTCAACCAGAATTATCCCTTTTCTCCAAAGAAAGCCGAAGCGGAACTGCTGGCCGGGCAATGTTTTTTTTATCAGGGGCGTTACTTAGACGCTCTCTCCGGGTTTGAAGCGTTATCGGCCAATCCCCAGCTTTCCAAGCCCGTGGAGGACGCCCTCTTTTATTGGATAGGGGAAACGCACTTTAAAAGCAAGAATTTCCCCAAGGCGCAGGAATATTACCGTATGGTCTTGGATAAGTATCAATCCTCCCGGTATTATGGCGCTTCTTTGTATTCTCTCGGATGGTGTTTTTTTGAGGAGCGCAGATTTAAAGAAGCGTTGGAACAGTTCTCGCTTGCCTCCCAGCGTCTATCCGTTGACGACGCGACGCGCGGAGAAGCGGCTTTTAAAGCCGTCGAGTGCCTGTATAACCTGCGCGACCATCAGGCAGTGATCGATAATGTCTCTTCTTATCGTAAAACTTATCCCGCGGATGATCGTAAGTCGGCTTACCTGGATTATTACGCGGCGGAGGCGTTTTATTATCTGGGTAAATACGCGGAAGCCTGCGCCGGCTATTCTTCGGTGCTTTCTGAGCACGCTCCTGCGCAGATGCAGGCATTGGCGAACCTGGGGTCGGGATGGGCTTATCTTAAGTTGAAGAATAAAGATAAGGCACAGCAGAGTTTCTCCGCGGTGAGGGTGGAGGAATTGGATGGGCCGAACACGGAAATACTTTTGCTGGGAAAAGCGGCGCTGGCCGCTGAATACGGCAAGAATAATGACGCCCTGAATATTTACGGGGAACTTCTTTCGCGTTCCTCCGAACAGAATATAGCGGCGCAGTCTTATCTGGGTAAGGGAGATGCGTTATACGCTATGTCGCATTTCGGCGAATCGGCCGTTGTTTATGAGGAAGGCCTGAAGAAATTCCGCGATACCCAGGTGCCGGACGAGGTAAAGAATAAGCTTCAATATGGCTTGGCCTGGTCGTTGCTTAAAAAAGGGGAATTCAGGCAGGCGATCAGCGCTTTCAGCAGTATCGCCGCCGCCAGCAACGACAATCTTGTAAAGATCGGCGCGCTCTGTCAGGTAGGCGACGCTTATCAGGATTCCGGAGAATATGCCAGGGCTTTCGAAACCTACCGTAAGATCCTGAAAGAATATCCGGATAATGTTTATAACGATTATGTGCAGTATCAGCTCGGACTGGCGTTGATGAAGGCTTCCGATTACGAGGGCGCGGTAACGGCTTTCAAGATCGCGAGGAACGATTATCCTTCTTCCACTTTGCTCGATGAGATCTCATATGCTTTGGGGTTGGTATATTTCCAGAAAGAGGACTACGTTTCTTCCGGAGAAGTCCTGCGGGGTTTTCTTTCCGGTTTTCGTGACAGCGGGATCAGGCAGGATGCCTTGTATCTTTTGGGATCGGCGTTCTTCAATCTCGGCAAATTCAAGGACGCCCAGGATGTTTTTCGCGACATAATGAAACAATACCCTTCGGATGCCGCTCTGGCGCAGAAATGCGAATATGAGATAGCGGATTGTTTTTATCAAATGGGGGATGAGAAAGAGGCGATGAGGCGTTTTAACCTGTTGCGTTCAAAGTATCCCGATTCCACTCTTACTCCGGAGATTATCTGGTGGCTGGGGGAATATTATTACCGGCACGGCGATCTGGTCGTCTCAAGAAGGTATTTTAATACTCTGGCTTCCGACTTCTCCTCAAGCCCCCTGGCGGCCTCATCGTATTATTATATGGGGACGATAGACGAGGAAGCGGGCAGGTATGATCAGTCCATAGAAAATTTCCGGAAACTGATCACCGGAGGGAAATCGGATATGGCGGGTAACGCTTCCGTGGCCGTTGCCGATATTTATGTCAAACAGGGGAAGGCCGAAGCCGCGATGAAGGTGTACAAAGAGATCCTTTCCGTTTATCCGCATATGTCGGGGCTGGTTTTCCCCAGGATGGGGGAACTTTATCTCTCTGCCGGCGATAAGGAAGACGCGGTTTCGAGTTACAGGCAGGCATTGAAGTGCGTTTCTTTCAAGGAAATGCCGGAAATACATTTTAAGCTGGCGGATATATTGCAGACGCAGGGCAGGCAGGAAGAGGCCGTCGAAGAGTTCATGAAGATATACGCGTTTTATCCGGAGAGCGAGGTTTCCCTCAAAGCCCTTCTGCGCGTGGCAGGATTGTATGAGGTGAAAGAGGATTTTAAAGAAGCCGGGAAGATATACGAAAAAATAAGCGCTATGCAGGTCCCGGAGGCGAAATACGCCCGGGAGCGTCTGGAGGAACTGGCCGCGGAAGAAACTGCCGCGAAAGGCAAGAAAAGAAAGGTTGACGAATGAGTTTATGGGCATTGTTCGTTTCCGGAGGGCCTTTAATGTGGCCGATCCTGTGTTGTTCGGTGACCGTATTCGCGATAATTATCGTAAAATTCAGGCAATTAAGGTCTATGCGCAGAGCGAACAGCCTCCTTTTGAACGCTGTGTCGGAGAATATACGGCATAACCGGATAAAGGAAGGCTTAGAGGCGTGTGAAATCCCCTTAGCCCCGATCGCTTCCATTCTTAAAGCAGGGATATTGAAATTTGACAGGAACCGTCAGGAAATGAAAGAGGCCATGGAGAACGCGGCGCGTTATGAGATCCCCAGGCTGGAATCGTATTTGCCTTTATTGTCGGCGGTTTCTCAGCTGGCACCTTTGCTGGGGATGCTCGGCACGGTGACCGGTATGATCTATTGTTTTCATGGGATACATTCGCGGGCGGCAGCGTTGGAACCGGTTTATCCAGCGGAAATCTACGCCGGTATCTGGCAGTCGCTGGTCTCCGCGATGGCGGGAATATGCACGGCAGTGCCGGCCTTCATCGCGTATAATTACTTTGTTGCGGCGGTAAATAACCAGATACTGGAAATGGAAAAAGCGGCGGATAATCTGGTGGAACTGCTTTTCGATTGATCGTTCAATACTGCCTTCCCCGGAGGGGAAACTGTGAATTTTCATAGATTTAACAGGAACGCCTGTTACAAGCATATCGCAGGCGTGATCATCGGTATTCCGCTGGTTAATATTTTCTTTTTGCTTTTTATGCTGTTCGTGTGCGCGTCAGGGTATTTTAACCAGGTTCCTATTGTCTTGAATCCGGCCCCGGCCGGCGGATATAGTCCCTGTCCGGCGTTCAACGAACTTATCGTGCGTAACGGGGAGAACATTTTTCTCAACGGCAAGGCGATATCGCCGGAGCGGATCACGGAAAAATTGAAGGAATTGTTTCCCCGGGAAAGGGTTTTGGTGATAAAAGCCTCTGAAACAATCCCGCTATCTTTGCTTTCCGATGTCTGGGGTAAGTGCCGCCGGGCGGGAGCGGCGCGGATAAATATTCTTACCGGACACTGATGCGTGCCGGGGATATTTGCTTAATATCATTTATTTCTTTAACAGCGCACCTGTTTGTGTTGAGTGTTTTCTCCGTTTCGATCAGGAGAGCGCCTGATGTCGAATACCCGCATATTTTCTTTGGAGCGGGGCTCCTGGACCGGGCGGACTTTACCGCCGCTGTTCCCGGCGAATGCCGGAGAAAAGCCGTGCCGGTAAACAGGTTTAAATTCCGTATGCCTCAGGCTCCGGGCCGCTCCGGGGGAGACTTGTGCCCGGGGCATGATAGCGCGGTTTTGAAACCGGCGCCTCTGCCGGTAAGGTCTATGAAAATTCAGTTCAGCCGTCCGGAGCGGAGTGAAATTCCGCATATAGGCGTGAACCAGCCGCTTCTTATGTATCCGATGCTTCCCGGTTATTTCCCGCTGTATTTCAAGGACAGGGAAAAGGCGCATATCGGGTTGTCTTTCAGGATAACGCCGGCTCCCGCCGGGGGGAGGGAATATATTGAAGTAAAAAGGAAGATATCCTGCGGTAACCTTGAAGTGGATCTGATAGTCCTCCGGCAGGTGGAGTATTATCTTTTACTGCAGCGCCGTTATTTTCAGAGCGGCAAGTGGCATAACGTGAACATCGATTTTTCTCCTTCATATGATAACAGTTGATCTATCTTCCGGGCTGGCAGTTGTTATGCTGGCGTTTACAGCCGCCGGAACCGCGGCATTCTTATCGGCGCACAGGACCAGGGTAAAGAACGGGTTATTACTGAACATGCGCCACGTTTGGACCTGTTCGATCTGTACACACAGCTATATCAATACCAAAAATGAGAGAATTTCCATTTGTCCCCGCTGCAATAGTTACAACAGCAAGGATTCGGCCTAAGCCTTTCGAAAGCAGTTGACCGTTGTTTGAATTGCGCCTATAATACATTTAATGCCGGAGAGCGGATAAATAAAGGCATATTCCGGGCGGCGATAGTGCGCTGTTAAATAAGTTATTTAGACAGCGCACAGAGCGATCGAGAGCCGAAAATCGAGATTTGATTCGATGGAAGTTCTCTATTGCGCTTGTCTTGCGTTCAAACGAACATATTCAATTTAGTTCAGGTGTTTGTCCTGAAGCCCTTCGACAAGTTTTAATGGTAAGCAAAGTCTAATCCGCTCAGGGTAAACTTCGTCGAAGGACGAAGTGAGTAGCGCAGGGATCTGAATCCGATTTCCGATTATCAGAAACTTATGTAACAATGCAATAGAATAAGTTACTCTAAAGGGAGGGACGGATGATTACCGAGATCGGTATCGTGGCGGGTGAAATATGGCATTATCTGGACCAGCATGGGGACGTTAATCTGTCCGTTCTTACCGGCGGGCTGGACAGGTCCCGGGATAATCTCTTGCTTAGTCTGGGATGGCTCGCGCGGGAAGGGCATGTTATCTTACAACAGACGGAAAACGATTTTTCTATAACCCTGCGAAAAAATCCTTAATAGATGAAGCGCTCCAGAGGCGTAATTCTGTTTGTCGTCTTGACCGTGATCGTGTTCGCGGTAATAATGGGGGGTGTTGTCCTGAACATAGTGCTCAGTAACACATCTCTTTCCAGAAAACACTTCAGCCGCGTGCAAGCCTATTACGCGGCGGTCGGCGGAATGAATTACGGATACGAACGCCTGAGGCGTAACGACGATGCCACGTATTGGCCTATGCCGGCGGCGGCGGCGACATACACGAATTATATCTGCAACAACGCTTATCACTCCTGTACTTCCGGTTATGTCGTCAATGATGAGACTCTTGTCAGAGCTATTCGAAGTATCGCGATCACCGTTAGCGGCAGAAATAACGCCGCCTGTTCCGCGTATTCTCCGGCTACAGGAGTGGACGCTTGTATCACGGCGAAGGTGAATTATGAACCAAGTGAATAGATCAGCAGGTCATTATTCCGTTTTTTAGTGGAGACCAGGTCGCGCGGCGTAGGATATTGCCGGTTGCTTTATGCTTTAAGATAAGATCAGTAGTGAATGCTCGTGAGATGAAGTAAGTTCCGGTAAATTTATGTAAAAACAGTTGACACGAATAAAAAAGATTATAAGATGATATACAAAGCGATGAACGCTGCGATTAGCAGTGGTTTTCGCCGGAGGGAATAACTGTTTAAGTAAACAAAGATCAACAGAAAGGCCGGCTAAAGTATGTCCCGCTTGATCGATGTCGATGATCTGGCGTCTTACCTGAAATTGAGAAAACAGACGATCTATAACTGGCTGAATCAAGGTAAGATTTCCGGTATCAAAATGGGCGGAGTGTGGCGGTTCGATCGGCGTGAAGTGGATGCGTGGTTGAAAAATCATAGAAAACAATCTTCGAATACAGGCAAGGAACTAAAAGCCGGGGATAAATAATGAACTGGAAAAAACCTTCGGGTTCTCTGGGGATATATTTCGGCAGTCAGGTTGTCACCGCCGTTGAAGTGGACAGCAAGAAAGTCGTTACTTCAATAAGCATCCCAATGCAGGTCCCGGTTTCTTCCGAGTCTCAGGACAAAAATAAAGAAGACGCGGCGCTTATGGCGCTGCTGTTGAGCGAATTTAAGAAGATCAAATCCCCCTCTACTCCCGCGGTTCTTTCTTTACCGGGAAAAGATTTTATTATCCGCACTTTTGAACTTCCGGTCATGCCTCAGGATGAATTAAACAGCGCCGTCGCTTTCGAGGCAAAGAAATATATCCCTTTTAAACTTGAAGAATTGATGTTCGATTTTCAGGTTCAGCTTGACCGGATCAACCGTAGGAATATGGTCTTATTCGCCGCTATCAAGCGGGATGTCTTCGCGAGATATCAATTTCTCCTGAATCAGACCGGTATTAAGGTGGGCGCCGTTGAGTATTCCGCTTTCAGCGTGTTGCGGTTGTTGAATCTTCTGCGCGTAAGCGACAGGGGTATTATAGGGCTTTTTAACGTTGACCTGAAAGCTGAAGATGAAGTGGATTTCCTGGTCTTGGAAAACGGCTATCCTTTATTCAGCAGGGATATCCCTCTGACGATACGGGGAGGGGGAGAAGGTCTTAAGACGGACAACGGCAACAGCGATCAGATCATAGAAAAGTTTAAGACGGAAATAAGGATATCGGCGGATTATTATCAAAGGAAGTTTCCGCTGAAACGCATAGAAAAAGTTTATTTTATTTCCGGTAATAATTATCGTCCGCTGCTGGAGGAGTTTGTCAAGGAAATAGGTTTTACGATGGAGTTTGTCGATGTCACTAAATACGCTGCCGAAGCCGGAAGCATATTAAGCCTGGGGCTCCTGCGGAGTTACGGAGCGGCATTGTCCGCCGGGATGAAGGGGAATCTAAAGATAGATGTGCTTAATCCCAGGCAAAAGGCCCTGGCCATCAGGAAAGCTCCGGCTAAAGGCGGCGCTGCCGCGGGCGCCGGAAGCTTAGCCGCGGATATAAAGATCAATCCGAAAACGATCGTCGCCGGGGTCCTGATCTGCGGGCTCGCTTTGCTTCTGGGACTTTATCGCCTGAAACCGGTGGAGCAGGAACTTGATAATATCTTAAGCGTGCGTCCGGCAGTAAGCACGGTATCCGCCGATCTCAGCCCGGAAGAACTGGCAGGCATAAATGAAACTTATAAAAAGAAGATCAAGGACCTGGAGCAGTTGATAAAGAAGCAGCTTTTCATAACCGGTTTGCTGGATGGTATTCCGCGCGCCGTCCCGGACGGGCTGTGGCTTAAAGAATTCATTTTTAAGAAAGACGATTCTAATGTGGAACTTCTTATGCGGGGGATAGCTTATGCGGGAGACAGCGAGGCGGAGATGAACCTGGTTAATTCTTTTCTTAACAACCTCAGGGCTTTGCCCGTATTCGGAGATTATTTTAAAGATATAAATATCAACGCGGTCGAACAGAGCAAGACCGGCACTACTATGATGACAAACTTTGAGATCAATTGCAAGGGCGTGAAGTCCCAGGTGGCGCCATGAACAACATAAACACTTCCGATATCCTGCAGAAACATAAGAATAAACTGGTTAATGTCGCGGCGATCGTCTTCGCCCTGATCGTCGGCAATAATATCTACGGAATTTACGCCAAGAAGATAGAGGTCTTGCAGGTCCAGAAAGATAACGAAATAAGGAAGAATGAGGTGCTTAGCGCGATCAGCCAGTCCGAGAAAAAGGTCAATTCTTATAAACAGTTGATCAATTCCAAGGATTTGAACGCCGTCCTCAACACTATCAGTAACCTGGCCAGGGACTTCTCGGTGTCGATCATTTCCGTGAGGCCGCGCGGAGAGGTGGATTACTCTTCTTATACGAGGTATGGTTATGAATTGACGGTGCTCGCCAAGGATTACCATTCATTAGGTAAGTTTATCGGTAAACTGGAAAGTTCTCCAGATATTTTTATGGTTTACTCGCTTGTTATGCAACCCGTGGATAAACAGGGTGACCAGAAAGAGTCCGCGGAAAACGACGACAGAAGCAAAAGGCTTAAAGCGGAACTTGTGGTGAACACGGTTTGGGTCAATAACCTGCAGAAATAATATCATAAGGAAGAGCATTGCTGATAAATATTGACGGGAAAAGAAAAATGGCTGTTGCAAATCCGCGGATCATATTACCGGCGTTCGTAATAAGTATGGTTCTCAGCGGCGGAGTATGCGCGGCCGCCGTGCCTGCTTCGGGGGCGGAAGCCGCGTTGACCAGTAATCCCAGATCGGAAGGCGGGGCGCCGCCGCAGGCGTTCACTCACCGTGAAGTGCAGTATAAAGCCGATGGATTGAAGGATCCGTTCAAAGGTATCGAACAGAAGCCGGTCAACAGTCAGAATGCCGCCGCCGGCGCGCAGCAATCCAAGCCGTTGCCGCCGTTGGTTGTCAGCGGTATTATCTGGGGAGGGGCTTTTCCGCAGGCGATCGTTAACAGAAAAGTCGTTAAGATAGGCGATATGGTTGAAGCTGAAGTGAAAGTGGTGGATATTACAAAAGAAGGCGTAGTCGTTTTCTTCGATTATAAAAATTATAATCTTCCTCCTCCTGCAATAGACACTAAATCCCAGGGGAGCGGTCCTGCAAAATAATAGGAGGTAATCAAGATGGAGAGAATCATTAAATCATATTTCCTGATACTACTTTCTCTCATGCTTTCCGGGGGCACCGTTACTTTCGCGGCCGATACGGCCGTTTCCCAGACTGCTGTTCAGAGCCAGCCGGCTCAGGCGGGTTCTGGTCCCGCCGCATCCAATGGCGGGCAGCAAAATCAAACCATATCCATGGATCTTCAGGATGTGAACCTGAAAGACGTGTTGAAGATCTTTTCCATGCAGTCGGGCATGAATTTCATAGCCTCCGAGGCGGTTCAGGAGAGGAAGATCACTTTGTATCTCGATAAAGTCCCCGTGCAGGACGCGATGAATAAGCTTTTCAAGGCCAACAACCTTTCCTATGAATACGACAGAAGCGCCAATTTGTTCATTGTCAAGGATTGGGGCAAACCGCGCCTGGAGACGATCACCAAGGTGTTTTACCTTAAATACGCCACTGTATCCACGTCGGTCATGCGCAGCGAGATTGAAGATATTATGGAGGATACCGGGACCAGCAGTTCTT
>JBAZGW010000021.1:0-21406 GCA_041652635.1 Candidatus Omnitrophota bacterium | reverse complement strand
TAACGGCTACGGCTATGGTAACGAAACCCGTATCGGTTTTCGGTTACGGTAACGTCAGAAAGCCGTAACCGTTACCGATAGACGATATTAATACTCGGCATTCGGAAATTATGCGCTCCGATTAAACTAAAAAGGTTACCGGCGCGATTGAAGCCTATATCGCCGACCGCAAGAAGTAAAAATCAGTTTTCATACCACCCGGGCCGCCGCAAACGCATAAAGCCGGTAATTCCCCCCCGCTCATTTCTGCGGAATAAGGCGTCCTTGATGGACAAAAACATCATTTTCATGGTATTGATAAAGAACCACCGGTAAAGCCCGCGTTTATGCTTATGCGGGGAGAAAAGCCCCCTGACCAGCCAATGCGGCCTCAACAAAACATAACGCTTATTCAACTCCATATTCAGATCCGAAAGCTGATCCCTGGATAATCCGGTATCGGAAGCCATCAAAGGCGTGGCCCAATCATATTTACTAAAATCAGTCTCTTCTAAACGCCCCTGTGCTTTTATTTCCTGATACAGAAAAGTGCCCGGGACGGGTGCTACGGGATGGAACGCCGGATAATCTATATCTATCTCAACGGCATACTTGACAAGATCCAGCATAGATTTACGAGTATCGAACGGCAGACAGGTGACAAACGTCCCCTGGCGGAAGACACGCGGGTATTTCTTTTTGAATATGGAAAACACCTCTTTGATCATATCCCGCGTATACGCGGTTTTTCTCAATATACGCAGGTCCTCGGAACATCCACGCTCCACTCCGATCAGCGGATGGATCATTCCCGCCCTGACCATCTTTCCCAGTATTCCCAATTTCTCGTCGCGCAGGGCAAAATCCGCCCGAATAAAAGCCCACCAGTACAGATCCTTGTAATTCCTTTTCAACAATCCTTCGCAGAACTCGTTAGTCCATTCAGGCTGGACGTTGAACGTGGGATCGGCCCAAATGATATAACGCCTGCCGTATTTCTTATAAGCAATATCCACTTCCTCCAGAGTGCGCCGCACGCTTTTGGTCCGGTAACGCGGGGTCACCTCCAATTCACCCTTCTCTATATCGCTGCGGCTCTGTCTGCCCCAGAAAGTCCAGAGAGAACAAAAATTACAGTGGTCGACGCAGCCTCGGGAATGCTCCAAAGTCACGCTTTGCGGCCAGAGATAACCGAACGGGGAATATTTACCCATCGGCATCAGATCATAGGCCGGCAAAGGCAGGGTATCCAGATCCTCGACCATTTCCCGCAGTGCGGTGCGCAATATCCTGCCGTTATCGCGGTAAGCTATACCTTTAACCCCGGCAAGGCTTCCGCCTTCCCGCAGCGCGCTTATCAATTCTATGATCGTCTCTTCTCCCTCAAAACGCACGATATAATCGATCGGATGCCCGGATAGGCTGCTCTCATACATCCAAGAAAAGAAATGCCCGCCGGCTACGGTCACAGTCCGCGGGTTGAGTTCCTTGGCAAGCGCGAAAAGGCGAACTGCCTCATGATGGTATAACGCTTCTTCACCGGCGCCGACGATGTCGGGCTGTTCCTTTTTTATGATCTCCCGCAGGCTTTTCCAGCCTATCTTCAAAGGAGGACAATCAATGATCTTCACCGCGATCTCCGGAAAGGCCGCGCGGATAGAAGCGGCGATACAAGGCAGTCCAAGAGGCAGAAGGAAATTATCCGATTCGTTTATGAACGGCCAGAGATACCGCGGCGGACGGATCAGCAGGATTTTCTTTATCTCCATAGACTCAGCCATAATGTATTGTATTATATCATCGATAAAAGAGTTTAAAAAGCCTGGTGTGTTGCGCCGGGGGAAGCTGGATCCTGCAGGTTACGCGGCGCAGACGCGGTTGCGGCCGCTGTCTTTCGCCTGATAAAGCGCCTTGTCCGCCCGGTCCACAAGGCTGTCCATCTCAGAAGCATCCTGCGGGAAAGTGGCCACGCCGATACTGATAGTTATGCGCAGGTTCTCATCATACGCTTTTATCAGCCGGGACTCGATCGCGTGCCGGATACGTTCTCCGGCGAAAAGCGCGCCTTCTTTATCTGTCTCCGTAAGTATCAACGCGAACTCCTCGCCGCCGTACCTGCCGAGCAGATCTATCTGCCTGATATTCTCTCTTATGATCGCGGCGGTTTCCCGCAGGATAACGTCACCCACCAGGTGCCCGTAATGGTCGTTGTAGAATTTGAAGTGGTCGATATCTATCATCAGAAAAGAGAACCGGTAATTGAAATGCTTTGAACGGATGATCTCCTCGCGGAAACGTTCGGCCCAATAGCGCCGGCTGAAAGTATTGGTCAGCGAATCGGTAACGGCGAGCGTCTGCACTCTTTTGAATAATTCCGCCCTTTTTAGCCCGAGGATAAGCTGCTGGCCGAGGATATGGCACTGTTCGCGTTCATCTTCCGGCAGGTTTGAAACGCTCAGATATCCGAACATCTTTCCTTCGATGGAAAGAGGCATAAGCACTGTCCGCGCGCCGGCATCTTCAGGCATCACTTCGCTTTTAAAAAATCCGCAGTTGATCTTCCCGCCGAAAAATTTCAAAGCCTGTTCGCGGAAAATATTGCCTAGTTTCTCCTCATCCAGCGATTTACAGACCTCTCCGGTGATCTCGTAAAGGGTGGTCATCCTGGACAGTTTATCGCTTTCCACGGCGAGAGCGGAACGCAGTCCGGAGTCCTGCCCGGCCAACTTTGCCAGTTCCTGCCGTAATGCGGGAACTTCCATCTGCTTTTTCTTAAGCATCCCGCTCAGTATCCGGGAAAGGATCGCCGAATATACCGCCAGAGAAAATAAAAGGATCATCCAGACCATATGCCCCGCCCCTTTATGCCGTGACCACGCGGTTCCTGCCGTTGTTTTTAGCTTCGTACATCGCCTTATCCGCTTTAATGATCAACTCATCCTCGTATCCGGCGTCAGTGGGGAAAGCGGAAAGGCCTATGGACACCGTGATCTTCTCCTGCTGCTGACGCAGGCTGATCCTTGACGCGGCGATCTCCGCGCGCAGTTCCTCGGCCAGCCTCGCCCCTCTTTTTTTATCCGTGTCGGGAAGGATAACGCAGAACTCCTCCCCGCCGAACCTGCTGATCACAGGGCTGAACTCGCCCAGGGCATCCGATAACAGGCGGCTGAGGTTCTTCAATACAATATCCCCGGCGATGTGGCCGAAATTATCGTTATACTGCTTAAAATAATCGATATCCAGCATCAACAAAGAAAAGAAACTGTTCTTGCGGCGCACGCTCCTGCGGATCTCCTCGCGCAGCCGTTCCAGCAAATAACCTTTTGTGTAAAGCCCGGTCAAGCCGTCATGAATGGCGAATTCTTTGGTGCGCTGAAAAAGGCTGGCGTTCTCTATCGCGACCGCGCCGATCCCGCAGATAACCGATAAAAGCCGCAGGTCTTCCTGCGTGTATATCCCGGGCAAAGGATTATCCAGGCGCAGTATCCCCAGGAACGAATTATCGCTGACCAGAGGGGCGCTTACCAGAGAACGGACATCACGGGAGAACCCGCTTCCGGCTTTTTCGATATCGAAACGAAAATCGCTCCTGGTATCCTCGACAAGCAGATTACCCGAATGCCGCATCACCCAGAGATCAAAAATATCCCCTTCTTTTTCCTTAATTATGCTTTTTTTGTCTTCTTTCCGAGTTTTAAAAAGGGTCAGCCTGCGGCTAAACTGGTCCACGAGGTATAAAGCGCACGTGCCTTTCTGCCGGGCGATCAGGTCGAAAGCGACACCGGTAAGATTATGAGTTACCGCTTCCAGTCCCAGGTCATTATTGACTTTCTCGATGACCCATTTCAACTCCCCGTAAAGAACAGAACGCTCCTGCGCTGAGGCTATCTCCCGCCGCTGCTTCACAATGGAGTCGTTGACGATATTCACTCGTTCCAGGAGCTCTTCCTGTTTGAAAGAAACGCTCCGCAACCCGGAATTATAACGAAAGAGCAGCCAAACGCTCACCGAAGTGAACGCGGAATAAAGCAAAAACAGCCCCCGGAAGGAAATCGTTTTGATAAGGAATATAGGGAGAAGAAAAATAGATACGACGCAAGCCGTGAGGAAGAAAGGCCTGCAGGAAGGCATGAAGGCTCCGGGGCTCTTGAGCCATTTCTTATTGATTTTCATCGTGGATATATTATAGCGCAAGGCAACGGCAGGAGTCAACAGGCATCTCAAACCCCGAATTCCTACTTAGGAAATATTCTTTCCGTCGAGGCATCGACGAGACAAATTTTTCACCCACTTAGTACAACGATACCCGTCAATAACCCATTCCTAAATAGGAATCAGGGTCAAACGCGTTCAGTACCGCGGCCCGGAACATTACCGGGCCGCGGTACTGACGGATCAAACTATTGTCTCTTCGCTCTCTTTATCGAAGAAATGCACCTTGCTCATATCAAAAACCACTTCAATATCCTGGTTCACTTTGGGCCTGTCATGCGCGCCGACGCGGGCGATAAAAGTATGTTTACCGGTATTCAGGTACAGGTAAACCTCCGACCCCATAGGCTCGACCACTTCGCAATTTACCCTGACGATGTTCTCCGGGGCCGCGTCCGAAGCGAAAAGCTTATCGTAGATATCTTCCGACCTGATGCCGAAGACGATCTCCTTGCCGGCGTAAGGCGCCAGTTTATCCGCCATATCTTCGACGATCTTAACCTTCACCCTGCCCTCTTCAAAATAAAGGCGGTTATCTTTCTTGACGATCTTCCCGTTCATGAAATTCATCGGCGGAGTGCCGATAAAACCGGCGACGAATTTGTTCCTGGGCCTGTCATAGATGGTCATCGGATCGGCCACCTGTTGTATGATGCCGCCCTTCATCACCGCGATACGGTCGCCCATGGTCATGGCTTCGGTCTGGTCGTGCGTGACGTAAATTATGGTGGTCTGTATCCGGATATGCAGTTTATGTATTTCCGTGCGCATCTGCACGCGCAGTTTAGCGTCGAGATTACTCAAAGGTTCGTCAAAAAGGAAAACCATCGGTTTACGCACGATAGCCCTGCCCAGCGCCACGCGCTGGCGCTCTCCTCCGGAGAGCTCTTTGGGCCTGCGTTCAAGCAGGTGTTTGATCCCGAGGATATCCGCGGCCTCGTTGACGCGCTGGGCTATCTCTGATTTAGGGTAACGGCGCAGCCTCAAACCGAAAGACATATTCTCGAAAACCGTCATATGCGGATAAAGGGCGTAGTTCTGAAAGACCATAGCGATATCGCGGTCCTTAGCCGGGACGTCGTTGACCTTTTTATTGCCGATATAGATATCCCCGTCGCTTATCTCCTCCAGCCCGGCGATCATCCTCAAGGTAGTGGATTTACCGCAGCCGGAAGGCCCGACCAACACCATGAATTCCTTATTCTCCACGCCCAAACTGACATTGTTTACGACGCGCGCTCCGGTACTGTAGACTTTCGATACGTTCTTAAGGCTTACTTGTGCCATCTTTCCGTCTCCCGCATTACCTGAATGGTGAAATAAGATACTTCATAAAATCCCGATTAACTCAAAAAATGATTATACACCCTTATTCTCCATATAGTCAAGCAACAAGCTCAGGGTATTTTTCATGGTTTTTCGATGGACAATGATATCCACCATCCCGTGTTCAAGCAGGAATTCCGAACGCTGGAATCCCGGAGGCAGTTTCTGCCTTATGGTCTGTTCGATCACCCTCGGCCCGGTGAAACCGATCAAGGCCTTGGGTTCGGCAAGGGTAACATCCCCTAAAGCGGCGAAAGAAGCCATGATCCCGGCCATTGTGGGGTTGGTGAGCACTGAAATATACGGCAGCCCGCTGCGGTGATGATATGCCAGGGCCGCGGAAGTCTTGGCCATCTGCATAAGGCTCAGCACTCCCTCATACATCCTCGCACCGCCGCCCGATCCGGAAACGATGATCACCGGCAGGCGGTTGGCTGTGGCGAATTCCACGGCGCGCGTTATCTTCTCTCCCACCACCGACCCCATCGACCCCATGATAAAACGGGAATCGGTGACCGCCAGCGCCGCCCTGTGCCCGTCGATCTTCCCCTCTCCGGTCACGACCGCGTCCTTAAGGCTGGTGACTTTCCGGTCCTGCTCCAGCTTTTCCTTGTAAGTCTTCGGGCCTTTGAACTCCAACGGGTCGGCGGAGAGCATATCGGCGTCGAATTCGATGAACGTGTCCTTATCCATCAGCATATTCACGCGGGAAAAGGCGTCCAGAGTGAAATGATAATTACACTTTGGGCAGACCTTCAGGTTCTCTTCCAAAGTCTTATTATAAAGAGTCTCGAAACACTCCTCGCATTTGGTCCAGAGCCCGTCGGGTATCTCACGCTTTTTTATCTTTACTACCGTGTATTTAGGTTTGCCGAAAAGCGACATAAGCCTTCCTCAATGTTTGTGTATTACCATCCCGGAGATCAGCTTGGGATAGAAAAAAGTGGACTTTGCCGGCATTTTCTCGCCCTTAAGCGCCACGGCGATGATCTGCTCCATCTTTACCGGACGCAGAAAGAACGCCATGCTTCCCTCTCCGTCGTCCACTGCCTTGGCGGTCTCTGCGGAATTCTCGGAATATTTCAACGCGTCCTTCGATTCCGGCCGCAGGCCCAGGATACTGATAAAAACCAGCTGGTTCAATATAGAGACATCCAGCAGGCGGTATTCCTTCGGTTTATCCGGCATCAGCGCGTCAAGCGCTTTCCTGTCCTTGAGGCGCAGCAGACGGTATTTGCCGCCAAGATACATCCCGATAACGTGGCTTGACGGGGACGCCGCGCGCATAGAAGCAAGAAGCTTCGCTTTGCCCAGCGCCGCGGAAACTTCGAAATGAGACTTCAACTGTTCAATGAATTTCTTCTCCCCCTGCGGCAGGGCGGTCTTGACCAGCCGGTGTATCGGCAGGATGCTCAAACCGCGCGGGTCCGCGCCGGTAAAATAAGCCAGCGTATAATCATAACTCTGTTCGCCGCGTTTTCCGGGAGCTTTGCCGCGCATTTCCCTGCGATAAGCGCAGGAGACCTCGTAACGATGGTGGCCGTCGGCGATAAAAACACTCTCTTTATTTAACGCCTGCCGCACGGCTTTTACGGCCTTCGGATCGGTTACCCGCCACATCTTATGCTCCACCCCGGAGTCATCGGTAAAACAAATGCCTGGGTCTTTTCCGGAAAGGTATTTACGGGTGAAAACGCCCATCAATCTCTTTTTATCCGGGAATACCGCGAAGATCGGGCTGAGATTGGCTTTTACTTCGCTGATCAACCGGTAACGGTCCTCTTTCGCTTCCAGACGGGTATGCTCGTGACCGTAAACGGAAGACTTTTTATCCTCTAACTTCAGCAACCCGATAAAACCGGTGCGCAGCATCCGCCTGCCGTCCAATTCGTATTTCTGGCTGTAGAAATAAAAAGCCGGTTTATCGTCCCGGCGCAGCACGGCCTGATCCATCCAGCAGTTAAAATAAGCCGACGCCCTGCGGTACTTATCCTCTCCCGCGACGTCCCTGCCCAGGATAATATGTATGAAATTGAACGGGTTGCGGCGTAGATAATTCTCCTGTTGTGAAGGTGAAATAACATCGTAAGGCGGGCAGGTGACTTCGGCTATCCCGGGAATTCTTTCTTCATTGTAAACTACGGCGCGGAAAGGCTTTATTTTTGTCATTTTCGCAGTAATACTCCTATTATCCCGCCGGCAAGGTCAACCATCACATCTGAAAAAGAAGCTGTGCGGCCGGGAACAAAAATCTGGTGGAATTCGTCGCTTAACCCGTATAAGAAGCAGAATACAACAGTAAGTAAGACCGCACGCCGCCTGCTTATCTTAGGCAGGGCCGATCTTAACGCCGGGGAGAAAAAAGACCCGAACACGGCATATATAATAGCATGAAGCGCTATATCTTGGAAGGAAAATAAATGCGGGATACTGCTGCCCGGGATGCAGGAAAGCATAAAAATAACCGCCATTACCGCCGCCACGGGGAACCAGGGCAGCAGCTTACTCATCGGCTTTCTTGCATCCAGTGCAATTACCTTCGGAAGAGCAGCCAGTCCCGGCCTGAGAACCGGCGGGCTTTGGCTGCTCACAACACGGGGCTGACTTACGGCAATAATCGGTGGCATAAAAACCGCTGCCTTTAAAAATGATCCCGGCTCCGGTGCCGATCAACCTGCGCACCTTCGCGTCACCGCACTTCTCGCATTTTTTCAACGGCTCGGCGGTCATGCTCTGGAACACCTCAAACACCGCCCCGCAGGCCGAGCATTCATAATCATAAGTAGGCATTTTTGTTACTCCTTCTTAAAAAACTGGTTCTGGGTGCCGGGTTTTGGGTTTTCGAAAGGACCAACCCGGTAATTACTTAAAATTCTTTTTGAATTTATCCGCGAAACTCTCTTTTGTTGAATTCGGGAATTCTCCCGAGGCGCGGGCGAACTCTTCCATCAGGCGGCGCTGTTCGGAATTCAGACTGCGCGGGATCTCCACTTCCACCTTTACCAGTTCATCCCCGATGACCCCGCGGCCGTGCACGTCCGGCATTCCCCTGCCCTTGAGCCGAAAAACCCTGCCGCTCTGCGTCCCCGCCGGGATCTTCATCTCCACCTTGCCGCTTAATGTGTCGACCTCGGTTTCCCCTCCCAGGACAGCCTTGGCCAGACTGATATTTATAGAAATAACGATATCGGCCCCATTGCGCCCGAATTGAGAATGTGCGGCCATTTCGATCACCACATAAAGATCCCCGTTGCCGGACTGTCCGCCTTCGCCTTCGCCCTTTATGCGCAGGGTCGAGCCGTTATCCACTCCCGGAGGGACCTTGACGGTAATATGCCTGGAGACCTTGACCCTGCCTTCACCGCGGCAATCCGGGCAGGGAGACTGAATGACCTGTCCCTGTCCGCCGCATTTAGGGCAGGTCTGAGCCATTTGAAAAAAACCGTTTGAAACGACCACGCGGCCGTTACCCTTGCACTGCTGACAGACGGCTTTTTTAGTGCCGGGTTTCGCCCCGCTGCCGGAACAGAGCGGGCAGGTCTCGTAACGCGGCACGGTTATCTTCTTCTCCACGCCCCGGTATGCCTCTTCAAGTGTAATGGAAACGGCGATCTCCAGGTCGCGGCCGCGCCGGCCGCGGCTCCTGCGGCCGTCTCCTCCGCCGAAAATATCAAACCCCAGATCGCTGAAAATGTTATCGAAAATGCTCCCGCCGTAAGCCGCGTCGCCGCCTCCCATATCGCGAAAAACGCTGCTAAAATCGGCGCCCTTGAAGATATCCTCATAAGCGTAATTCTGGTCTATGCCGGAATGGCCGTATTGGTCATAAAGATTCTTCTTCTGCGGGTCGGAAAGGACCGCGTAAGCCTCGGAAATATCCTTAAAGTTCTCCTCCGCTTCCTTTTTCTTATCCGCCGGCACACGATCAGGATGACACCGCATAGCCGCTTCGCGATAGGACTTTTTGATCTCTTCGACGCTCGCGCCCTTCTTCAATCCCAGCACTTCGTAATAATCTTTCTTAACGCTCATTTATACTTTCCGCGATGGTGATCTTACCGCCGCATTTATCCCGGTAACGGCTAAAGTAACGAAGCCCGTTTTGAATACGGTTAAGGTAACGTAAAGGAACCGTCACCGTTACCGGATAACAGAACGGGCATCGCAGCCGCTGCCGACAACCTGTTTACTTCTTATCCTCGTCCTTATACTCGGCGTCTATTACATCGTCTTTACCGTTTTTCGGCTCCTGGCCGGGTGTTTCCGGCTGCGCTTCAGGCGCGGCCTGCTCCGCGCCTGCGGCGGATCCCGTTTGGCCCTTGGCGGACGCCTGTTTATAAACCTGCTCCGCCAGCTTATGCGCGGATTTAGTCAACGCTTCCATACCTTTCCTGATCTGATCCAGGTTCTTATCTTTTATGGACTGTTTCAGGTCATTAAGGCCGGTCTCTATTTCGGCGCGTTCGGCCTGGCTTATTTTATCGCCAAAATCCTTAAGGGACTTTTCCGTAGAATACACCAGAGCGTCGGCCTGATTGACCAATTCCACCTCTTCCTTTTTCTTGCTGTCCTCGGAAGCGTATTTCTCGGCCTCTTTAACCATCTTTTCTATCTCTTCCTTGGAGAGTTTCTTGGGCGCGGTGATGCGTATGGACTGCTCCTTGCCCGTCCCCAGGTCTTTCGCGGAAACATGCACTATGCCGTTGGCGTCGATATCGAAGGCGACCTCGATCTGCGGCACTCCCCTGGGCGCCGCGGGTATCCCGACCAGGTCAAACCTCCCCAGTTCCACATTACCCTCGGCATCGGCTATCTGGCGTTCTCCCTGTATGACCCGCACGGTCACCGCGTTCTGATTGTCGGCCGCCGTGGAGAACACCTGGCTCTTGCGCGTGGGGATACTGGTATTGCGTTCGATCAATTTCGTATTCACTCCGCCCATAGTTTCTATACCCAAAGAAAGAGGCGTGACGTCCAAAAGCAGCACGTCCTTGGTCTCTCCTTTGATGATCGAAGCCTGGATGGCCGCGCCTAACGCGACGCATTCCATCGGATCGACCCCGCGTTCGATCTTCTTTCCCACGAAATCCTCAACGAATTTCTGCACCGCCGGGATCCGCGTGGGGCCGCCGACCATGATCACCTTGTCCACGTCTTTTGTGGACAATTTAGCGTCATTAATGGCGTCCTCGATCGGTTTACGGCAGCGTTCGATGATCGGGAGGATCAGGTCCTCCAGCTTTGCCCTGGTGACGGCCATAGTCAGATGCTTGGGGCCCGAGGCGTCGGCGGTAATAAACGGCAGGTTGATATCCGTCTGCACCGTTGAGGAAAGTTCCACCTTGGCCTTTTCCGCGGCCTCGCGCAGCCTCTGCATCGCCATTTTGTCACCGCGCAGGTCTATGCCGGTCTCGTTCTTGAACTGTCCGGCGATGAATTCGATAAGCACATTATCCATATCCGTGCCGCCCAGCTGAGTGTCGCCGCTGGTGGACATTACTTTAAAACCGCCTTCCGCCCACATCTCCATAATGGTAACGTCCAGCGTCCCGCCGCCGAGGTCGAATACCATGATCTTCATTTCCTTGCCGACTTTATCCAGCCCGTAAGCCAGACAGGCGGCGGTAGGTTCATTGATTATCCTCAAAACGTTCAAACCCGCGATCTCGCCGGCGTCTTTGGTGGCTGTGCGCTGATTGTCGTTAAAATACGCCGGGCAGGTTATTACCACTTCCTCCACTTTATCGCCCAGGTAGGCTTCGGCGTCCTGCTTGATCTTCTGCAGGATGAACGAAGAGACTTGCTGGGGAGTGAATTCCTTGTCCAAAGCCTTGAACTTGAAATCGGTCCCCATCTTGCGTTTGGCGGCGAAGATCGTCCCTTCCGGGTTTATCGAGGCCTGGCGCCGCGCCGGTTCCCCGACTAATTTCTGGCCGTCCTTGGTGAAAGCCACCCAGGACGGGAACGCTTTACCGGAAGACACACCGGCTCCTTCCGCTGAAGGAATGATCACCGGCCTGCCGCCCTCCATAACCGCGGCGGCTGAATTTGAAGTCCCTAAATCGATACCTATTACCTTAGCCATATCTAACCTCCTTAAATGAGCGCATAACTTATGGAACGACTGACAACAGTAGCGAACATAAGTTATTTGCGCGAATTTAATCCTGCGAAGCCTGTTTTACGCGTAGCAGGAACTATTTAATCCTTTTTACACCTATCTTTTCGTCCCTCGTGTTTCATCCTTCAGATCTCTCCGGCTTTCTCG
Source organism: Candidatus Omnitrophota bacterium (assembly GCA_041652635.1). Lineage (GTDB taxonomy): Bacteria > Omnitrophota > Gorgyraeia > Gygaellales > Profunditerraquicolaceae > Undivivens. Next base: position 9,621 of record JBAZGW010000021.1, on the reverse strand, counting down.
ACACTTTCACTTTGGCCGTGCGGATCACTCTGTCGTTCAACAAATAACCTTTTTGCAGTTCCTCCAGCACCGTATGCTCCGGGACCGCGTCATCGTCGGCCTGCATCAACGCCTCGTGATAATGCGGATCAAACTGCTTGCCGGCGGCTTCCAGGGGTTTGACGCCGTGGCGTTTTAAGAGTTCGTAAAGATGAGCCAGTATCATCTCCACGCCTTTCAAAAAAGCGGACACATCCTGGCACTTGTTCTCCGCCAGCCCTACCGTGCGCTCCAGGTTGTCAAGCACATCCAGCAATTCGGCGATTATCCCTTCATTGGCGAATTTCAGGAAATCCTGCCTCTCGCGTTCCATCCGCTTTCGGATATTCTCGAACTCCGCCTGCTGGCGCAGCATCCTCTCCCAGTATTCGGCGGATTTCGCGGCATCATCTTTAAGTTTCAAGAACTCGGCTTCTTTAATCGTAATTTCTTTATCCAGCTCCGGAACAGCCGTTTCCTGCAACTTATCTTTGTCGCCGTTCTTCTTATCAGGATTCTCTTTATTATTCATATTTTTCGCACTCTGTTTTATATCTTATTTTTTCCCGCGCTTCATGTTCACACTGGTGAATACTTGCCCAATTCCGCACAAGGGCAAGGTGCTTCGTGCTTTTTCATCCCCCGTGCTTCGTATTTCATGCTTCGTGCTTCTGTCTTTCTCGTGCCTCATGCCTCGTGCTTCATGCTTCGTGTCTCTATATATCCGTAAGTACTTCCGAAAGCACCTCCGCAACATACTCCAGGGCCGGAATAGCGTGCCCGTACTCCATACGTCTTGGCCCCAGCACAGCCAGCCTGCCCACAGGCCGTTCCCTGACATTATAAGTGGAAACCAGGATAGCGCAGTTTTCCGTGCCTTCACATCCGAGCTCTTCGCCTATGTAAACCGCGACTTTTCTACCGTTATGCCTGCGGATGATATCCAGCAGGCGCCGCTTCTCTTCGATCAGGCGGATAAGAAAACGGATGCTTACCGCGTCCTGGAATTCCGGCTGTTCGATTATATAGCGCACGCCTTTATATACGAATTTATCTTCCATGTCCAGCAAAGAGGCTATCCCGGCGCAATGCGTCACCTCAGAGATCAGATCGGAAGTCTTCTCCAGCACCGCGTCCAAAGTCTCTGTGCCGCGTTCGTAAGCTCCGAAAATACGCGTCTTTTCCTCTTCTATCAATTCCAACTGGGCAAGCAGGAAATCCACGTAATAACGGTATCCTTTATCCGTGGGCGTGCGTCCGGCGGAAGTATGCGGATGAGTCAGATAACCGGATTCCTCCAGTTCCGCGAAGATATTGCGGATAGTGGCCGGGCTAAGGTCGAATTCCAGCGACAGGTCTTCCGAAGCGACCGGTTCCGCCTCTCGTATATACATATTGATGGCGGAACTCAATACCGCTTTGCGCCGCGCGTCGTGATCCACTGTTTTTACCATAAATAAATCCTTTTGCCCCCCGGTAACGGCTAAGGTAACTAACAAAATCCGGCCTATTTCACCTCACGAAAACCTTTCCCGCGGGAACTTTAATTTTAACATACATTACCGCTTTGTCAACGAAATGGCGCCGCTTCCGGCCGTGTGATCGGCCTTGATCTTATCTCCCTGAACAAGCCCGCCTTCCAGAAGCATGATCGCCAGCGGGTCTTGCAGAAAATGCTGCACAGTTCTTTTCAACGGCCGCGCCCCGTAATGCGCGTCGAAACCTTTTTCCAGCAGGAAATCCTTCGCTTTCTGGGTGATCTCCAGAATGATCTTCCTGTCCGCCAGTTTTTCCTTAAGCGGCGCGGTTTCCAGTTCCAGGATGCGCGCGATCTCGCTCTTTTCCAGCGGATTAAAAATGATTATATCGTCCAGGCGGTTGATGAATTCCGGCCTGAAGGTCTTCTTGACTTCCGCCAATAAACGATCCTTCAGCGCTCCATCTGGTTTAACCGCGCCGGCCTGCAGTATCTCCTGGCCGATATTCGAGGTCATAATGATCACCGTATTCTTGAAATTCACGGTCCGGCCCTGGCCGTCGGTCAGCCTGCCGTCGTCCAATATCTGCAGCAGCACGTTGAAAATGTCCGGATGCGCCTTCTCGATCTCGTCCAGCAGGATCACCGAATAAGGCCTGCGCCGCACCTTTTCGCTCAACTGGCCGCCTTCTTCGTAACCCACGTAACCCGGAGGCGCGCCGATCAGCCGGGAAACGCTGAATTTCTCCATATACTCCGACATATCGATACGCACCAGCGCGTCCTCATCGTCAAAAAGGAACCAAGCCAGGGTCTTGGCCAGCTTGGTCTTGCCCACGCCTGTCGGCCCCAAGAAGATGAACGACCCCAGCGGGCGCTTCTCGTCCCCCAGTCCGGAACGCGCGCGGCGCACGCAGGCGAGATCTCCTCTATCGCCTGATCCTGGCCGATGACCCGCGCCTTAAGGCGTTCCTCCATCTTCACTAATTTCTCGGTATCGGCTTCCATCAGATTTGTCACGGGGATCCCGGTCCATTCGCCGACCACCCTGGCGATATCCTCGTCGCCCACTTCTTCCTTAAGCATCAGGCTTTGTTTCTGCAAAGACTCCAGTTCCTGATTGCGTTCTTTCATCTCTTTTTCCAGCTCGATCAAGCGGCCGTAACGGATCTCGGCGACCTTATCCAGGTTGCCGACCTTTTCCGCGGCAACCGCGTCATTCTTGGCCTGCTGTATCTTCTCCTTGACCCGCTGAATGCTCTGTATCACGCGCTTCTCGCCTTCCCACTGTTTCTTCTTGCCTTCCAGTTCCCGCTTCAGCCCGTCCAATTGCGCTTCCAGCTTCTCCAGCCGCTCGCGCGAAGAAGCGTCCTTCTCCTTTTTCAAGGCCTGCTTCTCGATCTCCAACTGCATGATCTTGCGCCCAACGGCGTCCACCTCCTGCGGCATACTGTCGATCTCGATGCGCAGGCGCGAAGCCGCTTCATCGATCAAATCAATAGCCTTGTCCGGCAGGTTACGGTCGGTTATGTAACGCGCGGAAAGCGCGGCGGCGGCGATCAACGCCGAATCTTTTACGCGCACGCCGTGGTGTATCTCATATTTTTCCTTCAGGCCGCGCAGAATGGAAATCGTATCCTCCACGTTCGGCTCGCCCACGAAGACCGGCTGGAACCTGCGTTCCAACGCGCTGTCTTTCTCTATATATTTACGGTATTCTTCCAGGGTAGTGGCGCCGATACAACGTAACTGCCCCCTGGCAAGCAGAGGTTTAAGCATATTCGATGCGTCTATGGCCCCTTCCGCGGCTCCGGCCCCGACAATGGTATGCAATTCGTCTATGAAAAGGATTATTTTCCCCTGGCTGTCGAGCACTTCCTTAAGCAGCGCCTTAAGCCTGTTCTCGAATTCGCCCCTGAACTTGGCCCCCGCCACCAGGCTGCCCATATCCAAAGAAATAATACGTTTATCCTTCAGCCCTTCCGGCACGTCCCCGGAGACCACGCGCGAGGCCAGCCCTTCAACGATAGCGGTCTTACCTACGCCGGCTTCTCCGATCAATACCGGGTTGTTCTTTGTCCTGCGGGAGAGCACCTGCATCAACCGGCGTATCTCGCCGTCCCTGCCGATCACCGGGTCCAGTTTCATCTGGCCGGCCAAGGCTGTCAGGTCCTGGCCGTATTTCTCCAGCGCTCCGAAAGTAGCGTCCGGGTCCTGCTCCGTGATCCGCCGGCTGCCGCGCACAACGCGCATCGCCTCCAGCACCTTATCGCGCGTCAGGCCGAAAGAACGGAACTCTCGGGAAAGACGGGAACTTCCTTGTTCCAGCAACGCCAAAAGGAAATGCTCCCCGGAAACGAATTCATCCTTCAACGCCTTCGCTTCCTTTTCAGCCGACTTCAACACCTCGGCTAAACGCGGGGAAAAATAAACTTCTTTGGAACTTCCGCTTACCCGCGGCAATTCCTTAAGATGTTTTTCCAGGGCTTTGATAATTTCAAAACTGGGGATCCCTGCCTTATCGACTATCTGCAAAACCAGGCTCTCTTCCTGGCGCAGTAAAACCAACAAGAGATGCTCGGGTTCCATCTGTTGCTGCGACTGTTCCCGCGCGGAAGCGGCGGCGGACTGTAACGCCTCCTGAAACTTAACCGTGAACTTATTTATATCCATCTTCTTCCCCCCTCTGTCTTGCTATTAGCAATCATAGCACAAGAGTGCTAAAATAGGAACAAAAAAAACCGCTACTTACCTATATCTTTTAGCGGAATCCCGGCCGCGGTGCAGTGAACACACACCTTCTTTATTCATTCCTGCTTTCCCTGCTTATTCATCTGCAGTATGACCCGGATACCGCTGATATTCACGTGCTTCTCTTCCATTAAATAATGGATGTATTCCAGGCGCTCTATGTCCTTACGACAGTAAAGCCTGGACTTCCTTCCCTGACGCTTGGGACAAACCAGACCCGCCTTATCCAGTTGACGCAAAGTCCAAACAGGAATATCCACCAGCTTGCTGACCACGCTGATGATGTATACCGGCTCATCCGGGCTGATCGTGACCCGAAAAATAGGCATTTCCGCTCCCTTCACAGCGTCATCAATCTCACAAGAAGATTAACACAACTTCACGATAATGTCAAGTAAAATTAACTACTTTTATTAGAATATCTAACAGATGTCCACGCCTGCCGTTCACTTGCCGCAGGCTTCCTGCATCTGTTTGGCCTCCGCCACGGGAAGATTGCCTTTTACCTTCACCCCCTCGGCGAGATACTCCACTGAGAGCACCTTACCGTGCCGGTAAAACTGGTCCAACAGCTGCATCCGGCTGTGCGGAATAAGCAGATCCACCTGCATCATCCTGCCTTTGAAGTCGCGCTCGATCTCCTGTTGAAGTTTGTCCAGATTAGTGCCGAATTTAGCCGAGATAGGCACCGGCCTGGGCATATCCGCCTCTAAAGAAGCCAGCCAGCTCTTATCGTCGAGTAGGTCTAGTTTATTCAAAGCCGTGATCATCGGAATATCCTTGGCTCCTATCTGCTCCAGCACCTGGCGCACCGCCCGCGCGTGCTCATAAGCCAAATGATGGCTGCAGTCGATCACATGCACAAGCAGATCGGCATGCGCCGTTTCTTCCAGGGTGGCCTTAAAGGCCTCGATCAGGTTATGAGGCAGATCGTGGAGAAATCCCACGGTATCGGTAAGCACGATATTTTCCCCGCTTGGCAACTGCATCGCTTTCGACAAAGGATCCAGGGTGGTGAACAAGGCGTTCTGCACCTTTTGCCCGGCGTTGCAGAGGCTGTTCAAAAGAGTGGATTTCCCGGCGTTGGTATAGCCTACCAGCGCCACCAACGGCAGTTTCTGATCTTTTCTTTTCTTGCGCAGAAGCTGACGGTGGCTGCTTAAGTCGCGCAGGTCGCGCTTCAGGCTGTCGATGCGCTTGCGTATGCGGCGGCGGTCCGTCTCCAGCTTGGTCTCTCCGGGACCGCTGGTGCCGATGCCGCCTCCGGGCCTGGAAAGCAATTTGCCCCTGCCTGCCAGCCTGGGGAGAAGATATTCCAACTGCGCCAATTCAACCTGCGCCTTTCCCTCGCCGCTGCCCGCGTGCCTGGCGAAAATATCCAGGATCAACTGCGTGCGGTCGATAATACGCTTACCGATGATATCCTCGAGATTGCGCTGTTGGGTGCCGGTCAAGTCCATATTAAAGATCACCGTTTCGACATTATCCGCGGCGCAGATCATTGCGAGTTCCTCGGCCTTGCCGCTGCCGATAAGCAGACTGGCAGTGGGCCGGTCGCGCAGACAGATAATATTCTCCACCACTTCAACCCCGCTGTTGGCGGTAAGTTCCGCCATTTCGCGGGCGCTGTCTTCCACCGTCCATCCCTCGTCTGAAGCATGGCTGAACCTGACTGTTACAGTAAGGACTCTTTCCATAATTTTTCCGCTGCCTCCTCCGGCCGCGCGCCGGCGTTATCCACCCAGCGCACGCGTTTATCTTTCCTGAACCAGGTCAACTGACTCTTGGCATAATGCCTGGTATTCATCTTTATTAAACGGCGCGCCTCTTCCAGCGCGTATTTCCCTTCGAAATAACCTTTAAGTTCCTGCAGTCCGATGGCGTAACCGGCTGCGCGCGAAAGCGGCAGACTTAACAGCCCGCGCACTTCCTGCTGGAGCCCGGCGGCGAACATCTCATCCACCCGCGCGTTAACGCGCCGGTACAACTCTTCCCGGGGCGGAGTAAGGCAAAACACCTCGACCTGATAACGCCCATACAAACCACTGCGCTCTTTTTGCTTCTCCGAGATCGGCCTGCCGGTAAGCGTGTAAACCTCCAGAGCGCGGACCACCCGCCGCAGATCATTGGGATGGATACGCGCGGCGGCCTGAGGGTCGCATTGCCGCAACCTTTCATAAAGCGCTGCCGCTCCCTGCGCCGATTCCGCCTCTTTGTAAAACCCTTCGCGCAATCCCCTTTCTTCCGGGGCGCAGGCAAAAAGCCCGTCCAGGACCACGGAAACGTATAGCCCCGTCCCGCCGACAAAAAGCGGCGTTCTTCCACGGCCCAGAATATCCTCAACCGTCTTGACCGCGTCCTCATAATAACGAAAAGCGCTATAATCTTCCGTGGCCGGCAAAATATCTATCAAATGATGCGGCAGGCGCCGCCTGTCCTCCGGGGAAGGTTTGGAAGTGATGATATCCATTCCCCGGTAGACCTGCATTGAATCGCAGGAAACGATCTCCGCGCCGACGCGTTCCGCCAGGATTAACGCGGCGGCTGACTTTCCGGCGGCGGTCGGGCCGGCGAGAAAAATTATCTTATCATTCATTATGGGCTCAGGGGCAGATACGGATGGGATAACCTTCTTTGGCGAGTTTCTTTGCGGAATCTTCCGCCTGGCCGCGGTCGCCGAATTTACCGACCTTCACGCGATAAAGGACATTGCCTCCGCCCGGCCGCTGATATTTCTCGACATAGGCAGCGTATCCTTTTTTGGCCAATTCCTCTTTTAGACCGTCGGCGTTCGCTTGGCGCGAGAAAGACCCGGCCTGAACAGTATAATAAAATCCCGGGTTGCGCAGGACGTCCAGGCCGTTCTCCTCACCTGGAGCGGGAAAATTCCTGCTTATCCTGACGGCGTAATCCGCGGCCGCGGCGCTATCGCCTCTTTTCTCGGCGCAGCGTTTAAGCCGGTAGTATATCCCATCGGCAAAACGCGCGTAAGCTTTTCGCTCGACCATCTCTTTATAATGTTTCTCCGCGGTATCATAATCGCCGCGCAGAAAGTAAGTGTCGGCCAGGCCGATATCGGCTTCATCCCTGAAATCCGAACTGCGGGACTCATGCAGAATGATCTCGAAGATATCCGAGGCGCGCAGGAGATTGCCGTCTTTCATATAGCTGACGCCCAGGATATAATATAATTCGTTGAGCCCGCGGGAATCCTTGCCGGCCTGGGCCAGGGTCCGCTCGCCTTCTTTTATCGCCTGCTTATAGTCGCCTTTTAAGAAATAAAGTTTGGTCTTATCCAGGTTCATCCCGCAGGAAGCGGGCATACGCCATAACAAAAGCATCAGCGCGGCCGCGCAGAGCGTGGCCACGGCGAACAGGAACGGCGCGCGGCCGTAAATCTTGCCGGTATCTTTCAAGCTGTATCGATAACTCATTTGGCCTCTCTGCGCTGCCTGGCGGACAGCGATACGCGTTTTTGCAGATCCAGGATCAGCTTATGCCTGCGCTCTTTCTCTTGTTTCTCAACATCATCGCTGAAATCGACGGCCTTGCTGTGAGGCCTGGGCGAATACTTAAAAATAAACGCTGAATCGAACCGCACATCTTCCACCATCCGGTAGGTGGCTTGAAAATCCTCTTCGCTCTCACCGGGGAAGCCCACGATAATGTCCGTGCTCAACTCCCCGCCCTGGACTATTTTACGATATTCGCGCGCTAATTCCAAATAGTATTTACTATTATATCCGCGGTTCATTGATTTCAGGATATGGTCGGAACCTGACTGGAACGGCAGATGCAAAGACTTTTTCACCTTTTCCAGGCCGGCGATGGCCTTGAACAAACGCGTATTGCTGTCTTTCGGATGAGAAGAAATAAAAGATATTCTGCTTACACCTTCAAGCGCGTGCACGGCCTCCAGCAGATCCACAAAATCACCTTCAGCGCCGGTTGCCGATACCGAACGGTAAGAATTAACATTCTGCCCCAGCAAAAATATTTCTGTGATGCCTTTTGAGGCCGCCTCCTGCGCCTCTCGCAGAATGTCCTCCTGCCTGCGGTGACGCAATTGCCCGCGCACATAAGGCACCACGCAATACGAACAATAATTCGAGCACCCCTCGGAGATGACGATATAGGCTTTTTTCGTATCGGAACGGAACCCGCTGTGATAGATCTCCTCCGGACGGGTCAGACCGTCCGTCTCCCAGATCTTGCGTTCAAAAAGTATTGAACTTGGCTGTTTCGTCCTTTGTATTTCTGTATTCTCCTGCTTCCGGTTTCTATCTCCTTCTCGTCCCTCGTGCTTTATGCTTCGTGCCTCTATCTCTTTCTCGTCCCTCGTGCTTCGTGCCTCATCCTTCGTTTCTCTATTCTGCCGACCATCGACTACGCAGTCCTGAGCCTGTCGAAGGATGGACTGACTATGGACTAATTTTTGCAGAATCTCCGGTATCTTGGCGATGTCCTGCGGCCCGACCACGAAATCCACGAACGGAGAGCGCGTAAACGCCGCCTGCCCGTAATTCTTCGCCATACAACCCACGAGGCCGATAATCGGGCTGACGGTTCTCGGTTCTCGGTTCTCGGTTCTCGCCGAAAGGTGACTGTCACTTTTAGTGACTGTCACCTTTTTAGCCTCGCAAAATTGATCCCTTGCGTCCTTACTATGGACTTCGTTTGTCCCTCGTGCCTCATTCTTCGTTCTTCGTATCTCGTTCTGCGTGCCTCGTGCCTCATGCTTCGTCCTTCGTTTAGCTATACTCCCTATCTCCGACCAGACCTTCTCCTCCGCATGCTCCCGCACCGCGCAAGTATTCAAAATAACCACATCCGCGTCGTCCTCCGACTGCCTCAACTCAAACCCCGCCTGAATAAGGATCCCGGCAATCACTTCAGAATCGCGGATATTCATTTGACATCCGAAGGTGCGCAAAAGCACACGTAACTTCTTCGGGCTTTTGCCTCCGGAATCGCCTGTATTGTCGTCTTTTCGCTCGTTTTCAACCATTTCATCCCCTCTTCATAGCAAGTCTTCCACGGCTCATTCAACTCAAATTTCACGATCTCTTGATTCTGGATAGTAATCGACTTAAAGACAATCCTCATGAACGTCTTTATAAGGTAGTCCAATTGGTGATTGTCGCTTTCGGGCGTACTGCGCAACCTCAAAAGAAAATCCTGCGTCGCCTTGACCAGATTGACGGAATTGCGCTTGTCCAGAATCTTAAGATGAATGGCCTTGATATCCTGCTTTAGTTTTTTCTCCTCATTACTTAAAAGCTCAGCTCTCTCTTTATAGAGCCCCATATTTATTTTGTCTTCTGAAAATAATTCGTATATAGCCCTTTGCTTCTCCACGTTCTTTTTAAGAAGCG
>JBAZGW010000020.1:0-21621 GCA_041652635.1 Candidatus Omnitrophota bacterium | reverse complement strand
TCTCCGAATGACGATTGACGATATTTCCGCCATTGGTCCCTGGCGGAACTACATAACCAATTAAAAAGTGACCGCTTTGCTGACGTCCTTGACCTGTTTACCCAGAAAACGTTTGGCCAGGCTGCTGAACCACTGCGGATTATCGCTGACGAAGAACTTCGATCCGCCTTTCTCCGCCCCGGAGTTAAGCTGGTTCTCCGCGGCCAGTATCTTCTTCACTTCTATCGCCACTTGCTTGGCGGAATCTATCAAGGTCACTTCCGGGCCGAGCACTTTCTTGAGCATCGGCTTCAAAAGCGGGTAATGCGTGCATCCCAGGACCACGGTATCCACGCAGGCCTTTTTCAAAGGCTGCATATAATGACGGACGACTTTTTCCACGACTTCGCCGTCCAGCCAGCCTTCTTCCACGAAAGGCACGAAAAGCGGGCATGCCAGCGCCGTGACTTTGACCGCCGGATCCAATTGTTTGATCTCTTTCTCGTAAGCGCGGCTCTTGATGGTGCCGGCCGTGCCGATGACCCCGATCCGCTTATTGCGCGTGGCATAAACAGCCTCCCGGACTCCGGGAGAGATCACGCCCACGATAGGCACGCGAAAATGATGCCTGATCACCGGCAGAGCGAGACTGGAGACCGTATTACAGGCGATACAGATCAGCTTCACGTCCTTGCCGAGCAGAAAAAGCGTGTTCTCTATCGAAAAACGGATCACCGTCTCCTGTGACTTTATGCCGTAAGGCACGCGCGCGATATCGCCGAAATATATTATTTCCTCGGCGGGCAGCTGGCGCGACAGTTCTTTGACTACCGTCAACCCGCCCACGCCGGAATCAAAAACCCCGATGGCTTTCTTCAACTTACCTTCCTTTCGAGACCGGCCTTCATTCCGAACAGGCCGTTGTTTCAACAGTATAACTCTCCAGCCCGCGCGCGATGCACTCCGCCAGCTTCTGGCGGTAACGGGAATTCTTCAACTGCGCCTCTTCAGACGGGTTGGAAAGGAACCCTGCTTCGATCAATACCGCCGGCATATTCGCGCCCCGGAGCACGTGAAAACGGGCGTTCTTGACGCCGAGCACTTTCATCTGCGTCTCTCCGCCGATCCTGCTGCAGATATGCCCTGCCAAAACGGTGGATTCCGCGCGGCTGTAACAATAAAACATATCCCAGAGTATCCGTTTCGCCTCGTAAGGGATCTGCGGATCGTCCCCCTCCCGCAGGCGCAGGGAATATTCGCCCGCCGCTTCCTTGGCGCGCTTGTAATCGTTGACCTGCGGCGAAACATAATAAACTTCAAAACCGTTCAGGCTGCGCTGACGGCTGGCATTGATATGCACGCTGATAAAGAGATCGGCCCCGGATTCATTGGCGATCTTGACGCGCTGTTCCAAAGGCACGAAAACGTCGATGGAACGGGTCATGACCACCTGGACGCCGGCGCCGCGCATTATGGCCGCCAGCCGTTTGGCCATATCGAGAGTGACGATTTTCTCTTTCAGGCCATTCCTGCCGAGTGCACCGGGATCGTATCCGCCGTGTCCGGCATCGATGACGACTTTCTTTATGCCGTGAAAAACGGGTTTCTTTTCCGTTGTGACGGTCCCCGGGGGACCGAAAGAGGACAACAATTGATCCACGCAACAATACGCTATCACCGGAGAACCGCGGTAAACCTGTAAAGGACGGGTAAGGTGCCGGAGTTCTCCGTCAAAAAGCATAACGTCGTCCAAGGTGCGCAACACAACTTCATGATTATTCTTGAAGAGGCGGGCCTTACCGGAAAAAGCGTCGTATTCAGTTCGGACACCGGCGGGAGCGCACACTGAGACCAGCGGCACGTAATCCACTCCGGAGATCCGGCAGACCGCGGCTTTCTCTTTACGGGGCACTCCGGCGCAGCCGGAATAAAAAATAACCGGCAACAAAAGACAGACCAGCAAAAGCGTCCGTCCGCGCGCGGTTGTTTTTCCGCCGGCAGGCTTAAAAGGATCCTGGCATAAAATCATCGTATGATGGTGGAGGTGGCCGGAATTGAACCGGCGTCCTTAAGTAATCCAGTAAAAATCGCTACATGCTTAGTTTATCTTTTAAACTTCAGCTTTCCCGTCCGGATAAACACGACCGGAAAAACCGTATCTCCCTGATCTCACCCGATTTTCGGGAGCGCAAAACCGGGCCAGCCTGCTAAGTCTCTCAGATAGGCCGTAGGCGGAACCTAAAGAGAGGCGCGTTTAATTAATTAAACGCGACTGGGACCATCGCTCCCATGGGCATCATTACTGGTGCCATGGAATTGACGGGATTCAACGCACTGATCCTATTGTTGCTAGCGTTTGTGTTTTGCAAGGGTTGTTTTACGCGGCCAACCTTGCCTCCGCGGCATGCTATCCTTACCCGACTGCCTTAAGTCGAACCCTTTCACCCCCTTTATAGATTATAACATATTATCGTTCTTAACGCCGCCGGCTCTTTAAGGCCCGTTTCAATTCCCTGTCCGTCTCGCGTTTCTTGATATCGTCCCTGCGGTCGTGCAGCTTCTTGCCTTTGCAGAGCCCCAATTCCAGCTTGGCGAAACCGCGCGCGTTAAAATAAGCCCTGGTCGGTATGATCGTCAAGCCGCGGCGGCTGGTCTTGTCGGCCCAGGCAAGCAGTTCCCGTTTATGTATCAGCAGGCGCCTCTGCCTGGCGGGCTCGACGTTCAAATAACTGGCTTCGGCATACGGGCTGATATGCATATTATAAAGTATCATCTGCCCGCCGTCTATGCGCGCGAAACTGTCGTCGAGGTTGATCTTGCCCATACGCAGGGACTTGACCTCGCTGCCCTTCAATTCTATGCCGGCTTCCAATTTCTCGAGTATTTCGTAATCCCGGTAAGCCTTATGATTCTTGGTTATATTCTCAGTCATTTTATCATGTAGAAAGCGAAATACAAACTTAATATTAACGGTATACTGACCAAACTCACTATGTGGCCGAAGAATATGCCGCGGCTGATCAAAAGATCCTGGCTGTTACCGGTCATCACGATCACGGATAACGAAGTTGCCGGCGGCATCGCCAACTGCATCACCATAAGCAGTCCCATCAAATAAGGCATCTTAAAGACCCCCACCAGGGCCAGGCCCGCCAACGGCATAATGAGCAGCTTTAACAAACAGAGTAGCGCTACCTGCCCGGAGCCTTCGGAATTACCCAGTTTTATGCGCGCCAGGCCGCCTCCGACCACGAACAACGCCAGCGGCAAAGTGCAATCCCCTGTCATCTTCAAAGGGGTCATAAGGAAATCCGGCAGAAAACGGTTTGCACCGCAAGCCACGATAAGCAGGCCGGACAAGGTGGCGATGACCGGCGCGCTGAACAGGCTCGCAAGAGCGAATTTCTTCTCCTTCGAGTGTGAAAGCATATAAACCCCGAAAGACCATATCAAAAGATTGAATCCCATCAAAAAAAGGAACGTGTAAATGAATAACGGACGCGCCTGCCCTGCCGGCATCATCGCCGCGATCAAAGCCAGAGGCAGATAACCGGAATTCTGAAAGGCGGCCAGACTGATGAATTCCAGCCGCTGCCTGCCCTTACCGACGAAAGGCAGAAACAAGACCGCCGCCAACGCGCCCGCGGCCGTTACCGCCAGGCTCATCAACGGGAACACCCACCAGTCCGGGTAAAGGCTGAACTTGAATTCCCTGCTGATCTGGACAAAGATCATCAACGGCAGGGTCACATCCATACTCAGGCGACTGAGGGTCACCAAGCAGGAATCGCCCAGCACATTCCTGCGCACCAGCAGATAACCGATGCCGCCAAGCAGGAAAATCTGCGCCATGGCCAGGCCGGTGATCTTAAAAGATTCGAAGAACATATTCTCAAACTCCGCTAATGAATACTCCACGGGCTAATCCTTCGACCTTGCTCAGGACAGGCGCCCGTGGTTTCTGTCCTGAATTATTACCCGCCATTAGTGATTTGGCGAGACTTTGTCCGCCATTAAAGCATTGGCGAGACTTTGCCCGCCGTAAAATAACGGCTACGGCTATGGTACCGAAACCCGTATCGGTTTTCGGTTACGGTAACGTCAGAAAGCCGTAACCGTTACCGATAGACGATATTAATACTCGGCATTCGGGAATTCTGCGCTCCGATTAAATAAAGCAATCTCTAAGTTCATCATTCTTTTCGAGGGAAAATATTATAACAACAAAAGGAAACTTGGACAATGATTATTGACAAACCCGAAAGGCTGGAATATACTACTTTCCTTGTAATGCGGAAGTGGTGGAATGGCAGACACGCAGGTCTCAGAAGCCTGTGCCGCGAGGTATGAGGGTTCAACTCCCTCCTTCCGCACTAATTTATTCCCTAAAGTGCCACTGAACTATCCCTGCTTTACTGCGGAAACTGCTTACCGGTATTTTCTTCTATCTTGCGCTTAAAATTCCCCATTAGCAGTCTGCTGAAAAAGTCCCAATTGCGTCATTCTGAGGCCGAGGGCCGAAGAATCTCCGACGGAGATGCGATCCTTCGCTTCGCTCAGGATGACGAAAATAGGGTTTTTCAGCAGACTGTTAGGAGAATAATTTAGTCACTAACGCTAAAATCAGGCAAACCGCTCCGAGTATCCCGTAAGTCAGAAGGTTAGCCGCCCTTACGGCCTTCTTGACTTCTTTGATATCAACTTTATCGAAACACCTGCGTGCCACGAACAACTCCATCCATACCGAAACAAAGTAGGCCGGGATCAGGCCAAAGAATGCCGCTATGGGAACATACCACTGATCCGCTGTTTCTATCGGCGGCGCGAGCCAGGCCGGTCCTAAAACAGTTAAGAGAACTTTCGAGACCGTTCCCGTTGCCCCCTGCTGAGATAACGACAACAATATTTCCACTACCAGAGACAACAGCCAGGCCAGAGGAAAACCGATAAGGGTGGAAAGAAGATTTGCCAAAAATGAGACGGAGAACGAACTACCGTAACTCATATTCAGCCTTTTTTTGTAAACAACGCCCTCGATAAGGAATATCGGGATAAACGCCAAAAGCATATAAGGAAAAGTTATGAATATTATCGGTAAGCCGGCATTGGCATAACTATACAACGGAAAAGAGAGCAGAAAGAACATCATTACCGCTGACAGCCGTTTATTCACAGAAAAAAGACGGTCACGCATTTTATCCTCCGCTCGCTGTATCTAGCGTATAAACCTGCTGCAGGTCACGCACAATATCCTTTTCCAGTAGATAAAGACGGTCAAAGAGTCCCTCTTTAAAACTCCCCGGGCCTTTAGATTGTTTTGCCGCCAGTTCCGCCGCCGCTTCAAAACAAACCAGCCCGCAGGCCGCGGCAAGCGCGTAGTCTTTTTCCACCGCCGCGAAGGCAGCGATCACCGAGGCCGCCATACAGCCTGTGCCGACGACCTTAGCCATCATTTCATTCCCGTTCTTTATTATGAATATCCTGCGGCCGTCGGTGACGACATCTTCTTTACCGGTGACCACCACCGCGCAATTACTCCGCAAGGCCAGCTTTTGCGCCGTCCGCGCAGCGTCTTTCCCGTCGTCCAATGAATCGACGCCTTTGGTGCGCGCGTCCTCGCCGGCCATCCTGGCGATCTCGGAGGCATTCCCTTTGACGATATCCACGCTGACTTTGTCCAACAGTTCAAAACAACAGGCGTCCCTGAACGCCGTCGCCCCTGCCCCGCAACAATCGAGTATTACCGGGATGCCTTTTTTATTGGCCGCGGCGCAGGCTATCTTCATCGCTTCCAGCATCTCCGCGGTGATCGTGCCGATGTTCAGCACCAACGCGGAAGCGATGTCCGCCATATCGGCCGCCTCTTCCGCGGCATGGGCCATTACCGGGGAAGCGCCTAAAGTCTTCACCACCTGCGCGCAGTCGTAAATCGTTACCCAATTAGTCAAATGATGAACCACAGGGGATTCTTTTCGCACCCTCTCGAGCAAAGCTCCGGCGTCGATCTCGGCTTTCTTCATAGCGCCCTCTTCTTTCCTTGATTACCAATAGACCTCACAGCCGGCTTCGATCCAGCGCCCCGGCCGCGGCACTCCTTCTATATCCTGGTATTCGCTGTTGAACAGATTGGAAACAGAACAAAACAATGCCGTCTGCTTATTAAGCCGGCGGCGTAATATCACGTCCGCGGTTATCCAGGGATCCCTTCCCGGTTTCTTGGTATATTTAAGCGCGAATGTCTGCGTACCGAAAGGCAGAGCGAAATCGATAAGCGCGTTGGAAAGATGCCTGGTATAGCCGGGCCCGTATTTATAAATTATATCGGGTTCGTGTTTCATCCTCACCGCGTAAGCGTAATCCCAGGAGAAAGCGCAGATATCCGAAAGAGCGGAGCGAAAGCGTCCTTCCAACCCGGAAGTATCCAGCCGGGAAAGGTTTTCCGCCTGCCAGCTGGATTGGGCAACGCCGCGCTTTATCCAGTCTATGCTGTCTTTCTCGCTGCGATAAAAAACTCCCGCCTGCCAGTTTAAGCCGGGGACGGACCTCTCCAGAGCCGCTTCATAAGTCACGGAACGCGGAGATTTAAGATTCTCGCTGCCGGCAGTGGTCGGATCAAGATAATACAATTCCGTGAAACTCGGCAGTCTGCCGTCAACGGAGACCGCTCCTTTAAGCGAATATATCCCGGACAAGGCGTAAGCGAGATTGAACCCTGCGGAAAGGATATCGTCTCCCTTATCCGGGGAGTCGACTCTGGCCTTGGCTGATGCCGATAAATTGCCCAGCGGCGCGGAGTCGGCCGTCATCCAAAAAGCCGGAATTTCCCGGTTGTGATCACCGAGGCTTTGCGAGACTATCCGTTCCGAATTGTATTCCGCCCCGGAAGAAAATCTCCCACCGTTATCACCTTTCAGGCTGAATTCCACCCCGGGCCGCAATACGTCGGTATGGTGATGATTAATATAGGCGCTGCGCAATTTGGTGCGGTCGAGTTGAAAGGTATCGTAATGCCTGCGCCAAAGAAAAGAAGGTTTAAAACTCATATTCTCTTTCTCCAGCGCGAAAGAAATATCTGCCAGATGCGTGCGCGTGCGTTCGTCGGAGAGATAGCCTTTTCCCGGGGTATAGAAATCGCAGGCTCCGAAATATTTATCCTGGTAGCCCCAATCAGCCTTAAGCGCGGTATTGTCCCCGCGCAAAAGCCCTGAGAAAGTCACGATATTATTTTCGAAAGCGGTATCTTCGCGGAACCCGGAAGAACGCCTTTTCAACACCGAAACGCGCGCCCCGGATTCTCCGTTGCCGCGCGTGAAACTGAAAGATCCCGCGGACAAAGCGTGGCTGCCGAAAGAACCCGATACCCTATTCTCGTTCTCCAGCGGCAGGCGCCGGCGAAAATCCAACCCGCCGGAGACAGCTCCGCCGGCAGTCTGCTCCGACGGCCCCGTCAGATCCACGCGTTCGATGTCGAACGCGGTCATAGGAATATCACAGGTATAGTGCCCTGTCTGCGGGTCGTTTATCCGTTGGCCGTCCAGCGTGACCGCCAAAGATTCGAAACCTCCGCCCCGTGAAGAAAAATCCGCCTGCCCGTCGCCGCCCGCGCCCTTGAAATCGCCCTCCAGAGGCAACAATCCGGCCGCTCCCAAGGCGGACTGCCCGGGAGCGAAATAAGAAATATCTTCGCTGCCGATGCTGTAAATCCCCCCGGCGCTTTTACGCACCACTATCACATCCGTGTTCTCCTCACCGGCAAAACCCGGTCCGATAAAAGAAATAACACAATAAACAAAAAACGTTCCTGCAACATAAAAACGTATTCTTTTCATAAAAACGATTATTGTCCTTCGTGCCTCGTGCTTCGTCCCTCTTAACTTTTGTCCCTGTCCTTCATGCTTCGTGCCTCGTGCTTCGTGCCTCGTGCTTCGTGCTTCGTGCTTCGTGCTTCATGCCTCGTGCTTCATGCCTCGTGCTTCGCCCTTCTCCAATCCCGGGGACACTTCTGCCGTAACCCACTGCGGGACTAAGGGTAAAACGGACCCGGTCCCGTTTTTCGTTCCGTTTTTCGTTCCGTTTTTCGTTCGTCCTTCGTGTTTCGGCCATCGTCTTTCGTGCTTCATGCTTCGTCCATCATCCCTCGGTGTTCTATCCCAGCCGCAGGCTCCAATCCACCAGGGTCCGGACCAGGAACGATTTCAGAAAGACGATTATCAAAAAGGCTATCAACGGGGAAATGTCTATGCCTAAACGCAGTCCGGCAGGTAAGAGCCTGCGGATAGGCTCGAGCACCGGCTCGGTGCTCTTGACGAGGAACTGCACCAGAGGATTGAAAGGATCCGGGTTGACCCAGCTGATCACAGCGCGGATAAGTATCAACCAGTAGTATACCGTCAGAATGATGTCTACGACGCGCGCGGACGCTCCGATAAAATTCGACAAAGCGAACATAATATTACCTCTCTTTCTTTTCTTCCCATTGCTTGCGGGCGCGCGTATAGGCGCCGAAAGCGGGTTTTTCGCTGAAATCCCAACGCAGAAGCCCCAGGTAATCCGTGCCGTTCTTCCAATGCCGGTTGCAATCGCGCAGAAAAGCCCAGAATATTTTTTCAACGCCTTCGGCTTTAGTCAATTCGTCATAAACAGCCAAAACCCATTCCGCCTGTTCCTGCTCGCCGGGGTTCTTTCCCAGCCACCAGCCCTTTACGGACTTACTGCCGGCCCCGGGACAGCCGGTCTCGGTTATCCAAATCTTCTTGCCGCCGTCACCGTTGCGCAGCATTTTCTTGCGCACTAAACGGGGAAATGCCCTGATCCTGCTCAACGCGCCCTCGCTTAAAGGCGATTCAAAGATATGCACGTTGAGTATATCAAAATAAGGCGACGCCCCGTTCTCATAAAGCACATTCACGCTGGACAACCCGTTCGCCAGTCCACCGTTGAGCACCAGACAGCCGGGGTCGGCTTTCTTGACTGCCTTATATGAAGCTTCCAGCAGACGGCAATAGCTTTTCAGGCGGTCCTGCGGCTGCCAATAGACAGAAGAATCGGGCTCATTCCATATCTCCCAGTATCCCACTTTACCGCGGTAGCGGCGGGCCACTTTTGCGGCGTAGGCCGCGAAGATATCGAAGTCTTTCGGGGGACAGTTCCACTTGCCGCAGTCTGAAGCCCAGTCGGCGCTGTAATCGAGTATCCCGAGGATCTCTATACCCCGGGAGGACAAGGCCTCAACGATCCTGTCGTATTTAGCGAAATCGTATTTTCCCTGCCGCGGCTCTATATCCTGCCAGAGAAAATCCACGCGCACGATACCGGCGCCGCAGCGCAGCACGGCGTCGGCGGCCTTATCCATTTCCTGCTGAGTATGATATTTGTTGGAATTCCAGGGATGATCCCAATGCAGGAATTCCAAAACGCCGAACGGATTGTCCTGGGCATAAACGCTCATCGCGGTCATTATAAAAAACACTCCCTGTAATAATAAAGATTTAACAAACCGCATCCTAATCCGCGTCCGCAGGAAGCTGTTCTATATTGATATAATCGTTAAAACCCATCTTTTCTCCCAACGCCCGCTTCACCACCCTGACCCTGTCGGGAATATACGGGTGGGTCTTAAAATAAGACCTGCGGCGGGGCGGCTTGCGTTTTTCGTCATCCCACAATTTCTCCAAAAAAGAGATCATCGCCTTAGGATCATACCCGGCGGCTTTCATATACCGCGCGGCCAATTTGTCGGCCTGCAATTCATCCTCGCGGGAATATCCCAGCATCAGTTCCACGAAAGCGGCGTCCGCCGCTCTCCCCACTTTACCCTGGTCAGGGGCCTGGGCCAGCAGTATACGCAACAGCGAATATCCCGTCATCCCCTGCATCTTTTTGATACTGTGCCTGGAAACAATGTGCCCCACTTCATGCGCCAGAACGCCGGCCACTTCGTCGTCCCCTGATGCCTTTTCCAGCACGCCTTTATTGACGTAAACAAAGCCTCCCGGGAGCGATACCGCGTTTATCTCTTCCTCATCCAGGACCTTGAATGTGTATTTGATCTCTCTTCGTCCGCAGACCGCGGCCACGCGCGAGCCGATACGCCTCGCCCTCTCCTGCAAAAGAGGATCGTCGGCGAGGCGGTATTCCTTCTCCACGGTCTTGGCAATGGCCGCCCCGGCCCGCACTTCCCTCTCCGTGCTGTAATAATACGCTTCCTGCCTGCCCGTGGCCGGATTATATTCCGTGGAACATCCGGCCGTAAAGAACAACAGCGGGATTAAAATTAACAGCCCTACCCTCGAATCTTTCAACATCCGGTACAGGCGGCGCACCGGGAGGCCGATCACGTTATAAAAACAGCCGTTTATACCCCGGATGAATAACGCGCCTTTTCCTTGAATGTCGAAACTGCCGGCCTTGCCGAGAGCCGCGCCGTGGGATAGATAAGAACGTATCTCCTCACTGCCGAGTTTATCCATATACACCGTGGTTCTCTCGCAAGCCGCCCTTATCCGCAATTTTCCGCTCCGGTCCTTGCGCACGACTACGATACCGGTATAAACACGCTGGGAGCCTCCGGAAAGTTTCTTCAACATCGATGCCGCTTCCCGCCGATCACGCGGCTTGCCGTAAATCTTCCCGTCCTGTTCGGAAACGGTATCGGCGGCGATCACCACGCCTTCGCCGATCATTCCCGCCCCCGCCAGAGCTTTCGCCAAGGCGTTACGTTTTACCAGCGCGGGGAAAGACTTCACCCTCCTGCCGTTGACGCCGCGCTCAGGGACATCCACCGGCAGAGTCTTAAAAATAAGCCCCAGCCCGGAAAGGACCTTTTTACGCGCCGCGGAAGCGGAAGCCAGGTATAATTTTACCTTTTCTTTACTCTCCATCAGTCCCCCCCTGTTTTCCGGGACGCGGCGCTTTCACCAGCGAGATAACCGGTGGAAAAAGCCGCCTGCAGATTAAAACCTCCGGTATCGGCGTCCAGATCGATCATCTCGCCGGCAAAATAAAGCCCTTTGACCAGCCTGGATCCCATAGTGCGCGGGTTTATCTGTTTCAAAGAAACTCCGCCGCTGGTGATCATCGCCTCGTCCATCGAAACACCTTCGATATCGAAACCGAAACACTTCAGGCGGTCAAGGATCACGCTCCGTTCGGCAGCGGTGATCTGATTGGCCTTTTTACCCGCGGGCAGGCCGCATACATAACAAAAAACCGCGGCCAATTGTTCCGGCATAAGCGCGTAAAGAATATCTTCAAGCCCCGCCTGCGGAGCGGCCTTGAATTCGCGCAGCAGCCTGGCGTCGAGAACACCTCGTTCCAATCCCGGTTTCAGATCTATTTCCAGACGCGCGCGCGCTCCTTCGGCCAAGAGCCGGGAAATCCTGCCGCTTAAAGAAAGCGCCAGGGCGCCGCCTATGCCGCGGGAATGAAAAGCGACTTCTCCCACCGGAGACTCCAACCTTCCCTTCTTGCCCTTATTGAGGAAGGAAACGGCGACTCTCACGTTCTTAAGCGATAAACCTTTAAGAGCCGGATATGTCTTTACCGCGCGTAAAGGAGCCAACGCCGGCAACAAAGGCGATATTGTATGGCCCAGCCCGCGCGCCATCTCCTGCCCGTCCCCGCTGGAACCGGTAAAAGCGTATGAAACACCGCCGCACGCCAGTATTACGCGTTCTGCCGCGATACTTCCGGAGTCTTCCAATATTACGCCGCGGACACTGCCGCCGCCGGTCTCGATACCGCGGACACGGCAATTATAACTTATTTCCACCCCGAGACTCTCCATTTCCTCCAGAAGGACGCGCAGGACATCCGCCGAATCTCCGCGTGAGGGAAAAATCCTGCCCTGGCGCTCAACGAGCAATTCCAAACCGCGTTTCTCGAAAAAAGCGGTAAGTTCCGGGTAATAGAATTTATCCAGCGCGTTCCTCAAGAACTCGCCCTGCCCAGAGAATCTAGAAAAGAATTCTTCACGGGAACAGGCATTGGAAAGATTACAGCGGCCTTTACCGCTTAAAAGAAGTTTCCTGCCGCAGGAAGGATTACGTTCCAGTAAAAGCACGCCCTGCCCCAGTTGGCCGGAGCGTATCGCGGCCATCATTCCCGCTGGCCCAGCGCCTATTATCACTATATCAGGTTTATGAACGCGCATTTATACCGGACTCCTTAAAGCCGGATTTCGCATCAGGATTTGTTGAACCATTGTAAGCAGAACGCGATTATGGCAATGAGTTAAAGACATTTTACCGAATTCCTATTGCAAATTCCGGGTTTAAGATATGTTTTTTCACGGTTGATCTTGAAAGGTTTTTGAAGCGGGGAACGCGGGAAAATCACACCCCGAACTCGGATATTTTGAAAATTGATTCCAGTTCAAGTCCGGCCGCGGCGAGGTTCTCCTGCGCGCTTTCCTGCCTGTCCACGATCACAAAGGCCCGCGAAACGATTATGCCCTCTTTATCCAAGGCGGATTTGGCTTCTATCAACGCACCACCGGTAGTAGCCACGTCATCAACAAGCACGACGGTCGCGCCGCGCGCGAGCCTGGGGCCTTCCACCTGTCTCTGCATCCCATGCCCTTTGGAAACCTTACGCACGATGAATGTCTTTACCGGATAGCCGCGCAAATGGCTTAAACAAGCCACTGCCCCGGCTATCGGATCGGCGCCTAAAGTCGGCCCGCCGATCGCATCGGGGAGGGCGTCTTTAAGCATTTCCAGGAATATCCCGGCGGTCAGGAAAGCCCCCTCGGGGGTAAGGGTGATCACCCTGCCGTCCAGGTAATAACCGCTTTTCTTACCCGAGGAGAGGACGAAATCGCCTTTTTTAAGCGCCTCTTCCTGCAACAACGCGAACAATCTTTTACGCATATCCGAGAGAGAAAATTCCATGCACATTGCCGCTCCTTTTGCCGATAGTTTCAACCCGGGGAAATACGGGCCCCTTCGGCAGTCTCAAGGTGGTGAACAAAACCGAAAAACGATCGGGGAAAATTTATTTTCCCACTTTATTTGTTTTATAAGGAAGTATCACTATTTCCACGCGCCGGTTCTGGCGTCTGCCTTCCGCGGTATCGTTGGAGGCCACGGGCCTGTATTCTCCGTAACCGTTCGCCGACAAACGCCGGGGGGCCACGCCGCACTCTTCGGTAAAATAATGCAGCACGGAAAGTGACCTGCCCGTGGAAAGCTCCCAGTTGGAACGCCACCCGGAATGCTTGATCGGCTGGTTGTCGGTATGGCCCTCTATCGCCACGAGTGTGTCCGGCACGTCATTGATCAATACGCGCGCCACTTTACGGAGTATGGGTTTCGCGCGTTCTTTTATCCAAACTTTGCCGGAGTCAAAGAATATCTCCGCCATAAAAGTGATCACCAGGCCGCGCTCCGTCAACTGAAGTTTAGCTTTGTAATCACTGAGTTCCTTAGTCAGGCTTTCCGCCAGGTCATTCTTTGCCTTCTCCAGATCGCTTATTTTATCGCGCGAAGATTCCATAAGTTCGGCATTACTCGCGGCCAGTTCCTCTTTTTGCCTGCTCAACTCAACGACTTTCCTGTTCAGATCATACAACCGGCTTTCACATTCGTCCGCGGACCTGGCCTTCTCCAATGTCTCACAGCCGGAAAAAGAAACTGATAAGATCAACAAACCGGCAGCTAAAAGATTCTTCGACATTATCCCTCCCCTCAAAAGTTGAAAAACTTAAGCGGATCTTCGATTGCGGGCACATCCCGGATCTCGGCTTTCAAGCCGTTCCCCCGCAACTTTATTTTTCTGCCGCCGTATAGGGTTCCGTTCAAACAAGTCCCAGGTACCCCTTACCGTCGGTCAACGGATTCAACGCCCGCTCCACTTCTATGCTTCCGGCGGTCTTGCGCAGGTCCAGGGTTTCTTTTACGCCCTGCGCATCCTGCGCGTCCACCACAGGATGAAATATGTCGTCGGGATTCTCCTCTTTCACTGCCGCCACCCTGCCGTCACTGAGTTTAAGCAAAGTGCCCACCGGCCAAACCCCCATGATCCGGAAAAAACTATCCAGCAGGTCTGGATCGAAAGATGTCCCGCGGTCTTTGATCATTATATCGTAGATAATGTTGGGCGGATAATCATTTTTGTAACTACGCCGCTGCGAAAGGGCGTCATAAACGTCGCAGATCGATATTATTTTTGACGCCGTGTGAGGCGAACGCGGGATCGCCAGCCTGGGGTACCCCTTAAGATCATACTTAAGATGATGTTCAAAAGCGACCACTGAAGGCAATACACCCAGGGAAGCGGAATAATTAAAAAGGATCTCCGCGCCCAGCGAAGAATGGCTTCTTATGCTGTCGAATTCCTCCTCGGTAAGCTTGCCGGGCTTGGTGATGATCTTACGGGAAATATAAAGCTTGCCTATATCGTGAAAAAGTCCGGCCATCCCTATTTCATTAACGTCATCCCTGGGGAAACCGAGTTTGGCGGAGAAATACATCCCCAGAATGGCGACGTTCATCAGGTGCACGAAAGTGCCGGCGTCATATCTCTTCACCGTTGCCAGTTTCAGGAATTCGTGGTAACGCCCGGTCAGCATTTCCGTGATATTGTTCAATGTCATACGGATATTCAGGGCGTCCGTCTTCTCTCCTGCCAGCAAGGAGTCGATCGCCGAGGAGAACCTGGAAAGTGAATCCTCGTATATCCTCAGGGCGGACTCTCCGGCGTTATTGTCTTCCTTCTCCCGATTGCCCGTCCCGAGCTTACCCACGGTTATGTTGTATATGCCTTTCTGCTCGAGATAAACCTGCGGCTCAGCGTCTCCCTGGTCAGGCGGAGTGGCCAGAAAAACAACAAAACGTTCAAGTTCATCAAGGTTCAAATTACTGGAGAACGATATGCGCTCTATGCCGCGAGAGGCAAGGTAGACGATGACGGGCTGAAGCAGTTTACTCAGATCGAAAAATATCTCTTTCTCAAAAGCCAGTTCATTCCCCACCAGGCCGATAACAAGTTCATCCCGGAGAAGAAAGAGGTCCCGCAGGCTTTCGTAGACTACCGGTATGGACTCCTTGAACTTAACGTGCCCGGTGCCGTAAAGCCTGGCTTTCTGCAAAGCGACAACCAATTCCCTGAATGTCTTCTCGATCTTTTCTATCATTTTAGATAACGTATTGCTTCATTCGCCTTCCGCCGTAACGCGTTATTCCAGAAAAAAGGCCGTTTACCCAGCAATTCCAGAAACGGTATCGCGGCTTTGAAAGATGCCTCCTGGACCGCGGCAATATTAGCCATCAACAACTGGTTCTTCTTTCCCCAGGGGCTCTGCATCCCGAAAAGAACAGTCAGAGCCTCCGTCTCGCCGATCCCCTGCTTCATCATTATCATCAACACTTCTCTCTTCAAAGAAACATCGTTTTCTTCTTTCAGAACGCGCAGGAGAAAATTAATGCCCGGAGCGGAATTACGGTGCATCGCTTGCAGGATCCGCGCCCGGATAAGAGCGCTGGAAAAATCGTAGACCGTCTCCAGCATACCCTGGGCCAACGGATGGCCGGTTTCCCCCAAGACGGAAACCAACTGTTCCAGGAATCCGATATCGTCGGACTTTAAGCGCAGATGAAGATAGAAATCTTCGAGTTTCTCAGGAAAAAGCTTGATAAAAAGATTGAGCGCGCAAGAAGTAATTATCCCTTCTTCAAAGAATTTCTGCAGGTAAAAATCGGCCCCTTTCCTGCTGACCCTGACTTTCTCCAGCAGTGCCGGATCGTGAAAATCGCGTTCCCAGATCAATTCCTCGGTAAAAGAAACCACCAGCATATCCAATAATTCGAAGATTTTCTCCGGCAAGGGCTGCGGCCCGGACTTCCTGGCTTCCGAGACTTCGACAAGGCGGTGAACGTAATCTGTATCCCCGGAATCGACGATCTTTCCCCAGCCTGATTCCAATTGTTCGACTATTTTAAGGGCGCGTTCCGCGTCCCTTTCCTGCATCAACAAATTCAACAGCATATAAAAATAATTGCCTTCCAGCAAACCCCTGTCCAGGATTTGTTCCCTGCCGAAAGAGGCGTTTTGAAGAAAATGCATCAGGGAAGTGCGGTATGTGCCGGGGAGATCCGGCGCCGCTTCCCCGGAGAACAATTTCTCTATCCTTTTTCCGATCTTTACGTCGGAAGGAACGGACTCTTTTTTTAAGGCATCCAGTGTTAAAGCCGCGATATTCTCGTGATTGCGCCCTTCAGCCAGGCGGCTGAACAAATTCAGGCTTAACAGGTCGAAGTCGTCCTTTTTTATCAACTCTCCGCTGAGGATAGCGGCAAAATCCTCATCGTTGCAATTCCGGAAGAATTTCTTCAGTTTTGCCACCTGTCCGGCATCCAGCCCGGCGGCGCGCGCGTTAAGGGCCGCTTCCGCGAGCCCGCTTACGCATTCACGGAATCCCTCTTTATCGTTCTGCGAAAGATAATCCAGGAAACGGTTAACGCTTTTGGATGTCTCTTCATCGTCAAGGAACTGCTGCATTCCCAGCCGCCTGGCCACCCCTTTAAATTCATTAACCAGGTGTTTTACCAAATGCCTGACGGCCTGTTTATCGTTCTTTGCCATCGCCTCATCAAGCAAAAAGTGCCAGATATGAGTGATCTCTTCAGTGCCGCCTTCAAGTAATTCCTGATAATCCAGTTCTTCCACCACCACGAACTGCAGGGAATAACGGTTCAATAGAGAATTGATCCCGCCGTGCCTGGCGATATCTTTGGCGGAAAAGGTGATCACGGAAAAAAGAACGGTGAGTTCCTCGGCGGTAACGCCGGGCAGAAAAGATAGGCTTCTTATTTTACGCTGATGCAGGGATGAAGCCAGTTCACCGTAAGAAAGCGCCCCGGCGAATTCCCTGCCGGCGATCACGAGCCTGTCCGGCATCACTCCTATAGTCAGGGCTATCCCGGCGGTAAGCACCTCGTTTATCTTGATCCTGGATTCTTCCGCCGACTTCTTGAATGAAGGATGATCGGAAGGATAAAGAGAAGAAACATTCACGGAAGACCTGAAGACACGGACGAAATCATCCAACAACGGCGCTTCCGGAGAGGTGAACGTGTTTTCATTCGGCATCATATGATCCCCAGGAACGCCAGCGCGCAAATAGTCTTGGCATCGATCATCCCGCCCGCGCGAAAAAGATCCGCGGCTTCCTTCTTTTTCATTTGAACGTTTTCCATAAACTCGTCCCGCTCGCGCCTGCACTGGCCTCGGACAGCCCGGTCCGCCCGGTAGATCACTATCTTTTCCGTTGAATATCCGGGCACCGGGTATATTTCTCCCAGTCTGGCGAACCGGCGGGAAGAAAGCCCCGTCTCTTCCCGCAGTTCCCGCGCCGCGCATTTTAAATAGGGCTCGCCGCGGCGCCTGGTGCCCGCGGGGAATTCGTATATATATCTGCCTATCACCGGACGGTATTGCCTGACCATCATCAAAGAACCGTCCAAAAGGAACGGCGCTACCAATACCGCTCCGGGATGCCCGATTACTTCAACGGCTGACCTGCCGCCGTCCGGCAAAGGCAGATCCCTGACACTAAGGTTTATCACCCTGCCTTTGTAGACGATCCGTTCTTTCATATCTCCCCGTCCAGAAAATCAAACATCCTGTCGTCAAGCTCCTCCCCGTTCCGTCCGCTTCCGGCGTATTCGCCGCGTCCGGGCCGCTTTCCGGAATCCCACGGGTAGATCTCTTCCTTATCCATAAGATCGGCGACTCCCGGCAGTTCGATAAATCTGGAAACGCGGTTGAACGGCGTCAAAAGATTACGGGCATTCTCCCTGTGAAAAGACAAAATAAGCCTATCGCGGGCCCTGGTTATCGCCACATAAAAAAGCCTCTGTTCTTCCTGCATTTCTTCCGGTTTCTCGAAAGAAAAACCGCTCGGGAACACACCGTCCTGCATCCCTATCAGGTAAACATTCTCCCACTCCAGCCCTTTGGCCGAATGAATAGTTGAAAGGACCACCGCCGCCCGCTCTTCGGCCTTTTGCGGAGGATCTATCGCCAGAGAAGCCAGCAATTCATCCGCCGAAGCGCTATGCGCGACTATCTCCCTCAAAGCCGACATATCCCCGTTCCTCAAATGCCAATCGTCGAACCTGGCGCGAAAAGCCGGCCCGTAATGATCCAGTATCAGATCGAACCTCATTCCCAGATCCTGCTCTGCCGCGGTTCTTTCCAGGAAAAAAGAGAGTTTCTCCAGGGCCGTCTTCAATCCGCCCTTGAATTTTCCCGAACGCAACGCCCCGTAGTAGACCTGCCCGGTTTCACGGCAAAGCCGTATTTCCTCGATCACCCGCTCCGCAGTCTTTTCCCCCACTCCGTCGATCAGCTTAAGCACCCTTCTCCAAGCCAATTCATCGCGAGGATTATGCGCCACGCGGAAATAACAAACGACGTCCTTTATGTGCGCGGCCTCGTAGAATTTCATCCCCCCGAACACCCTAAAGGATATATTCCTTCTGCCTAATTCCGCCTGCAACGGAATGGAGACGTATGCCGACCTGAAAAGCACAGCCTGTTCCCGCGGGTCTTTACCGGCGGCGAGCGATTCTTCCAGGCTGGACGCGATCCAACAGGCCTCGTCATAGGCGTCGTTGAATGAAAGGAACGCCGGCCTTTCTCCCGCGCCGGACCGCGCGGAAACCAGCGCCTTATCGTATTTGCTTTCCATATTGCGCAGCACGCTGTTGGCCAGGTCCAGGATAGGCTGAGTGCTCCTGTAATTCTTTTGCAATTTGACTATCTTGCACCCGCGGTAGATTTCAGAGAATTTCATTATATTGCGGTGAGAGGCACCGCGAAAACCGTAAATGCTCTGCGCGTCGTCTCCGACGACCATGACATTCCCGTGCGGCTCCGCCAGCAGCCGGGTGATCTCGCCCTGCAGCCTGTTGGTATCCTGGAATTCATCCACCATCACGAACTTATAGGCGGAAATGAACGAAACGCGGATCTCCTCTTTCTCCAGCAACATTTTCATATAAATAAGGATATCGTCATAATCCACATAACCGTTCTTGCGCTTGAATTCGCAATACTTGGAACGCAAAGAAGATATTTCGCCGGAATATGAAAGGAAATGACGGTAATCCCTGGAGAGCACCTCTTCGACGCCGAGTGATTTATTGACGCAGGAACTGATTATGGAACGGACGGTATCTTTCTTGGGGAATTTCTTTTCGGAAGCGGACAGGCCGGAGGATTCCATACAGCGTTTTATCGCCTCGCCGGCGTCGTCCTCGTCCATAACGGAGAAACTTTCCGGCAATCCCGCGAGCCCGTAATATTTACGCAGCAACCTGTAACCGAAAGAATGGAACGTCCCTCCTTCCACGCGGCCGCACCTGCGGTCATGGCTGGCCGCGCGCTCAAGCATTCTGCGCGCCGCCTCGCGCGTGAAAGTAAGCAACAGTATTGAAACGGGATCGACCCCGCTCTCAACCAGGCGCAATACCCTGTACTCGATCACCCTGGTCTTACCGGAACCGGCGCCGGCGATGACCAGCACCGGCCCTTCCAGAGAACTCACCGCGGATAACTGCGCCTCGTTAAGCTGAGCCTTAAGATCCACCATGACCTTTTACCTGGAGATCGATTCAATCCGGTATTTGAGCATTCCCGCCGGGATCACTATTTCCACTGTCTCCGCGACTTTATGCCCGAGCAGGGCCTTGCCTACGGGCGAGGAAACCGAGACCTTGTTTTGCGCGTAATCCGCCTCCACTTCGGCGACCAGCATATATTCGAATTCCTCGCCGGTATCCATATCGCGCAGTTTCACGGTGGCGCCGATCAACACCTCGTCCTTAGACATCAGTGAATCGTCTATAATGCGGCATTTACTGAGCTTTGATTCCAGTTCCGCTATGCGCTGCTCGTTATGCGCCTGCGCGTCCTTGGCCGCGTCATACTCGGCGTTCTCGCTGATATCGCCGTAAGCCCTGGCCTTTTCTATTTCCCTGGCGATCTCCCTTCTGCGCACTGTGCGCAAACGATCGATCTCTTCCGCCAATTTATCATAACCCGACTGTGTAAGATATGTCTCGCCGTTTTCCATTATTGACCTCCGCAGAACTTATTCTTTAATATTAACCCCGGATCGCCGCCGGGATACGCATCGGGATAAGCGGTGCTTCTCATTTACGCCGGAAAAAGCTACTTGCCTGCCGCGGCCTTCCCTTGATTGGCCACCGACGATACGGCCCTGGCCACTTCCTCGGGATCGCCGAGATAATAATGCCTGACGGCGCGCAGATCGTCGTCCAACTCATAAACCAACGGAATGGCCGTGGGGATATTCAAGCCCACGATATCTTTATCGGACACATTATCCAGGTATTTCACCAACGCCCTCAGGCTGTTGCCGTGGGCCGCGATGATCACGTTCTTCCCGGATCTTACCGCCGGCGCGATAGTATCGTGCCAGTAAGGAAGGAACCGCGCCACCGTGTCTTTCAAACATTCACTAGTCGGGATATCTTTCTCCGGCACTCCTTTATAACGCGGGTCGCCTCCTGAATAACGAGGATCGTTCTTTTCCAGCGCCGGAGGAGGGATATCATAACTGCGCCTCCAGATAAGCACCTGGTCCTCTCCGTATTTTGCCGCCGTTTCCGACTTGTTCAACCCCTGCAGGGCGCCGTAGTGCCGCTCATTAAGACGCCAGGAGTTGTAAACCGGCACCCACATGGAATCCATCTCATCCAGCACCGACCAAAGCGTCCTGACCGCCCTTTTCAGGACGGAAGTGAATGCGGTATCGAAAGTATACCCCTCTTTTTTCAGGAGCAGCCCGGCTTTCTTAGCCTCCGCCGCTCCCTTTTCCGAGAGGTCCACGTCGGTCCAGCCGGTAAACCTGTTTTCTTTGTTCCAGACGCTCTCGCCATGCCTTATAAGTACTATCTTTTTCATCATAATCTCCTGGTATTATGGACCGGTTGATCACGGGACTCAACCACCGTTGTTCCGCCTGTTTCTTAATGACGCGGTTACGCGCCCCTTCTTCGCGGAGGAGACGGACCCCAACGAGGGATATTTTAACATGCCGGATAAATTATTCAAGGGTTCTTTGCAGTTTGACAAACAAAAGGCCAACTGCTATTATATGCGTTATGTTACGCGGCATTTTGAAAGGATTACGCGATATTATATATCCTCCTGTATGCCTGTCGTGCCGCGCGAGCCTCAAAAATAGAAGCGCGATAGATAACGCGGTTTGCGCGGAATGCTGGAGTTCCATCAAAAGGAATTCCCCGCCCTTTTGCAGGGGATGCGGCAGGCACACCACTAAAAGGACCGGATACTGCGCCGCTTGTTCCGGGGAACGTTTTTATTTCGACCGCGCATACGGCGCCTGCCGGTATGACGACCGCGTAAAAGAACTGATACACGCTTTTAAATACGGCGGCAGGGATTATCTGGGACGCACGCTCGGCAGACTGCTCGCCGATTTTCATAACGAATATGGATTCCTGATCTCCGCGGCCGAAATAATAATCCCGGTTCCCCTGCACCCTGCCAGGCTGAGAGAAAGGGAATTTAACCAGTCGCGAATACTCTGCGAGCGCCTCTGTGAGGCCTCGGGAAAAATAATTATGCCGGACAACCTTGTGAGAGAAAGAA